>NZ_JBSGSG010000069.1:0-54714 GCF_053606765.1 Streptomyces sp. NPDC055189
GCACCCCGTCCGACAGGGGGTGCCGGGCGGCGGCCTGTGGATAACTTCCAGAGGTGTCGGTGCGGACCCCTATCGTTGAGTCAGTGGTCGAAGCGCGACGTACGAGACGCACGCGAGGTACGGGGGCAGGGCGATGGATGGGATCAGTGGCATGAGCGAGGTGACCGTACCGAGCGCGGTGGCGGAGAGTGACGCACTGCGGACGCTGCACCGCGTCTTCGGGTACGACGCGTTCCGGGGCGAGCAGGAAGCGATCATCGAGCATGTGGTCGCGGGCGGTGACTCCGTCGTCCTGATGCCCACCGGCGGCGGCAAATCGCTCTGCTATCAGATCCCCGCCCTGGTCAGGCCCGGCACCGGCGTGGTCGTATCCCCCCTCATCGCGCTCATGCAGGACCAGGTGGACGCGCTGCGGGCCCTTGGCGTGCGGGCCGGGTTCATCAACTCCACGCAGGACTTCGACGAGCGCAGGGTGATGGAGGCCGAGTTCCTCGCGGGGGAGCTCGACGTGCTGTATCTGGCGCCGGAGCGGCTGCGCCTGGAGGGCACGCTCGATCTGCTCTCCCGCGCCAAGATCTCCGTCTTCGCGATCGACGAGGCGCACTGCGTGGCGCAGTGGGGTCACGACTTCCGGCCGGACTATCTGGCGCTCTCCCTGCTCGGCGAGCGCTGGCCGGACGTGCCGCGCATCGCCCTGACGGCCACGGCGACGCACGCCACGCACCGGGAGATCACCGAGCGGCTCGGCATGCCGGACGCCAAGCACTTCGTGGCGAGCTTCGACCGGCCCAACATCCAGTACCGCGTCGTGCCGAAGGCCGAGCCGAAGAAGCAGCTCCTGGCCTTCCTCAAGGAGGAGCACGCGGGCGACGCGGGCATCGTGTACTGCCTCTCGCGCAATTCGGTCGAGAAGACCGCCGAGTTCCTGTGCAAGAACGGCATCGAGGCCGTTCCGTACCACGCGGGTCTGGACGGCGGGACGCGCGCCGCCCACCAGTCGCGCTTCCTGCGGGAGGAGGGCCTGGTCGTCTGCGCCACGATCGCCTTCGGCATGGGCATCGACAAGCCGGACGTCCGGTTCGTCGCCCACCTCGACCTGCCGAAGTCGGTCGAGGGGTACTACCAGGAGACGGGCCGCGCGGGACGTGACGGTCTGCCCTCCACGGCCTGGATGGCGTACGGCCTCCAGGACGTCGTCCAGCAGCGGAAGCTGATCCAGGGCAGCGAGGGGGACGAGGCGTTCCGGCGCCGGGCAGCCTCGCACCTGGACTCGATGCTTGCGCTGTGCGAGACGGCCCAGTGCCGCAGGGCCCAGCTCCTGACGTACTTCGGCCAGGACGCGGACGGGCAGTCCTGCGGGAACTGCGACACCTGCCTCACCCCGCCGGAGACCTGGGACGGCACGGTCCCGTCCCAGAAGGTCCTCTCGACGGTGGTGCGGTTGCAGCGGGAGCGGGGTCAGAAGTTCGGCGCGGGCCAGATCATCGACATCCTGCTCGGCAAGAAGACCGCCAAGATCATCCAGTTCGACCATGACCAGCTCTCGGTCTTCGGCATCGGCGAGGAGCTCGCGGAGGCCGAATGGCGCGGCGTCGTCCGGCAGTTGCTGGCGCAGGGGCTGCTCGCGGTCGAGGGGGAGTACGGCACGCTGGTCCTGACCGAGCAGAGCGGTTCAGTGCTCGGCCGGGAGCGGGAGGTGCGGTTGCGCAAGGAGCCGAAGCGGCCCGCGGCGGCGAAGGCGCCGAAGGGGGAGCGGAAGGCGAAGGCCGCGGCTGCCGTCGCCGAGCTGCCTCAGGAGGCGGTGCCGGTGTTCGAGGCGCTGCGGGCGTGGCGCGGCGCACAGGCCAAGGAGCTCGGCCTCCCCGCGTACGTGATCTTCCACGACGCCACGCTCCGCGAGATCGCCACGCTGCGGCCGTCGTCCCTGGCGGAGCTCGGCGGCATCAGCGGCCTCGGCGAGAAGAAGCTGGCGACGTACGGGGAGGGCGTCCTGGAGGTCCTCGCGGAGCTGGGGGGCGGGGAGCCCTCCGGGCCGGTTGACGCGGAGCCCCCGCAGGCCCCGCGGTCCGCCCCGGCCCCGGAGTACCCGGACGCCCCGGACGAGGAGTGGCCGGAGCCTCCGGAGGACTTCTGAGCGCCGCCCGAACGAGGAGCGCCCCGCAGGGGCGCGGGGAACGGCGCGCTCAGCCACGATGGCGCGGCAGGAGGATTGGGCGCGGGCTGTCCCCGGGCCCCGTAGGGGCGCGGGGAACGGCGCGACCAGCCACGATGGCGCGGCAGACGAATCCGAGGCCCAGAGGGGCCGGGGGTGTACCACCCCCGGCCGCTAGCCTCAGTGGCCCGAGGCGACCCTGCCAGAAACTTCGCCGAGGCCCACCCGGGTACCGTCAGGCCCCGGCGCCCACGCCGTGAGCGTGACCTCGTCGCCGTCCTCCAGGAACGTCCGCTTGCCGTCGGGGAGTTCGAGGGGATCGCGGCCGTTCCAGGTCATCTCGATCAGGGAGCCGTACTGCCCCTTGTCGGGGCCGCTCACCGTGCCGGAGCCGTACAGGTCCCCCGTGCGCAGGGACGCGCCGTTCGCCGTCATGTGGGCCAGCTGCTGGGCGGCCGTCCAGTACACGGTGGAGAAGGGCGGCTCGGAGATGACCTGGCCGTTCAGGGTCACGGTGATGCGCAGGTCGTAGCCGCCGGGCTCGTCTGCGACGGACTCCGCCGAGTCGTCCAGGTAGGGGAGCAGTTCGTGCGTGCGCTCCGGAGGGGCGACCCGCGCCGCGTCCAGGGCCTCCAGGGGGGTGATCCATGCCGAGACCGAGGTGGCGAAGGACTTGCCGAGGAACGGTCCGAGCGGGACGTACTCCCAGGCCTGGATGTCGCGCGCCGACCAGTCGTTGAGGAGGGTGAGGCCGAAGACGTGGTCCCGGAAGTCCGCGAGCGGCACCGGCGTGCCCAGCTCGGAGGGCGTGCCCACGACGAAGCCGACCTCGGCCTCGATGTCCAGGCGGACGGAGGGCCCGAAGACCGGCGCCGTCTCGTCGGGCGCCTTGCGCTGGCCCGAAGGACGTACCACTTCGGTCCCGGAGACCACAACGGTGCCGGACCGGCCGTGGTAACCGATGGGCAGGTGCTTCCAGTTGGGCGTCAGCGGAGCCGGCGCGTCCGGGCGGAACATCTGCCCCAGATGGGTCGCGTGGTGCTCGGAGGCGTAGAAGTCCACGTAGTCCGCGACCTCGAAGGGGAGGTGCAGGGTGACGTCGGACAGGGGGTGGAGCAGGGGGCGTACGACCTCGCGGTGGGCCGGGATCGTCACCCACGCGGTGAGTGCGCGACGCACGTCGGACCACGCCGTGCGGCCCGCGGCGAGCAGGGGGTTGAGGGTGGGCCCGGCGAGCAGCGAGACATAGGGCGAGCCGAGTGCGGCGGCAGCGGCGCCCGCGTCGAGGACGTGATCACCGAGCCGTACACCGACCCGGCGCTCCCCGGCCCCGGCAGAGCCCGCGGCCGCACCTCCGGTGAGGGAGAAAACGCCGTACGGGAGGTTGTGCGGACCGAAGGGATCGCCCTCCGCGAGAGCGAAGGGGTCGCCTACGGAGCGGGCGGAAGGGTCGCTTCCGGCCGGGTCGAGCGGGGTGTGCTCGGACATGCGTACCTGCCTCGCTTTCCATAAGGGTGTGCCACACGTTACGTGGGAACCTTCGCTGGGGGCAGTGTCTAAAGAGTTCGCAATGTCCGAATAAGCCTTGCTGGAATGGTTAATTCCGGCTTAGCGTCCTTTGGGGGGCGCGGACGGGGTGGGTCCGGGTCATACGGAGGGACACGTGGGGGGACCCGTGGCCATGACGAACGACAGCATGCCCTTCGCGGTGGACCGTGAGGTGCCCGGTTTGATCGTGAAGTTCGGCAACTATCCGCTGCATCACGGCGGCGTGGGCGCGATCCGCAGCCTCGGGCGGCTCGGCGTGCCCATGTATGCGATCACGGAGGACCGCTACACACCGGCCGCGGCCTCGCGCCATCTCACCCGTGCCTTCCCCTGGCCGACCACCGGGGCGGAGGAGCCGGAGCGGCTCGTCGAGGGGATGCTGCGCCTCGCGCGCCGGATCGGCAGGCCCACGGTCCTGATCCCGACCGACGAGGAAGCGGCCGTGCTCATCGCCGAGCACCAGGAGCCGTTGAGTGCCGCGGGGTTCCTCTTCCCGCGCGTGGAGCCGAAGTTACCCCGCCGCCTCGCCAGCAAGCAGGGCCTGCACGAGCTGTGCGTGGAGCACGGCATCGCCTCGCCGGCCGCGTCCTTCCCCGAGTGCTACGGGGACATCGAGGAGTTCGCCGCCACGGCCCTCTTCCCGGTGGTCGCCAAGAACCGCGAGGCGTTCACGCGCCGCTCCCGGCCCGCGGTGAACGGGACGACGCGCATCGAGACCCCGTCGGGCCTGCTGGGCCTCGCCCGGGACTGGGGGGAGCGGCCCGGAGTGATCCTCCAGGAGTATCTGCCGCGGGAGCAGGCCGAGGACTGGATCGTGCACGCGTACTTCGACGCGGACTCGACGCCGCGGGCGATGTTCACCGGCGTCAAGGTGCGCTCCTGGCCGCCGCACGCGGGGATGACGGCGAATGCGTATGTCGTCGACAATCCGGAACTCGCGGACCTCGCCGCACGTTTCATCAAGCAGATCGGTTTTACCGGCGTCGTCGATCTCGACCTGCGTTATGACCGGCGCGACGGTCAGTACAAACTGCTCGACTTCAACCCCCGCATGGGCGCGCAGTTCCGGCTCTTCGAGAGCGAGGCCGGAATCGATGTGGTCCGTGCGATGCACCTGCACCTGACGGGGCGCCCGGTTCCCAAGGGGGAGCAGCGCGCCGGTCACCGCTATGTCGTCGAAAACATAGACCTGCCCGCCCTCCTCGCCTACCGCCGCAGCGGCTACACCACACCGCACGCACCCCCACACGCCAGTGGCACGGAACTGGCGTGGCTCGCGGCGGACGACATGAAGCCGTTCTTCACGATGCTCGCGCGTTTCGTACGGCCGGGTGCGAAGCACCTGTTCCAACTCTGGCGGACGCAGAGACGCGGCAGCACGAAGCGTTGACAGCTACAAAGAAGTTGATAGCCACAAAGAAGTTGAAGGCCACAAAAGCACAGCACCACACGAAGTAGGCACACGTAAGTGACGTCCTGGGGAGGGACTTCGTGATCCATCCAGTAGCAATCATCGGGGCGGGGCCTTTCGGCCTGTCCACCGCGGCCCATCTGCGGGCCCGCGGCATTCCGGTGCGGGTCTTCGGCGACCCCATGGTGAGCTGGCGCGCGCACATGCCCGCGGGGATGCTCCTGAAATCGACGCCGGTGGCATCGAACATCGACGCGCCGCAGCGCGGCCACGACCTCGTCGACTACTGCGACGCGGCGGGGATACCGCGCCTGGTCACCGACGAGGACATCATCCCGATCGAGACCTTCATCGCCTACGGGGAGTGGTTCAAGGGGAAGCTGGTGCCCGACCTGGAGCAGGTGCGGGTCGTGTCGGTCGACCGCAAGGGCACGGCGGGCTTCGACCTGAAGCTGGACTCCGGCGAGCAGTTCACGGCCCGCGCGGTCGTCGTCGCCACCGGACTCTCGGGCCTCGCGCAGCTGCCGCCGGCGCTGGCCGCGGCCGTGCCGGACGGGCCGTCACCGGCGGGTCCCGTGTCGCACAGCTCGCAGCACAGCGACCTGTCGCGGTTCGCGGGTCGCGAGCTGGTCGTGGTCGGCGCCGGGCAGTCGGCCCTGGAGACGGCCGCGCTCGCCGCGGAAGCGGGCGCGACCGTGAAGGTGGTGGCGCGCGGCAAGGGATCGGTGGCCTTCGGGGAGCCCCCGTGGAAGCAGCCGAAGCTGCGCCCCGAGTCGCCGTTCGGCCGCGCCTGGTCGCTCTACGCCATCAGCTACTACCCCCACCCGTACCGCTATCTGCCCCCGCAGGCACGCCACTTCCTGGTCCGCCGCATCCTCGGGCCGCTGGGCGCGTGGTGGCTGCGCGAGCGCTACGAGGGCAAGGTCGAGACGCGCGAGGTCCGCAGGGTGGTGTCGGCGGACGTCCGGGACGGCAGCCCGGTCCTGAGGGTGGAGACGCGGGCCGGCCGCCTCCGCGAACTCTCCGCGGACCACGTCATAGCGGCGACGGGCTACCGCGTGGACATCGCCGCGATGGACTTCCTGGCCCCCGCCCTCCAAACCCGCCTCACCACAAGCCGGGGCACCCCGAAGCTGGGCGCGGGCTACGTCTCATCGGTCCCCGGCCTGTACTTCACGGGCCTCCCGGCGGCGGCGTCGTACGGCCCCGTGATGCGCTTCGTCTGCGGCACGGAGTTCGCCTCGCCGCGGCTGGCGGGGCATTTGGCGCGGGCGCACGGGTGAGGTGACGGGGCTGAGGGGTGCGGTGCGCGCTGGCGTGCGCGCCGACGCTACGTCCTGTCCCGCAGGAGATCGTCGAGCGCTGCTTTGAAGGCGGATGGGCTCGACTCGTCGACCGGCTTATTCATGTCCATGAGCGGCAGATTGATTTCCACACCGTTGATGGGTCTGCCATCGTGACTGGCGTTCCACTCCGCGATGGCCTGGAACGCGTGCGATGCGGCGTAGTAGGCGGGGTGAATGTCCGCGTACTCGGCAACCACCTGCCAGACGCCGTCAGCGTTCCTCGTCATCGGACGGGTGGGAGGCACGATAACGAGGTCGTGCCATCCGTCACCGCGATGATTCTCCAGAATCTGAGCGTGTCGAAAATTGGGGCGGCTGCCATATCGTTCGATGGCGAAGATACCCGCCATCATGACGGCGTCGACCGGAGTCTGGGATCGGGAGGCGAGTTCGAAGGTCACCTCCGGGTGCTCCTCGAACACAGGTCGCCAGATGTCGAGTGTTTCTGCTCTCTCTGAGGTGACGACGAGACGCATGGTGATTCTCTCTATCAGGGGATCGGCATACTCGGAAGAATGCGGATCCGTCCGAACTCCTTCAGTACCTCGGTCGGCAGGGCGAGTGCCTCGATGCCCCCTGCCTCCACGAGGTCCACTCTACTTATCTCGGGGATGGCGTCATTCCTGATGGTGGACCGGACCAGTGTGTAGGGGCCTTCCTGCGGGAACTTCCCGAACATCTCGCGACCGTAGGCGGCAGCCGACTCAGCGGTGGTCGAGAAGTACTTCGTCTCGATACCGCGGATGTTCTGGAAGGTCCTCGTGTTCAGGATCTGACTGAGTTCGGCATTCTGCACGGCTCGGTAAAGGTACATCTCGCCGGGGTTCAGCTTGTCGAGACGCCCGGTGCAGGAAAGCAGCCCCAGGGGATCGATCCACTCGTGTGGATTGTCCACGTACCCGTAGTGGTTGGGGTCCGGATCGAGCCCGAGTGGGTCGGGGGTAACGTACCGATTGATCTCGGGGTCGTAATAGCGCTGGTAGTTGTAATTCCAGCCTGTCTCGTCGTCGTGATATTGGCCGGGGAAACGCAGCGGCATGTCGACGTCGGAATTTCCGCTGCCGCCCTCGACGCCCCAGACGGTGGCATCCGATTGCCAGGCGATCTCGCCCGACTCGTCGATCAATTCAGTGGGTGTTCCCACCAGGTCGGTGACGATAGCGTAGAAGCGAGCGTCGATCTCGTCCCGCGGTGTCTGCTTCCGCTGAGCGATCGGTCGCAGTCCGTCGTGATCCCAGGTGAGCCTGACAGCTTCCGCTGCGCTGTCGTTCCGGCGACTGACCTGCTCGATGACGGTGGCGTTGGCCCAGGTGAAGTGGGTTTCTTCGGTGAACCGTCCATCGGCGTCGATCTTCAGTTTCGCCGTGCGTCGGCCCAGCGGGTCGTAGGAGTACCGCCACCTGCTGCCGTCAGGAGTCACAACTGCCGTCAGCCTGTCCTCGGCATCCCATTCGTACTCCCAGAGGGAAAGCTTGCCCGAGAGTGTTTTCGTGCGCCTGGCAACGGTTCGACCGGCAGCGTCATACTCATAGCGCACTCGGCCGGCGCGAGTGATGCGCGTGCCCGCATAGCGTCGTTCTCCCGCTGCCGTCATCTCGCCTCGGGCCCAGGCTGCCGAAAGCTGGTTTCCTACGGCGTCGTATGTGTAGTCCTCGCGTTCGGCCGGGCCGGAAGCGGCCGTGACGCGGCCCATGACGTCCAGCTCGAAGGCCGTATCACCCCAACGACTGTCGGCGATCGCACTCAGATGGTGGTCGCCGCGATAGGAGTAATTGCGCTGCCACAGGAGGTGGTCGCCCGCTCCCACTCTCTGCTCGGCCAGGTTGCCCGCCGCGTCCCAGCGGTGGTGGAGCAGGACGTTGGCTCCGGCGGCGCGAGTAGCCTCGCGCCCGGCTCCGTCATAGGCGAAGCTCACCTGATGCGTGTCGGCTACGAGGCTGACAGGGCGCCCGGCCTCGTCGTACTGCCAAGAGCTTTCGGCCCCGCCCGGAGTCGTCCGGTGAAGCGGGCGGCCCATGATGTCGTAAGCGTAGGAGGTCGCCAGCCCGTCACAGGTCTCCCGAAGGACACGACCGAGGGGGTCCCGGTCGAAGGTCAGGTCGACACCCTGACCCGCGGCGTGCGTCAACCGGTCGGCGGGGTCATAGGCGAAGGTCGTGCTGATCCCGGCTGCGATCTTCTCCACGACATTGCCCACGGCATCACGGCGGTAACTGACCTCTTGGCCCAGGGCATTTATCTTGGCGGTCAGCTGGCCGGCCGCGTCGCGGACATAAGCGACCGTGCGGTCGTCGAAGTCGGACTCTCCGACCAGCCGCCCCGCGTTGTCGTAGGTGTACTGCCAGCGGCGGCCTGAGGGGTCTGTCGCGACGGTCAGGCGGAGTTCGGAGTCACGCGTGTACTCGAAGCGCGATCCGTCGGGGTTCGTCTGAGCTCGCGGGAGATCGAACGGGCCGTATTCGTATCGGTACGTCCCCCCGGCCGCATCCGACCGGCTCAGGCAATTGCCCTCTCCGTCCCAGCTCCAAGTCCACTGCGATCCCACGGGGTCGGTGTGCCGCGAGGGCTTGCCCTCGACTGTCCACTCCAGGCGGGTTACCGCGCCGAGCGGGTCGGTGATCTCGACCGGGCGGCCGAAGCTGTCCCGGCGGTACCGGGTGGTTTCACCGGCCTGTGTGATGAGGCAGACCGGGAGCCCGGTGGTGTCACAGGTGACCGTGGTCGTACTGCCCAGCGGGTCCGTGACGCTGGCCAGGCCGCCATGCTCGTCGTAGGCGTAGCGGGTGACGGCCCCTGCGGGATCGATCCCGGCAGTGCGGTTCCCATAGGCGTCGAATACCTGGCTCCACTCCGCGCCGTCGGCGGCAACAACGCGCTCGACGAAACCCTGTTCGTTGTAGGAGACCCGCGTACGGTGCAGATCCGGGCGGACTACCTCCGTCACGTTCCCTGCTGCGTCGTAGGCGTACGAGGTCGTACGGCCGAGAGCGTCGGTGACCGACAGGAGGTTGTCGTAACGGTCCCATGTCCGATGGGAGCGATTTCCGAGCGGGTCAGTCTCGGTCCGGAGTTGGTAGGCGTCGTTGAACTCGTAGACCGTGGTGTGACCCAAGGAGTCGGTGAAGAGCGTCCGCCGGTGATCGGTGTCGTAGACGATGCGACTGCTGAGTGCTCCCCCGGTGCCGTCGGTCGCGATGCACCTGCCCTGGTGGTCGTAGGTGTAGCGGTACCAGACGTCGTTGCGGTCCGCCCAACCCGTGATGCGGCTGGAGTCGTCGTACGTCAGCTTCAGCGGCAGGCCCGAGGAGTTCCGGATCTCCGACAGGTTTCCCCGGTCGTCATATCCGTACTGCACGAGGGTGGGCTGCTCGGGGTCGTTGAGCAGGCAGAACGCCGTGATGTGACCGTCTTCCACCGTCACACCGATGTGGTAGCCACCGTCGTGGACGATCTCGGTGGGGGTCCCGTCGGCGCTATATCCAACGGTGAACCTGTTGCCGTTACGGTCGCTGACGGCGGCCAAGGGCAGCTCACTCGGCGGCAGGTGCGGCAGCTGCCTGAAGTGAAGGGTCTGGCCGGAGTCCAACCGGTGGATGGTTATCTCCCCGTCGGCGGCGCCGTCCCAGCTCATCGGCCAGCGTGGTCCTTCAACCGGTAGGACCGTGGCATCGGGATCAGGAACGGGGTAGTTCAGCACCATGCCGTCATCGGTGACGAACAGCACGCCGGACGCGTCGAGCCTGAGGCGTTGATCGAGCGTGGAGCTCCAGCTCCGGCCGAAGAGATGGCCGGTGCGTGTGCCGCTGCGGTGGTGTCGCTCCAGAACGAGGGGGAGCGTACCCGCCAGAGAGACATCCGTAGCGGACATCACCATCTCCCCGGTAGCCATGTCCACCGGGTCGGTGCGGCAGAGCAGCTTGCGAATCTGCCGCCCCATGGCACGTGTGCCCTTACCGAGGCCCTTGACTCCGAGGGCCAGACCCTTGAGCCCGCCTTTGAGGCCTTTCAGTCCCTTGGCGAGGCCGCGGAGGGAGGTGAGGCCCTTCATTCCGGGGATGCAGTCCAGGGCGGCGAAGGCGACATCCCATAGAGATGCCTCCCCGTTGGCGTATTTGTTGAGGGTGTCGGCGAGTACGACGAGGGCGGCGATCAGGACGATCGCGCCCAGGATGGGGCCGCCGATGATCATTGCGATGATGCCGAGGACCGCGACGACGACCTTGCAGACGGCGACGATGGTGTCCCAGTTGTCGGTGACCCAGTCGCCGACCTCCTCCCACCACTTGCGGTTCTGGATACCCGCGTCGGAGGCCTCTTCCAGTTTCTTCTTCGCCGTGCCGGCCGCCTCCTCGCGCATCTTGCGGGCGTCCTCGGCCATCTTCTTCGCCGCGTCCAGGTTGCTCTGCGCGGCGGACACGTCGGACTTGGCCGCCGTCTGGGCCTTCTCCGCCGAAGTGGCGTTGCGGGTGGCGGCCTTGACCTTGTCCGGGTCGGGCTTGGGGACGTCCTTGTCCTTGGACCCGCCGTCGTCCTTGTACTTGTCGGCTTCCTTGCCCGCCTTGTCCACCCACGAGTCCGCGGAGGTCAGGCGGGTCTGCGCGGAGGACAAGTCGCCCTGCGCCTCGCGGCCCTTGACCAGCGCCTTGTCCGCCAGGGCCTGGGCGCGCTCCAGCTCCGGCCAGTACGTCGAGAGCGCGTCGCCGGCCATCTCGTAGCTCTTCTTGAGCTTCTTCAGCTTGCCCGGCGCGTCCTCGAACTCCGCCGTGAACGACTCGGCCGTCTTGCCCGCCCAGGTGAGGATCGCGTCCTCGCCCGCCATCCCCTTGATGTCCCGCAGGACCTTGGAGACGTCGTCGGCGAAGTCGTGCAGGTTCTTCGCCAGGTTGCGGACGCGGTCCGGATCGCCGGGGGTCGGGTCCTTGTCCAGGTCCAGGACATGCCAATCCGCCGGACGATTCCCCGCCATGCCGCAACCCCCGTCACGCGTTCCCCGCTAGCCACTCCGTGCAAAGAGCAAAGTTACTAGGCGCGCAGGTGGGGAGGGGGGCCGGAGGGCGCTTCATTACCAGATGCGTACGTCCAGGCCGGCGAATCCCTCGGCGGTGCGGGCCAGCGTCCCAGTGTGGCGAAGTCGATGTCCGCGTCGGCTTCCGCGTCGCCTGTGGGGAGGCGGCCCTTGGCGTCGGACTTGTAGTAGAGGCCGTACGCCCAGAACTCGGGGAACTCGTGGCACATGAGGTCCGGATAGGGGGAGATCTCCAGGTCCCCGTACCTCTCGTTGACCCGGGCCACCGCTTCCGCGCGGGAGATCCCGCAGCGGGCCACTGCTTCGTCAACGATCTCTTGGAAATACTCGAGCATGCCGTCATCCAGCCGCATCAGAAATGTTGCTCTGTGGAGGGGGGCGAGGGGCTCGTGCGTCATGTTTTCTCCGGGCGGGGATTCTGGGGCAAGTACTACCGTAGGGGCGGCTCCCGCAGACACGTCTCGGTGAACTCTGCGAGCGCCGGTAGTGCGACCAGCGCACCCCGGCGCGTCACAGCTCCCGTCACACTGCTTTCAGCATCGCTCGGGATCCGTATTCTCTGGATCATGGCTGCAGCCCTCGCATATTCACTTATCGCCACTGACCTGGACGGAACGCTGCTGCGCGGTGACGACACCGTCTCCGACCGGTCGTTGGCCGCGTTGGCGGCGGCCGTCGCGGCGGGGGCGCATCATCTGGTGGTGACCGGGCGGCCCGCGCCGCGCGTGAAGCCGCTCCTCGATGATCTGGGGGGCGGCGGCCTCGCGGTTTGCGGGCAGGGGGCGCAGTTGTACGACGCCGGGGCTGATCGCATGCTCTGGTCCGTGACGCTCGACCGTGAGCTCGCCGAGGCCGCGCTCGGCAAGATCGAGGCGGAGATCGGGCAGGTCTACGCCGCCGTCGACCAGGACGGGGTGGACGGGCTCACCCTCATCGAGCCGGGGTATCTGATGCCGCACCCCACCCTGCCCGCCGTACGGGTGCAGAAGCGGGACGCGCTGTGGGTCGAGCCCATCAGCAAGGTGCTGTTGCGCCATCCCGAGCTGAACGACGACGAGTTGGCCGCCGTTGCCCGCGACGCCGTCGGGCCGCTCGCCACCGTCACCATGTCCGGGCCCGGCACCGTCGAGCTCCAGCCGCGCGGCGTGACCAAGGCGACCGGCCTTGCCCTTGCCGCCGAGCGGCTCGGGATGGCCGCCGAGGACACCATCGCCTTCGGGGACATGCCCAATGACGTGCCGATGTTCGTGTGGGCGGCCCGCGGCGTCGCCATGGCCAACGCCCACCCCGACCTCAAGTCCGCCGCCGATGAGGTGACTTCGTCCAATGAGGAGGACGGGGTGGCCGTCGTGATCGAGCGGCTTCTCGCGGCGCGGAGTTAGCCCGCCGTTCGCGGGATGCGCTTCTCCCATGTGCGGTGGAAGACGACCTCGTCACCCTCCCTGCACACCACCTCGTTCGACGTGATGAAGTCCGCCGCGTCGCACGTGATCTCCGAGCGCGAGACGATCGACACGTCCCAGGCCAGTTCAGGGCGGTGCAGGCGGATCGTCCAGTCGGAGCGGGTGCGGGCGCTGAGCGGGTCGGACTCGTTGATCGTGTACGTCTCCACCGCGTCCTCGGTGAATTCGAGGCCGTCCGGGTAGACCCGCGTACCGCCGTAGCGCGGGTCCACCTCCAGGCGCCATTCGCCCTTCGCCACATCGCGTACGACCAGGCGCTCGGGACGCAGCTCGTCGAGCGTCGCCGGGTAGACCACCCCGAGCGGCTCCGACTGCTCGGGAGCTTCGAAAGTGATCGTGGGGTCCAGGTCGCCCTCCCGCACCGGGAGTTCCAGCGCGCTGCCCGCCGGATCGAGGACGAAGCCCGCCGAGTCCGCCTGCGGCCAGATCCACGGCCAGTACGCCGACGACACCGCGAGCCTGATCTTGTGACCCGGCGGGAAAGTGTGGCCGATCGCGTTCAGTTCGAACGTCACGTCCTCCGTGCCGCCCACCGGCCACGGGTCCACCCGATCCCTGCCGTTGCGCGACGAGAGGTTCAGGACGCCCCGGGTGACCAGCGTCGACGAACCGTCCGGCGCCACGTCACACACCCGCGCGATCGCCTGGCCGGACGGGGTGTCCATCTTCAGGCACAGCGTCACCTTGGGGCGCCCCAGAATGCGGACGGACGAGGGGACCTCGAACTCGAAGCACGCCGACTTCGCGTCCTCGTCCCGCTGGTCCGGCGGCAGGTCCGCGTCGTTGCCGAAGGGGAAGTAGCGGCCCGCGTCCAGGCCCGTGTGCTGCGGGGAGTTCACCACCATGGGCGTGCCCTGGAGGGCGTACGGGGTCGGCGTGACGTTCGGGGATGGCCAGGAGGGGTCGCCGACCCAGCCGCCCGGCAGCTCGGCGTAGACCGTCGCCGGCGGGTGCGAGTCGCTGATCCAGGAGCGGAGCTTCGGCTCGGACATGACGCCGGTGTCGATGCCTTTGAGGTGGTGGTCCCACCAGCGCAGGGTCTCCTGGAGGAAGCCGATCGCCGGGCCCGGCGGAAGGCCGCGGTCCGGGTACTGGTGCGACCACGGGCCGATCAACCCCCGCACGTCTCCCGGCAGATGCTCGACCAGGCGCAGGACCGTGTCCCGGTAGGGGTCGTGGAAGCCGCCCACCGCGAGGACCGCCGCGCCGATCGCCGAGTAGTCCTCGCAGACGCTGCCGTGCTGCCAGTAGGCGTCCCGGGTCTGGTGGTCGAGCCAGGTGTGGATGAAGGGGTCGACCGCTTCGAGGCGGCTCAGCCACATGTCGCGCCAGCGGTCGCCGACGAAGAACGGGTCCGGGGGGCGGGAGACGAAGGCGAGCATCGTCGATGCCCACGCGTGCATGTCCACCGCGAGGACGGAACCACCCATGTAGTGCACGTCGTTGTCATAACGGTCGTCCGCGGAGCAGACCGTGACGATCGCCTTGAGCGGCTCGGGCGCGAGGGCCGCGATCTGGAGGGAGTTGAAGCCGCCCCAGGAGATGCCGAACATGCCGACCTTGCCCGTGGACCAGGGCTGCGCGGCGAGCCAGTTGACGACCTCGACGCCGTCGGCCAGCTCGACCGGGGAGTACTCGTCGCCCGGCATGCCCTCCGAGTTGCCGTGGCCCCGCACGTCCACGCGCACGGAGGCGTAGCCGTGGCCCGCGTACCAGGGGTGGCGCTGGAAGTCCCGGGGCGCCGTCCAGTCGCTCAGGCGGTAGGGGAGGTACTCCAGGAGCACGGGGACGGGTTCGTCCGTCACCGGGCGCCAGATGCGTGCGTAGAGCCTGGTTCCGTCCGGGAGGGGTACTTGGACGTCCTCACGGGTGGTCTCGTACGGGAAGGATGAGCGGATCTGCATGTTCTGCATGGGGGGAACCTCAGTGTCCTCAGTGGACGGGGTGCATGGTGCGGCGCAGCCACGGTGCGAGCAGGATGACGGCGACACCGGCGGCCACCGCGATCGCGCCGTTCACGCCGAAGTACGCCGGGTTGGAGACTTCTCCGTAGAGCTTCACGACCTGTGCCTGGATGCCGTTGGCGAGGGCGAGCGAGAGGAACCAGAGGGCCATGGTCTGGCTGGCGAAGGCCTGCGGGGCGAGCTTCGTCGTGGCCGACATGCCGGAGGTCTCCACGAGGATGTCGCCGAGGCCGAGCAGCAGGTAGGAGCCGACGATCCACCAGACCGCCATCTTGTACGTGCCGTCGCCGTGTCCCGAGGTCGGCAGGACCATCAGGATGAACGACAGGCCGCCCAGGATCACGCCGAACGCGATCTTGTTGGAGGCGTGCGGCTGGCGGCGGCCCATCCGGGCCCAGACCGCGGCGACGACGGGGGCGAGCGCGACCTCGAAGGCGCCGAGCGCGGAGGCGTACCAGCTGGCGGGGAAGGTGAAGCCGAAGATCGACGTCTCGGCGTTCGTCGAGGCCAGCAGGATCATCGTCGAGTAGGCCTGGAAGAGGATGAAGTTGAAGACGACCGAGGCGAGGAAAAGCACCACGTACGGCCTGAGGCGGCCGCGTTCCTCGGCGCTCACGCGCGGGCTGCGGAACATGACCGCGAAGTAGACGATCGGCGCGATCACCGAGATGACGGTGAGCAGGTCGACGAAGCGGTCCATCGTCAGCCAGCCGACGGCGGCGAGCACACCCGCGAGGGCGGCGAACACGAGGACGCCCACGACGATCAGGACGACCGCGCGGCGCATCGCGTCCTTGGGCAGCGCGAATTCGGCCGACGCCTTGCGTCCGGCGAGGTGACGGCGGCCCAGGACGTACTGGATCAGGCCGAACGTCATGCCGATCGCGGCTGCCGAGAAGCCCCAGTGCCAGCCCTTGTGGTCGCCGAGCCAGCCGGTGATCAGCGGGCCGGCGAAGGCGCCGATGTTGATGCCCATGTAGTACAGCGCGAAGCCGGCGTCGCGCCGCTGGTCGTCGGTGCGGTAGAGCTTGCCGACCATCGAGGCGACGTTCGGTTTGAGCAGCCCGGTGCCCGCGCTGATCAGGCCGAGGCCCACCCAGGTCATCGTCGCCGTCGGGACCGCCATGGAGTAGTGGCCGCAGGCGATGAGGATGCCGCCCCACAGGACCGCGCGGTACGAGCCGAGGATGCGGTCGGCGAGCCAGCCGCCCGCCACCGAGACCAGATAGACGAGCGTTCCGTACGCCGCCGACACCGAAGCGGCGGTTCCGGAATCCATGCCCATTCCGTCGTTCGCGACGGAGTCCGCGAAGTACAGGACGAGGATGGCCTGCATGCCCAGGAACGAGAAGCGCTCCCAGACCTCGAGGCCGGACAGGGTGAGCAGACCGCGTGGCTGCCCGAAGAACGCGTGGTCGTCGCCGGGCGGCGGCTCCGTCGGCGGCTTCGCGGGCGGTTCGGTGTCGGCCTCGGTGCGGGACAAAGGTTGTGCTCCCGGTAGTTCCGTCAGTTCCGTTTGACTGCGTGGTTCACGGGGCTTCGGTTGATCGCGGGATGATGCGGTCTTCCGGCCCGTATCGGCTGATCAAGAACATACCGGTGGTGATCGAACGTCGCCTGGGCGGCATTGCACAGGCGGGTGCCCACTGTGATCGAAAGGCGACCGGATACGCTGACTTGTGTGATGGCAGCGACACATCGACAAACCGTGTCATCGACCCCGTCATCACGCAAAGATCGACCGAGTGATGATCGACCGAGTGATCCAGCGAGTGACCGACTTGTGATCGTCAGCAGACAGGAGAACCCCTCGTGACCGTCGTCGGGCCCTTCGGCCTCAGCGTGCGGGACCAGGCTCTCGAAGCCGATGTCCAGGCCGGATTGGCGGCCGTCGAGGAAGGTCTGCTCGACGCCACCAAGAGCGGGGTCCCCTTCATCACGGAGGCCGCGCAGCATCTGGTGCGTGCGGGCGGCAAGCGATTCAGGCCGCTCCTCGTGATGCTCGCCTCGCAGTTCGGCGATCCCTACGCGCCGGGCGTCGTGCCCTCCGCCGTCGTCGTCGAGCTGACGCATCTCGCGACGCTCTACCACGACGACGTGATGGACGAGGCGGACGTGCGCCGCGGGGTCGAGAGCGCCAATCAGCGCTGGGGCAACTCCGTCGCCGTGCTCACCGGTGACTTCCTGTTCGCCCGCGCCTCGTACATCCTGGCCGACCTCGGTCCGGACGCCGTCCGTATCCAGGCGGAGGCGTTCGAACGCCTGGTCACGGGCCAGATCCTGGAGACGGCGGGGCCCACCGAGGGCCGCGACCCGGTCGACCACTACCTCGACGTGCTCGGCGGCAAGACCGGCTCGCTCGTCGCCGTGGCGTGCCGTTTCGGCGCCATGATGTCGGGCGCCGACGAGACCGTCGTGGACGTCCTGACGCAGTACGGGGAGCGGCTCGGCGTGGCCTTCCAGCTCGCCGACGACGTCCTGGACATCGCTTCCGACTCGCACGAGTCCGGCAAGACGCCGGGCACGGACCTCCGTGAGGGCATCCCCACCCTTCCGGTCCTGCGCCTTCGCGAGCGGGTGGAGAAGCTCGGGCTCGCCGAGGACATCGCCCTGAGCGAGCTCCTCGACTCGGACCTGACGGACGACGCGCGGCACGCCGAGGCGCTGGCGCGGCTGCGGACCCACCCCGCCCTGGAGCAGGCCCGCAAGGACACCGTGCGGTTCGCGGAGGAGGCGCGGGACACGCTCGCGCCGCTGCGGGACTGCGACGCGAAGACGTCGCTCGTCGAGCTCTGCGATCTGGTGGTGCACCGGGCGGGCTGAGGCCTGCTTGAGAGAGGCCGGAGAGGGGTGTGACCTAGGTCACACCCCTGCTTCGTATTGGATTGAGTCCAGGATCAGATCTATTCCGTACCTATGCCCGGAAGCTGACGCAGGGGGCGTCGGCTCAGGTACGGGGAGATTTCTGATCATGGGCATTCTGGGTACATCGCGTACTTTCGCAAGCCGCCGCCGGGCGCTGCTGGCCGCCGGTGTGGCCGTCGCCGCGGCGGGAGGCGTGGCGGTCGGGGCGCCGTCCGCCGCCGCGCACGGCGGGAGCCATGGCTCCGGCAGTAGCTCCGGCAGCAGCTCCGGCAGCGGTTCCATCTTCGCGGCGAGCATGAACGGCGCGAACGAGGTGCCGGTAGCTGGCGGCCCCGCGGTCGGCGACAAGGACGGCCGGGCGCTGGAGTTCGTGAAGGTCAAGGGCGACAAGGTGTCCGTCAGCGTCAAGTGGCGCGGCACCGGCAAGCCGACCGGCCTCCACATCCACCAGGGCATCAAGGGCACCAACGGCGGCATCAAGATCGAGTTCACCAAGCTGCTCGACAAGAGCAAGGGCAACAGCGTCACCGGCACGGTCAGGGTCGCCGACGCGGCGCTGCTCGCACAGCTGAAGGCGAACCCGGGCAGCTTCTACGCGAACCTGCACACCGCGGAGTTCCCCGGCGGCGCGGTCCGCGGCCAGCTCCACAAGGTGACCACGAACTTCGACTTCCGCCGTGCGGCGGCCAACTTCCAGGCGTCCGTCATCCAGGGCAAGCAGATCTACGAGTGCAAGAAGGCCGACGACGGCTCGGGCAAGTTCGCCTTCGCGCAGCGTGACGTGAGCGCGCGGCTCGGCGGCAACATCGCGCACGACTTCGTGGCCCCCAACTCGGGCACTCCGCGCTGGACGGCCCCCGACCGCAGCCAGGTCACCGGCAAGCTGATCTCCAGGACCCCGAACGGCGACAAGAACATCCCCGAACTCGACCTGGCGGCAACCCAGACCGGCAAGCGGCACGGTCTGCTCGCGGGCACCGCGGAGATCCTGCGCCTGAACACCGTGGGCGGCATCGCGCCGACGGGTGACTGCAAGCCGGGCGCCATCGCGAAGGTGCCGTACAAGGCGGACTACGTGTTCGTGCAGCGGTGAGGCACGTGTTCGTGCGGCGGTGAGCCCTCAGGGCTGAAGCGGCGTCTCCCCTACGGGACGGGGGAGGCGCCGCCTGTCTGTGTCATCCCACAGCAGTACGTGGAGTTGCACCCGGGGTCTGACGCTTCTGGCTGGCCGATTTGGTCGTATGGACATCAGCAAGGTCCGGCAAGAACAACCACTCCTGACCTATTCGGGTGAGAATGGCGGCACAGGGTGGACGCACGCACGTACTGGGAAGGCCGCCGCCGACCACGGAGGTAGGGCACACAATGGCACCGTACGAACCGGAGCAGAACACCAGCGGGACCGGGGAACTGCGCGCAGGCCGCAGAAAGGCCGCGCGTTACGTGGTCCCCGTCGCGGTGGCGGGGGTGGCGGCGGCGACCATCGGTCTGGTCCCGGCGCTCGCCACGTCGGGCGACCCCGATCTGCCTGATGTCACCGCGCAGGAACTCATCGAGAAGATCGCCGCGTCGGACACGCAGCAGCTCTCCGGCAACGTGAAGATCAGCACCGACCTCGGCCTCCCGTCCTTCGGCGGCGACATGGCCGGCGGCTTCGCTCCGGGTGGCGGCGGGGGCGACGAGGGCGGGGACGGCAAGGGCTCGGCCGCGGACCCGCAGTCCAAGCTGATGGAGCTGGCGTCCGGCACGCACACGCTGCGCGTCGCCGCCGACGGCCCCGACAGGCAGAAGCTGTCCGTCCTCGACGACGCCGCCGAGTACAGCCTGATCCACAACGGCGACGACGTATGGGCCTACGACAGCAAGTCGAACGAGGCGTACCACTCGAAGGCCGAGGGCAAGGCGCACGGCAAGGACTCCGGCAAGGACTCCGGCAAGAAGGACCTGCCCGAGGGAGTTCCCTCCACGCCCAAGGAGCTTGCTGAGGAAGCCCTGAAGGCGGTCGACGACACGACGTCGGTGAAGGTGGACGGGACCGCGCAGGTCGCGGGCCGTGACGCGTACCGCCTGGTCATCAAGCCCAAGCAGGCCGGCTCGACGGTCGGCCAGATCACGGTTGCGGTGGACTCCGATACGGGCACGCCGCTGAAGTTCACGCTCAGCCCGGCGGGCGGCGGCAGCGCGGTCGTCGACGCGGGCTTCACCAAGGTCGACTTCGGCAAGCCGGCCGCATCGACCTTCGACTTCACGCCGCCCAAGGGCGCGAAGGTCACGGAGGCCGACGACGCCAAGGCCGATGCGGAGAAGCACGGCTTCAAGGACGGCGGCAAGGAGTTCGGCGGCAAGGAGTTCAAGGGCAAGGAGTTCAAGGGCGGCCAGGACCTGAACGGCCTGAACGTCATCGGCAAGGGCTGGAACTCCATCGCCGAGCTCGAACTGCCGGGCGGCCAGGGCCTCCCGACGGGCGGATCCGGTGATGTCCCGCCGGACGCGCAGCGGCTGCTCGACTCGCTCGGCGACCAGGTGTCGGGCAAGTTCGGCTCGGGCACGGTCTTCAAGACGCGCCTGATCAACGCCCTCATCACCGAGGACGGCAAGGTCTACGCGGGCGCGGTGACGAAGGACGCCTTGGTGAAGGCGGCGAACGCGGCGAAGTAGCGCCCCGTAAGGGGCGCGGGGGACGGCGCGATCAGCCACGACGCACCCGCACGTGGGCATACCGGCGGCGGACTCAGGGGAAAGTCCCCTGAGTCCGCCGCAACGGTGACCGGCAGCGCAGCCACCGGGCGCTCGGGCGATGGGAGGGACAAGGGTGCCCAGCACCAGCATCAGCACCGGCGACAGCACTGGCAGCACCGGCGGCACTGGCAGCACCGGCAGCAGAGCGACGGAGAGCGTCATCGAGACCTCCGCCCTCACCAAGCGCTACGGCAAGCAGCTGGCGGTGGACCAGCTGAGCCTCACCGTCCCCACCGGCAGCGTCTTCGGCTTCCTGGGGCCGAACGGCTCGGGCAAGACGACCACCATCCGGATGCTGATGGGCCTGATCGAGCCGACTTCGGGCCGGGCCCGGGTCCTTGGCCGCCCCATGCCGCGCGAGACCCGCACCGTGCTCCCGCACGTGGGCGCGCTCATCGAGGGCCCGGCGCTCTACGGCTTCCTCTCCGGCCGCGACAACCTCCTGCGGTACGACGCCGCCGACCCGACCGCCGATCCCCGCACCCGCCGCGCCCGCGCCGATTCAGCTCTGGACCGGGTCGGACTGACGGCCGCAGCGGGCAAGAAGGCCAAGGCGTACTCGCTCGGCATGAAGCAGCGCCTCGGTCTCGCCGCCGCGCTGCTCCAGCCCCGCAGGCTCTTGGTGCTCGACGAGCCGACCAACGGCCTCGATCCACAGGGCATGCGCGAGATCCGGGCGCTGGTAAGGGAGTTGGCGTCGGAGGGTACGACCGTGTTCCTCTCCTCGCACCTCCTGGACGAGATCGAGCAGGTCTGCACGCATGCCGCGGTGATGGCGCAGGGCCGCCTCATCACCCAGGGCCCGGTCGCCGAACTGGCCGCCGGTGCGCGGGGTCGGCTGACCGTGACGACCCCGGACACGGCCGACGCGGCCCGCGTCCTGAAGGAACTCGGCGTGACGGATCTCGTCGTCACGGAGGACCGCGTGACGGGCGAACCACCGGGCGCGGGCACTGCCGCGGACCCCGGCACCGACCTTGCGGAGCTGAACGCCGCCCTGGTCGGGGCGGGCGTACGGGTGCGGGGCTTCGGCGTCGAACGGGCCTCCCTTGAGGACGTGTTCGTGGCACTGACGGGGGAGGGGTTCGATGTCGCGGGCTGAGGTCGTCGGCGTACGGGACGAGCGCGGTGCGGGTGGGAGCGGCGACGAGCGCGAGGTCCGGCGGATCTGGACGTTCGGGCTCTTCCGCAGCGAGCTCGGCATCACCTTCCGTCGCTGGCGCACCCTCGCCCTGCTCGGCGTGCTCGCCGCCGTGCCGATCCTGGTGGGCGTCGCCGTCAAGATCGAGACCAGCGACGGCTCGACGCTCGGCGGGGGCGGCGATGGAGGGGGCCCGGCGTTCATCGCGCAGGTCACCAACAACGGCCTGTTCCTGGTCTTCACCGCGCTCGCCGCGACACTCCCCTTCTTCCTGCCCATGGCGGTCGGCGTCGTCGCGGGCGACTCCATCGCGGGCGAGTCCAGCGCAGGGACGCTGCGCTATCTCCTGGTCGCCCCGGCGGGACGGACGCGCCTGCTGCTGGCCAAGTACGCGACGACGATGACGTTCTGCCTGGTCGCGACCCTCGTCGTGGCGCTCTCCGCGCTCGCCGTCGGAGCGTTGCTCTTCCCGGTCGGCGAGGTCACCACGATCTCCGGCACCCGGATCGGCTTCGGCGAGGGGCTGCTGCGCGCCCTGCTCATCGCCCTCGTGGTCGCCGCGTCACTGATCGGCCTTGCGGCGCTCGGACTCTTCGTGTCGACGCTGACCAGCAGCGGCATCGCGGCGATGGCGACGACCGTGGGCCTGCTCATCACCATCCAGATCCTCGACCAGATTCCCCAACTGCACGCCATCCAGCCGTACTTCTTCTCGCACTACTGGCTGTCCTTCGCCGACCTGATGCGCGAGCCCGTCTACTGGGACGAGCTGGTCAAGAACCTGGGCCTGCAGGGCCTGTACGCGGCGGTGTTCGGCTCGGCGGCGTGGGCGAGGTTCGGGGCGAAGGACATCACGGCGTAGGGCGCGAGGGCGTAGGGCGCCACGGGCGCTGCCGGAGGTCAGCTGTCGTACGGGTAGCGGGCGAGCGGCGGCTCCTGCGCGAAGAACGTCTTGGCGCGGGCGATGGCCTCGGTGTCGTCGAGTACGTTGCCCGGCCTCGATCCGTTGCCGAGCAGGACGCCGCCGAAGCGCAGGGGGAAGAAGGCGGCGACGTGGTTCAGCGTGCCGATCAGCGGGTCGGCGACCTCCTCCTCGCGATGGGCGAGCACGGTCACGCCCCACAGGCCGCGGTCCTTCATGGTGTTCTTGAAGTCGATCTCCGGGATCTCCAGCCACGCGTCCCAGTAGTCGAGGTAGCGCTTGGTGGTGGCCGACAGCGAGTACCAGTACAGCGGCGACACGATGACGATGTCCGTGGCGTCGAGGGTGGCGTCCAGGAGCAGGGCCTCGTTGTCGCCGGCCGGACGGGGGCGCGCGCGGGGGCGGCTGCTGTCGTGGCGCAGGTCCTCGAAGTCGGGCAGCGGGTGATCGGAGAGGTGCAGCCAGCGCTGCTCGGCGTCCGGCGGGAGCTGCTCGGCGGCCTTGCGGGCCAGGGCCTCCGAGTTGCCGTCGCGGCGGGCGCTGCCGAGCAGGAAGAGGAACTTGCGGGTCATGGTTGGCCCCCTGGGTCGCGGCGTGGTCGTGCGCGGCCCGGTGGAGGCCGTGCAATTACCTGCGCATGCACTATATGCACGCGCAGGTAATTGCGTCCAGGGGGTTCCGTGCGGACGGCGGCAGCGGCCTAGGCGGAGAGCCCCCACACCGCGTACGCCACGGCGTCGCTGTTGTGGTCGAGGGCGGTGCCGTCGATGTTCGACTCCGTGTCGCAGGCGGAGTGGTAGCACTTGTCGAACGGCTCACCGGCCGTGCCGCCCCAGTTCTGGGCCTGCTCGGCGGTCTTCTCGTAGTCGGCGCCGCTGAAGAGGCCGCCGACCGGGATGCCCGCGTTCTTGAACGGGGCGTGGTCCGAACGGCCGTCGCCCTCCTCGTCGGGCTCCGTGGCGAGGTCGAGGCCGCCGTAGAAGTCCTTGAAGGTCTTCTCGATCGTGGGGTCGTCGTCGTAGACGAAGTAGCCCGGGTTCGGGGAGCCGATCATGTCGAAGTTCAGGTAGTCCTTGATCTTCGAGCGCTCGTCGGCGGGCAGCTTCTCGACGTAGTGCGAGGAACCGACGAGCCCCAGCTCCTCGGCGCCCCACCAGGCGAACCGCAGGTGCTTGCTCGGCTTGTACTGCTCCTTGGCCACGGTGAGGGCGGTCTCCAGGATCGCGGCGGAACCGGAGCCGTTGTCGTTGATGCCGGGGCCCGAACCGACGCTGTCGAGGTGCGAGCCCGCCATGACGACCTCGTCGGCGTTGCCGCCGGGCCAGTCGGCGATGAGGTTGTAGCCGGTCTTGCCGTTGGAGGTGAACTCCTGGAGAGAGGTGGTGAATCCCGCCTCGTCAAGCTTGCCCTTCACGTAGTCGATCGAGGCCTTGTAACCCGCGCTGCCGTGGGCACGGTTGCCGCCGTTGGACGCGGCGATCGACTGCAACTGCGAGAGGTGGCCCTGGACGTTGGCCACGGAAATGTCGGGAGCGGCCGCCGTGGGGGAGGGGGCCGCGGAGGATATCGCGCTGGTGGTGAGCAGTCCGGCGACGGCTATGACGGCGGCTGCCGTGGTGCGTCCGGGAACGGAGAGCTTCATGTGGGGGCTCCGTGTTCTGTTGGATCGTGCTGTGGGGGTACGCCGATTCCGCACACGTAGATGCACGTCAATTCCACGAACGTCGAACGTCTCGCGCATCGAACGGAATTACGGAATTGGCGTGCCTGATGGTGCGGGTGAGATTGACCGCGCGTCAAGAGCGCATATCGGTCGCCGGGTTCCGAAAGGCGGTCGGCAATAGGGCTTTACGGCTCACGCGACCGGCAGACGGGGCCCCGTCAGGGGCGCGGGGAACGGCGCGAGCAACCCCAACGCACCCGCAGGCAGGGCCCCTTCAGGGGCGCGAGGAACGGCGCGAGCAACCCCAACGCACCCACAGGCAGGGCCCCTTCAGGGGCGCGGGGAACGGCGCGAGCAACCCCAACGCGCCCGCAGACAAGGCCCGTCCAGGGGCGCGGGGAACTGCGCGACAAGCCCCAACGCACCCGCACCCACAAAACGCACCCCCGCCTCAGACCGCGGACTCCTCCCGCCCGGCAGCGGGAGTCATCGGCTCCGTCTCCCGCCCGGCAACGGGAACAGCCGAAGCCCCCGCCGAAGAAGCCTCAGCCGAAGAAGCCCCAGCCGAAGAAGCCCCCACCGACGCCCCGCGCGCAGCGGCAAGCCGCCCCGCATTAGCCCGAGCGGAGCGCACCGCATCCCAGGTCAGAAGGCTCAACGCCAGCCAGACAAGCCCGAACCCGGCCCACCGCTCCGGCGGCATCGCCTCATGGAAGTACAGGATGCCGAGCAGGAACTGGAAGACCGGCGCAAGATACTGCAGCATGCCCAGCGTCGCCAGCGGCACCCGAATCGCCGCGGCGCCGAAGCAGACGAGCGGGATGGCGGTGACAAGCCCCGTCGCCGCGAGGAGCGACGCATGCCCGAAACCCTCCGCGCCGAACGTGGCATCGCCCTGCACGCTCAGCCACACCAGGAACCCGACCGCGGGCAGGAACTGGATCGCGGTCTCGGCGGCGAGCGACTCCAGGCCGCTGAGTCCGACCTTCTTCTTCGCCAGGCCGTACGTGGCGAAGGAGAAGGCGAGGCAGAGCGAGATCCACGGCGGCTGCCCGTACCCGAAGGCGAGGACGAGCACCGCCGCGAGGCCGACGGCGACGGCCGCCCACTGCACGGGACGCAGCCGTTCGCCGAGGAGCAGGACGCCCATCGCGATGGTGACCAGGGGATTGATGAAGTAGCCGAGAGAGGCCTCCACGACGTGGCCGGAGTTCACGGCCCAGATGTAGACGCCCCAGTTGATCGTGATGACCGCCGCGGCAACCGTCACGAGGCCCAGCTTGCGCGGCTGGCGGATCAGCTCGCCCGCCCAGGCCCAGCGCCGTACGACGAGCAGCGCGATGCCGACCACGACGAGGGACCACGCCATGCGGTGCGCGAGGATCTCGCCCGCCCCGGCCGGCTTCAGCAGCGGCCAGAAGAGGGGAACGAGGCCCCACATCCCGTAGGCGGCGACGCCGTTCAGCAGACCTACGCGCTGCTCGCTCTTCGACTGCTCAGCTGCGGCAGCGTCCACGGCCCCTCCTCGGTGCACGGCAGCCCCACGCTGCCTCCAAGAAGGTAGCGGTCCGGCCACCCCCGTGTCATGCCCGTCTCACGAAAACGGTCATGACCGCCGTACCGCCCGCTCCAGCCCTCGCCGGAACCCCGCTCCAGCCCTCGCCGAAACCCCGCCTCAGCCCTTGAGCGCCACCGCGATCGCATCGGCGAGAGGCGTCGTCGGCCGCCCGATGAGCCGGGCCAGGTCACCGCTCGTACCGGCGAGGCGGCCTCGCTCGATCGCCGCGTCCACGTCGACGAGGATCGCCGCGAACTGCTCGGGCAGACCGGCACCGGTCAGGATCGCGAGGTTCTGCTCGGCGGGGACGTTCGTGTACGAGATGTCCTTGCCGGTCTGCCGGGAGATCTCGGCGGCGTACTCGGCGAGGCTCCACGCGACGTCGCCGCTGAGCTCGTACGCCTTGCCCTCGTGGCCCTCGCCGGTCAGTACGGCGACGGCGGCCGCCGCGTAGTCCGCGCGCGAGGCGGAGGCGACCCGGCCCTCGCCCGCGGAGGCGACGACGGTGCCGTGCTCCAGGACGGGGGCGAGGTTGGCCGTGTAGTTCTCGTGGTACCAGCCGTTGCGCAGGAACGTGTGCGGCAGACCGGAGTCGAGTACGAGCCGCTCGGTCTCCTTGTGCTCGGCCGCGAGGTCGAAGTCGGCGTCGGGGCCGCCAAGGACGCCGGTGTACGCGAGGAGCGCGACGCCCGCCGTGCGGGCCGCGTCGATCACGGCCGCGTGCTGCGGCACGCGCTGCCCGACCTCGCTGCCGGAGATCAGCAGGACGCGGTCGCCGGCGGCGAAGGCACCGGCGAGGGTCTCGGGCGCGCTGTAGTCCGCGATCCGCAGCTCGACGCCGCGCGCGGCGAGATCGGCGGCCTTCTCCTTGTTGCGGACGACGGCGGCGATCTGCCCGGCGGGCACCTGCGCGTCGAGCAGCCCGTCGATGACGAGACGGCCGAGGTTTCCGGTGGCTCCGGTGACGACGATGCTCATGTCTGGAATCTCCCTTTGGTGCGGTTCTGATACTGAGCCTACGTCATGCGCTAACTTCTCGAAAGTACCCACTTTGAAGTAAGGTACTGGCATGGCAGTAAGTGAATGGAACCTCGGAGAAGAGGGCATGTGCCCCCAGCGCCTCGTCCTGGAGCACGTCACGAGCCGTTGGGGCGTGCTGGTCCTGATCGCCCTGGACGAGCGCTCGTACCGCTTCAGTGAGCTGCGCCGGGCCCTTGGCCGGGTCAGCGAGAAGATGCTGACGCAGACCCTGCAGACCCTGGAGCGCGACAGCCTCGTGCACCGAGACGCCAAGCCGGTGATTCCGCCGCGCGTCGACTATTCGCTGACCGATCTCGGACGCGAGGTCGGCCGGCAGGTCCGTGGGCTCGCCGAATGGACCGAGCAGCGCCTGGGGGACGTGCAGGAAGCGCGCAAGGCGTACGACGAAGCCCGGTCCTGAAGGATCAGAACCGGGCTTCGGCCTGAATGAAGGGTCAGAACCGGGCTACAGAGGGGCTGCCGCGCGCTAGCCGACGACGGTCCACGTGTCGCCGCCCGCAAGAAGCGCGGCGAGGTCGCCCTTGCCGTTCTGCTCGATGGCGGTGTCGAGCTGATCGGACATCAGCGTGTCGTAGACCGGGCGGTCGACGCTGCGGAAGACGCCGATGGGCGTGTGGTGCAGCGTGTCCGGGTCCGCCAGCCGGGACAGCGCGAAGGCGGTCGTCGGGGACGTGGAGTGCGCGTCGTGGACCAGGATCTGGGACTCGGTGTCCGGGGTGACCGGGACGACTTTGAGGTCGCCGGTGGCCGGGTCGCGTACGACGCCTTTCGAGCCGTCGGGGCCGAAGCGGATGGGCTGGCCGTGTTCCAGCCGGATCACCGCCTCCTCCGCCTGCTGCTTGTCCTTCAACACCTCGAAGGCGCCGTCGTTGAAGATGTTGCAGTTCTGGTAGATCTCCACCAGGGCGGTACCGGGGTGGTCAGCGGCCTCGCGCAGCACGCTGGTGAGGTGCTTGCGGTCCGAATCCACCGTGCGTGCCACGAACGACGCCTCCGCGCCGATCGCCAGCGAAACCGGGTTGAAGGGCGCGTCCAGGGAACCCATCGGCGTCGACTTGGTGATCTTCCCGACCTCGGAGGTCGGGGAGTACTGGCCCTTGGTCAGGCCGTAGATGCGGTTGTTGAACAGCAGGATCTTGAGGTTGACGTTGCGGCGCAGGGCGTGGATGAGGTGGTTGCCGCCGATGGACAGGGCGTCGCCGTCGCCGGTGACCACCCACACGCTCAGGTCCCGTCGGGAGGAGGCGAGTCCGGTGGCGATGGCGGGGGCGCGGCCGTGGATGGAGTGCATCCCGTAGGTGTTCATGTAGTACGGGAAGCGCGAGGAGCAGCCGATGCCGGAGACGAAGACGATGTTCTCTTTGGCCAGGCCGAGTTCGGGCATGAAGCCCTGCACGGCGGCCAGGACGGCGTAGTCCCCGCAGCCCGGGCACCACCGCACCTCCTGGTCGGACTTGAAGTCCTTCATGGACTGCTTGGCCTCGGCCTTGGGCACCAGGGAGAGCGCTTCGATCGTGCTCCCGGTGCCTTCGGTCTTCGTGTCAGCCATTGATGGCCTCCTTGAGAGCCGTGGCGAGCTGCTCGGCCTTGAACGGCATTCCGTTGACCTGGTTGTACGGGACCGCGTCCACGAGGTACTTGGCGCGGAGCAGTGTGGCGAGCTGCCCCAGGTTCATCTCGGGGATCACCACCTTGTCGTAACGCTTCAGGACCTCGCCCAGATTCCGCGGGAAGGGGTTGAGGTGGCGCAGGTGGGCCTGCGCGACGCTCTCGCCGACCGCGCGCAGGCGGCGGACCGCCGCGGTGATCGGCCCGTAGGTCGATCCCCAGCCCAGGACCAGCAGTCTGGCGTCCCCGGTCGCGTCGTCGACCTCCAGGTCCGGCACGGCGATTCCGTCGATCTTGGCCTGGCGGGTGCGGACCATGAAGTCGTGGTTGGCCGGATCGTAGGAGATGTTGCCGGTGCCGTCCTGCTTCTCGATCCCGCCGATCCGGTGCTCCAGGCCCGGCGTGCCCGGAATCGCCCACGGGCGGGCGAGGGTCTGCGGATCCCGCTTGTAGGGCCAGAACACCTCCGTGCCGTCCGCCTCCGTGTGGTTGGTGCCGGAGGCGAACTGCACCCGCAGGTCGGGCAGTTCGTCGATGTCCGGGATCCGCCACGGCTCCGAGCCGTTGGCCAGATAGCCGTCGCTCAGCAGGAAGACGGGGGTGCGGTAGGTGACCGCGATCCGCGCCGCCTCCAGCGCCGCATCGAAACAGTCCGCCGGGGTCCTCGGCGCCACGATCGGCACCGGCGCTTCCCCGTTGCGCCCGAACATCGCCTGCAAAAGGTCGGCCTGCTCCGTCTTGGTCGGCAACCCCGTCGACGGCCCGCCCCGCTGGATGTCCACCACCAGCAGCGGCAGCTCCAGCGACACCGCCAGGCCGATGGTCTCCGACTTCAGCGCCACCCCCGGCCCCGACGTCGTCGTGACCGCCAGCGACCCGCCGAACGCGGCGCCCAGCGCCGCCCCGATCCCCGCGATCTCGTCCTCCGCCTGGAAGGTCCGCACCCCGAAATTCTTGTGCCGGGACAGCTCGTGCAGGATGTCGGAGGCCGGAGTGATCGGATACGAGCCCAGATACAGCGGCAGATCCGCCTGCCGGCCCGCCGCGATCAACCCGTACGACAGCGCCAGATTCCCCGAGATATTGCGGTAGGTGCCCGCCGGGAACGCGGAGGCCGCCGGGGCCACCTCGTAGGAGACCGCGAAATCCTCCGTCGTCTCCCCGAAGTTCCAGCCCGCCCGGAACGCCGCGATGTTCGCCGCCGCGATGTCCGGCTTCTTGGCGAACTTGGACCGCAGGAACTTCTCCGTGCCCTCGGTGGGCCGGTGATACATCCACGACAACAACCCAAGCGCGAACATGTTCTTCGACCGGCCCGCGTCCTTGCGCGACAGGTCGAACTCCTTCAGCGCCTCCACCGTCAGCGTGGTCAGCGGGACGGGGTGCACGCTGTAGCCGTCCAGCGAGCCGTCCTCCAGCGGCGACACCTCGTAGCCCACCTTGGCCATCGCCCGCTTGGAGAACTCGTCCGTGTTCACGATGATCTCCGCGCCGCGCGGCACATCGGCGATGTTCGCCTTCAATGCGGCCGGGTTCATCGCCACCAGCACGTTCGGCGCGTCACCCGGCGTGAGGATGTCGTGATCGGCGAAATGCAGCTGAAAGGACGACACCCCCGGCAGCGTCCCGGCAGGCGCCCGGATCTCCGCCGGGAAGTTCGGCAGCGTCGACAGATCATTCCCGAACGACGCCGTCTCCGACGTGAACCGGTCCCCCGTCAACTGCATACCGTCACCCGAATCACCCGCAAAGCGAATGATCACCCGATCCAGACGGCGTACATCCTTCTCACCTGCGGGCTTGCGCTGCTCTCCGACGACTGCCCCATCGGCCTGCTCGGCTGGGCTACTGACCTGGCTGGTCACTGAACTGGACCTCCCTCGGGCGGCTGAGCGGGAAGGGCTGGGCGACCGGCCTTCCCAAGGCCCACCCTACGTCGGTAAGGGTCGCCTACCTGGGGTAGATCGCATGACGGACACGCTTTTGAGACGCATTGATGCCCCGATTTGTCATGCTGCGCCTCGTCCCCCGGCCCGTCATGGAAGACGCCCCCCACTCATCCTTTGGTTCTAGGACTGTTCCGTTCTCCGTGCTCATGTCTTCGGCTGTCTTCGACTGCCTTCAGATGTCTTCAGCTGCCTTCGGCTAGCGCTCTTGCTCGCGCTCGTGCTGTTGCTCCCGTGAGCATTGGATAGCTGACGGAGCGTCAGATTGCTAGGAGTTGAGATAGGTGAGAACCGCCAGTACACGCCGGTGATCCCCGTCGCTCTGGGAGAGCCCCAGCTTCAGGAAGATGTTGCTGACGTGCTTCTCGACCGCGCCGTCGCTCACCACCAACTGCCGTGCCACCGCCGAGTTCGTGCGTCCTTCGGCCATCAGACCGAGTACCTCGCGCTCGCGCGGAGTAAGCCCCGCGAGGACGTCCTGCTTGCGGCTGCGGCCGAGCAGCTGCGCCACGACCTCCGGGTCGAGCGCGGTGCCGCCCTGTGCGACGCGCACCACCGCGTCCACGAACTCGCGCACCTCGGCGACGCGGTCCTTGAGCAGATAGCCGACGCCGCGGCTGGACCCGGCGAGCAGTTCGGTGGCGTACTGCTCCTCCACGTACTGCGAAAGGACGAGCACCCCGAGGCCCGGGAACTGATGGCGCAGATGCACCGCGGCCCGCACCCCCTCGTCGGTGTGCGTCGGCGGCATCCGCACGTCGGCGACGACCACATCGGGCAGCTCGCCCGCCGAGGAGAGTTCGCCGATCGTCTTGATCAGCGCGACCGCGTCGCCGACTCCCGCGACGACGTCGTGCCCGCGGTCGGTCAGCAACCGGGTCAGGCCCTCCCTCAGCAGCACTGAATCCTCGGCGATGACGACCCGCACTTTGTCCTCCACGTTCACGGCCCCCCGGCATATTCGATTCTGGTTGTCCCCGGCCCCTCAGTATCGCGCGTACGAGGGGGCGTTACGGCTTTCGTGGACAGACCGCTTGCCTGTGTTCGCCCATGGCAGGCGCGGGCGGGAACGCGCGGGCGGGCACGTGCGGGCGGGCGCGTGCCTGCCATGAGCGGACACAGGCAGAACCCACCCGGTCGCCCCGCGACTGCCGCGGGCCGGCCGGGTGGGTGGACGCCGAGATTCCGCTACGCCCGCCAGGGCAACTCCGCCGTCACCGTCGTGGGCCCGCCCACCGGCGAATCCACGACCAGAATCCCGTCGACCGCGTCGAGCCGCTCGGCAAGACCGGCGAGACCCGAGCCGCCCGTCACATCCGCGCCACCCGCCCCGTCGTCGGTGACCTGGAGCATCAGCCGGTCCTCGACCTGCCAGACGTCGACCGAGCCACGGGACGCCCGCGCGTGCTTGCTGATGTTCTGGAGCAGCTCGGAGACAGTGAAGTACGCGATGCCCTCGATCGCTGCGGCGGGACGGGCGGGCAGGTCCACCTCGACCTGGACCGGAACCGTGCACCGGGCGGCGAGCGCGGACAGCGCCGCGTCCAGGCCGCGGTCGGTCAGGACGGCGGGGTGGATGCCGCGGGCCAGGTCGCGCAGCTCCTGGAGGGCGACCTTCACCTCACCGTGCGCCTCGTCCACCATGCGCGCCGCGGCCTCCGGGTCCTCCGTCAGCTTCTCCTTGGCAAGACCCAGGTCCATGGCGAGCGCGACCAGGCGGGCCTGCGCGCCGTCGTGCAGGTCGCGCTCGATGCGGCGCAGGTCGGCCGCCGCAGTGTCGACGACGACTCCGCGGTCCGACTCCAACTCGACGACGCGCGTCGCCAGGCTGGAAGGGCCGAGCAGCCCGACGACCATGACGCGGTCGACGGTGGTCAGGGCCCGGATGATCCACGGGGTGGCGAGCGTGACCAGGAGGCCGGTGAGGGCGGTGACGCCGATCTCGAAGGGGTTGTCGATGAGGATCTGGCGGTTGTCGTCGTTGTAGAGCTGGATGCCGTTCTGCCCGCCGTAGACCGGGAAGAGCCACTGCCACAGCGGGTACGTGAGCATCGCCCAGCCGTACGTCCAGAAGACCACCGACACCGTGAAGGAGAAGATCGCCCACGGCATGTGGAGGACGGCGTAGAGGACGTGCCGCCACGAGACACCGCTCTTGAGCACGGCGCCCATCCACGCCATGGGCCCGCCGCCGTTCTTGGGCCGCAGCGGCTCCGGGTCCGCCACCTCCACGTCGAGCAGTACCCGGGCCCGGACCCGCTCCAGGGTGCCGAAGCCGCGGCAGGCGGCGAGCCCGGCGGCAAGCACCGGGATGCCGATGAACGTGATCAACAGCCCGACGCCGAGCGAGAGCATCGTGACCGCGAAGGTGAAGGTGACGATGCTGATCGGCAGGCTGAGCAGCACATGGCCGAACTCTTTCCAGGCGCGCGCCTCGATCGGCGCGCGCAGCCCGGCGGGGAGACGGCGCCGCCGCTCGTCGAGGTCGGATCCCCGGAACTCCGAACGGTTCATGCGCCCGTACTCCTGTCCGTACTCCGTGGCCATCGGTGTCGTCCGTTTCTGCTCGGTCTATCCGGCCCACCCGGCCCACCCGGTCCACCCGGTCCACCCGGCCCACCCGGTCCACCCGGTCCGACCGGTTCACCCGGTCGTGGGTTGTGCCGGCGTCGTACCTGCGGTGCGGGTCCGGCGTCGTACCTCAAGACTGCTGGTCCGGCGTGATCGGGACCATGTGGTGCGTAGGTGTCTTGAACCGGGGGTTTTCCCTACCCCCCCGGCAGCGGTCCGGGGTCCCGGCCCTTGTCCCCGGCCCTTATCCCCGGGCATCATCCGCGGGCGTCATCCCCGGGCGTCGAGGCCGCGGTCCCGCCACGGCAACTCCGCCGTGATCGTCGTGGGGCCGCCCACCGGCGACTCGATCACGAAGAGCCCGTCGACCGCGCCGAGCCGGTCAGCGAGCCCCGCCATTCCCGTGCCCCCGTCGAGGTTCGCGCCGCCCCGGCCGTCGTCCCACACCTGGATGAGCAGCCGCTGGTCGGCCCGCCACACTTCCACGGACGCCGAACGCGCCCCGCTGTGCTTGCTGATGTTCTGCAGGAGCTCGGAGACCGTGAAGTACGCGATGCCCTCGATCGCGGCAGCCGGACGCGTCGGCAGATCTGCCGTCACCTTCACCGGGACCGTGCACCGCGAGGCCACCGAGGACAGCGCCGCGTCCAGGCCGCGGTCGGTCAGGACGGCCGGGTGGATGCCGCGGGCCAGGTCACGCAGCTCCTGGAGGGCCAGCTTCACCTCGCCGTGTGCCTCGTCGACCATCGCCGCGGCGGTGTCGGGGTCCTCGAGGAGCTTCTCCTTGGCCAGACCGAGCCCCATGGCGAGCGCGACCAGGCGGGCTTGGGCCCCGTCGTGCAGGTCGCGCTCGATGCGGCGCAGGTCGGCCGCCGCCGTGTCGACGACGATCCCGCGGTCCGACTCCAACTCGACGATGCGCCGCTCCAGTTCGTCGGAGGGCGAGAGCAGCCCGCGCACCATCGCGCGGTCGCAGTTGGTCAGACCGCGCACGATGTAGGGGAGAACCGGCCACAGGACGAAGAGCCCGACCAGGGAGATCGTGAACGTCACCACGCCCCAGGGCAGCCGCATGAACGAGTACAGCATCGTGCGCCAGCCGACCGGGTCCCTCAGGCTCGACCACAGCCAGCTGAAGAAGCCGTGCCCGTGCTGTTTCGGCATCGGGCTCGGCTCGTCGATCCGCAGTCCGAGCAGTCCCCGGGCCCGCGCACGCTCCGCCTTGCCGAGCTGCCGCGCGCCGAGCAGCGCGCCCGCGAGGAGCGGCAGGCCGATGACTGTCACGGCGAGACCGCAGCCGGTCGCGAGCGCCACCACCACGTAGACGAAACCCGCCACGCCCAGTGGGAGGTTGGCGAGGAGATGCGCGATCTCCTTCCAGGTCTGCCGGTCGTACGCCGCGAAGCGCGCGGGAGGCGGCGGCGGGGACGTGGCTGAGGACAAGGTGCGTGCGGTCATACGCGCTAGCGTGCACGGCCCGCCGCCGCGATGCCATGAGGAGGACCGCCCGGACATCCGGGGGATAACCCCACCAGCCGGTACGACGTCAGCGCCGCAACGATGTCGGTGCCGCAACGATGTCGGCGCCGCAACGGTGCCGCGTCACGGGCGATCAGTCCTTGCCGATGCGTGACGCTCTGCTTACCTCGCCTTTAGCAGGCCCTAGACTCCCGTGCGTACAGATCGTCGAACAGTGATGAGTGTCAGAGGCGGTCAGGGAGTGTGTCAGGGAGTGAGGGGCTGACGTGCACGTGACGAACGTCGCGGCGAGCTACTACCAGTCGTACTCCGTCGTCGGACTGCTCGCCGTCGTCGGCGTGCTGTTCGTCGCCGTCGCCTTCGGCGCGGGGCGGCTGCTGCGGCCCGTGGTGCCGACACCCGAAAAGCTCCTGACGTACGAGTGCGGCGTCGACCCGGTCGGCGACGGCTGGGCCCACACCCAGGTCCGCTACTACGTCTACGCGTTCCTCTACGTCATCTTCGCCGTCGACTCGATCTTCCTCTTTCCATGGGCGACGGTCTTCGCCGCGCCCGGCTACGGTGCGACGACGCTGGTGGAGATGTTCATCTTCCTCGGCTTCCTGACCGTGGGCCTGCTGTACGCATACAAGAAGGGCGTCCTCACATGGACGTGACCCCGGAGCCTGTGCTCTTGCCCGAGCCGACCGTGCTCTCCACGCCCGAGCCCCAGAAGCTCGGCGTGCTGTCGCGGCTGGCCCCCGAGCCGATGAAGGTGGTCCTCAACTGGGGCCGCCGGTATTCCTTGTGGGTCTTCAACTTCGGCCTCGCCTGTTGCGCCATCGAATTCATCGCCGCTTCCATGGCCCGGCACGACTTCATCCGGCTCGGCGTGATCCCGTTCGCGCCGGGTCCGCGCCAGGCGGACCTGATGGTCGTCTCCGGCACGGTCACGGACAAGATGGCCCCGGCCGTGAAGCGCCTGTACGAGCAGATGCCCGAGCCGAAGTACGTCATCTCCTTCGGCGCCTGCTCCAACTGCGGCGGCCCGTACTGGGATTCCTACGCGGTGACCAAGGGCGTCGACCAGATCATTCCGGTCGACGTGTACGTGCCCGGCTGCCCGCCCCGCCCCGAAGCGCTGCTCCAGGGCATTCTCAAGCTGCAGGAGAAGATCGCGGCGGAGTCGCTGGGCGAGCGGTACGGCCGGGGCAGCGGGAACGGCAGTGCGGGCGGCAACGGCAACGGCAACGGCAAGGGCAACGGCAACCGGCCTTCGGCGGCGGCTCTGCAGAGCGGGCTCGTGAAGCCGCCGGTGCGGGGCGAGGTCGTGCCGGGCGAGGTCGTGACGGGCGAGGTCGTGACGGGGGAGGGGAAGGCATGACCGGCTGGCTGCCGAGCCCCGTCGAGGAGCTCTTCGGTACGGAGGCTACGGCGGACGAGTCGTACGACCTCCTGACGGTCGACGTCCCGCCGAGCTCGTGGATCGCGGCGCTCGAAACCGCGCGCACGACGCTGACCTGCACCTACTTCGACTGGCTGAGCGCCGTCGACGAACCGGGCACGGGCTTTTACGTCTCGGCCCACGTCGTCGCCCTCTCTCCGGTACGCCGCCTCCTCATCCGTACGACGGTTCCGCACGACGCCCCTGTCCTGCCGACCGCGATCGGCGTCTACGCGGGCGCGGCATGGCACGAGCGCGAGACACACGAGATGTTCGGCGTCGATTTCGCCGACCACCCGAACCTGGTACCCCTGCTCCTGCCGGACACCTTCGAGGGCCACCCGCTGCGCAAGGACTTCGTGCTGGCAGCGCGGGTCGCGAAGGCGTGGCCCGGCGCGAAGGAGCCGGGGGAGTCGGAGCACGGCGGCCCCAAGCGCCGCCAGATGCTGCCGCCGGGCGTACCCGACCCGAACGAATGGGGCCCCCTGAAGGGCCAACTCCCCGCGGCCCCGGCCCGCCCGGCCCGCGGCGCCGCCCGCGCAGCAGGCGACCGCCCCGTACGCCGGGCACGCACGGCGGGCGAGGGCTCGACCAGCCAGGCGGCTGCTGCTCCGGCGGAGGGCGCCGCTCCGGTGGAGGCTGCCGGTCAGGTGGCGGGTGCCGCTTCGGTGGAGGCTGCCGGTCAGGCGGCGGGTGCCGGTCAGGCGGCGGGTGCGCAGCCGGAGGCTCCGGCCCGGACCCCGCGCCGCTCGCGCAGTGTGAGCCAGGGCTCGGCATCGCAGCGAACGGCGCCGGAGCCTGTTCCGGCAACGGAGACACCGCCTGAGCCGAAGCCCGAACCCGAGGCTGCTTCGGCACCCGAGCCCGAGGCCGCTCCGGCACCCGAGCCGAAGCCTGTGACCCCCGCTGCCAGTTCCGACGCCCCATGGCACCAGGCACGCCCGGCGTTCGACGCCGAGGACGCCAAGAACGCCAAGAACGCCAAGGACGTCAAGGACACGGACGCCGGTACCACCGAGGCGCCCGAAGCGGACAGGCCAGCAGCGGACAAGCCCGACCCCGCCACGCCGGACCCATCCAAGCCCAACCCCGCCAAGCCCGACCCCACCGGCGACGACCGCTCAGGAGGCTCGGAGTGACCGACGTGCTCGACGTCGCCCTGCGTCTCCTCATCGTCTTCGCCGTCTTCCTCGTACTGCCCCTGGTCATCGGCCAGACCGAGCACAAGGTGATGGCCCACATGCAGGGCCGCCTCGGCCCCATGTACGCGGGCGGCTTCCACGGCTGGGCCCAGCTCGTCGCCGACGGAGTCAAGTTCGCGCAGAAGGAGGACGTCGTACCGGCCGAGGCCGACCGCCGCATCTTCCAGCTCGCCCCCGCCGTCGCCCTGCTGCCCTACCTCCTCGTCCTGGTCGCCATCCCCATCGGCCCGAGCGAAGGCGCCGTCGGCCAACTCGTCGACGCCGGCATCTTCTTCGTGCTCGCGGTGATGGGCGTGGGCGTACTCGGCTCGCTCATGGCGGGCTGGGCCAGCGCCAACAAGTTCTCCCTCCTCGGCGGCCTGCGCACCGCCGCCCAGCTCCTGGCGTACGAACTCCCGATGCTGCTCGCCGCGGCCTCGGTGGCGATGGCGGCCGGGACGGTATCGCTGCCCGGCATCCTCAACGCCTTCGAGTGGTGGTGGCTGCCCTGGCAGATCGTCGGCGCCCTCGTCTTCTTCGTCGCGGGCCTCGCCGAACTCCAGCGCCCGCCCTTCGACATGCCGGTCGCCGACTCGGAGATCATCTTCGGCGCGTACACCGAGTACACGGGCCTGCGCTTCGCCCTCTTCCTCCTCGCCGAGTACGCCGGAATCGTCGTCCTCTGCGGCCTCACCACCGTCCTCTTCCTCGGCGGCTGGCACGGCCCCTGGGGCGCGGACGGCCTCGGCTGGGTCTGGACCCTCCTGAAGACCGGCCTCCTCGCCTTCGTCGTGATCTGGCTCCGCGTCAGTTACCCCCGTCTCCGCGAGGACCAGCTCCAGAAGCTCTCCTGGACCCTCCTCGTCCCGCTCGCCCTCGCGCAGATCGCGCTCACCGGAATCGTGAAGGTGGCGATCAACTAATGCCTCCGATCCCTGGCAGCGGCCTGGCCAAGGGCCTCGCCGTCACCCTCCGCACGATGACGAAGAAGACCGTCACCGAGCAGTACCCGGAGCACGAGCCCGAACTCCCGCCCCGCACCCGCGGCGTCATCGGGCTCTTCGAGGAGAACTGCACGGTCTGCATGCTCTGCGCCCGCGAGTGCCCGGACTGGTGCATCTACATCGACTCCCACAAGGAGACTGTCCCGCCGGCCGTCGAGGGCGGCCGCGAGCGCAGCCGCAACGTCCTCGACCGCTTCGCCATCGACTTCTCCCTCTGCATGTACTGCGGTATCTGCATCGAGGTCTGCCCCTTCGACGCACTGTTCTGGTCCCCGGAGTTCGAGTACGCCGAGACCGACATCCACGAACTCACCCACGAGCGCGACAAACTCCGCGACTGGATGTGGACGGTCCCGGCCCCGCCCGCCCTGGACCCCGCGGCCGAGGACCCCAAGGAGATCGTCACCGCCCGCAAGGCGGCGGAGAAGCTGGCCGCGGCCCAGGAAGCCGAAGCAGCCGGACCGGAGGGATCCGCGTGAACCTCGCAGCCGACGCCACCTCACTGGCGGCCGACGCCCCCCAAGGCTTCCTCTCCCCGACGGGAGTCGAGATCGCCTTCCTTCTGGTCGGCCTCGTCACCCTCGGCTCGGCGATCGTCACCGTCACCACCAAGCAGCTGGTGCACGCCGCCCTGTGGCTCGTGGCGACGCTCGGCGGCCTGGCGGTCGAGTACCTCCTGCTCACCGCCGAGTTCATCGCCTGGGTACAGGTCCTCATCTACGTCGGCTCCGTCGTCGTCCTCCTTCTCTTCGGTCTGATGCTGACGCGGGCCCCCATCGGCCGCTCCCCGGACGCCGATTCGGGCAACCGCCCGGTCGCGCTCGCGGTGGCCGTCCTCGCGGCGGGCTCCCTGGTCTGGGTGGTCGTCGACGCCTTCCGGACCACCTGGATCGACCTCGACCGCGCCGCCGACGAGGCCCAGGGCTCCACCGGCGTGACCGGTCAGTTCCTCTTCCGGCACTGGGTGCTGCCCTTCGAGGCCCTCTCGGTGCTGCTCCTGGCCGCCCTGGTCGGCGCGATCGTCCTCTCCCGCAGGAACGCCCGCATGACCCGCCTGAACGACACCCCCGGCGACAGCCCCACCGCCGCTGCCCCCAGTGACAAGGAGCAGCGCTGATGCACCTCGCCTATCCCGCCGTCCTGGCCGCCCTCCTCTTCTGCGTGGGCCTGTACGGAGTGCTCGCCCGGCGCAACGCGATCCTGGTCCTGATGTCCGTCGAGCTCATGCTCAACGCCGTCAACCTCAACCTGGTCGCCTTCGACGTCTGGCTCCGCGACGCCCTCCACTCCGGCCAGGCCCTGACCCTGTTCACCATCGCCATCGCCGCCGCGGAGATCGGCATCGGCCTCGCGATCGTCCTGGCGGTCTACCGCAACCGCGGCTCCTCCGCAGTCGACGAACTCCGCGACACCGCCGAGGGCCCCGACGACCCCGATGACGACGCCGAGGGCGCGGCCACCGAAGAGCCCACCCCGGACGCCTCGGCACAGAAGTCACAGAAGTCGCAGAAGGCTGAGGCCACCGCGTGACCACGACCACCCTCGCCGTACTCGTCCCCCTCCTGCCGTTCCTCGGCGCGGTCGCCGGTCTGCTGCTCGGCCGCACCGTCCCCGGTCTCGTACGCCCCCTCGCGGTACTGCCCACCCTGGCGGCGCTGGTCCTCGCCGTCCTGGTCGCCGCCCGGCACGGCGGCGGCGCCGACATCGACTCCGCCACCGAGCTCACCCCGACCGGCTCGGTCCCCGTCGAACTCGCCCTGCACATCGACGGCTTCGCCGCCCTGGTCGCCGTCCTGGTCGGCGTCGTCGCCTCCTGCGTGCAGATCTACTCGACGGGCTACCTGCGCGACGACCCGCGCTACCCCTCGTACGCCGCTCTCGTCTCCCTCTTCACCTCCGCGATGCTGCTCGTCGTCTACTCCGGCGACCTGATGGTGCTCCTGGTCGGCTGGGAGATCATGGGCATCTGCTCGTACTTCCTCGTCGGCCACTACTGGGAGACGCCCGAAGCCCGCGCGGCCTCCCTCAAGGCCTTCCTGGTCACCAAGCTCGGCGACGTCCCCTTCCTGATCGGTCTGTTCGCGCTCGCCGTCGACGCCGGGTCGTTCCGCATCACGACCGTCCTGGGGACGGTCGCGGGCGGCGGCCTCGACCACCCGACGCTGATCGCCCTGCTGCTCCTGGCCGGCGTGGCGGGCAAGTCCGCGCAGTTCCCGCTGCACACCTGGCTGCCGGACGCGATGGCGGGCCCGACCCCCGTCTCCGCGCTCATCCACGCCGCGACGATGGTCGCCGCCGGTGTCTACTTCGTGGCCCGGCTCCTCCCGGTCTTCGCCGCTTCGTCGGCAGCCCTGGTCGTCCTCGCCGTCATGGCCGCCGTCACGATGGCGGGCTCGGCACTCGCCGCGCTCGCCCAGGACGACATCAAGCGCGTCCTCGCCTACTCGACGATCGGCCAGCTCGGCTATCTGACCGGCGCCCTCGCCGTCGGCGACCGCGGTGCCGCCGTCTTCCACCTCCTGTCGCACGGCGCCTTCAAGGCGCTCCTCTTCCTCGGCGCGGGCGTGATCATCCACGCCGCCGGCACCAACTCCCTCGCCGCGATGTCCCGTATGAAGGGTCTGCGCGACCGGGTCCCCGACGCCTTCTGGACGATGACCGTGGCGCTCCTCGCGCTCGCCGCGATCCCGCCCTTCAGCGGCTTCTTCTCCAAGGAAGCCGTCCTGGGCGCCGCCGAGCACGCGGCCACCGGTCACTCCGAGACCGCCCCCACCGCGGCGGGCTGGATCGTCCTGATCGCCGGTCTGCTGACCGCCCTCCTCACCGCCGCCTACGCGACGCGCCTGTGGCTCCTCGCCTTCAACGGCCAGGGCCCCGAAGCCCCGGACCACGGTCGCCAGCCCGTCACGATGACCGCCGTGCTCTGGGTGCTCGCCGTCCCCTCACTCGCCTTCGGCCTCACCGTCGGCGTCCTGCCGGACTGGTTCGACGGCCACTCGCTCACCCCGACCCTCACCACCTCCGTACTCGGCACGGGATTCGCCCTCGTCGGCGGGCTCGTCACGTACGGCGCGTGGCGCCACACCACGGCCCTCGCCGTCCGCCACCCGATGGGCGCGGTCGCCGTCGACGCCGGAGCCGACGGAGGCCAGGTCGAGGCCGAGGCCATCGCCACGCACACCCCCGCCTACGGAGACGTGGCCGCCGCCCACGACCCGGCCGACCCCGGCCGCCTCCTGCTCGGCCCGCTGCACCGGCACGCCGCCGTCGGCTTCCACCTCGACGCCGTCTACGCCGCCCTGTTCGTACGCCCCGTACAGGCCGCCGCGCGTCTCGTCCGGTTCCTCGACCGCGAGGTCGTCGACACCTACGTACGCGGCGCGGGCACCGCACCCCGCTGGGTCGGCGCGGCCGTCCGCCGCGCGCAGACCGGCAACGTGCAGACCTACCTGAGCGCGCTGCTCGCAGGCACCGTCGTCCTGGCTGTCGCCGCCGTCCTCGTCGCCACCGCCGGAGCGTGAGCAGCCGTGATCGATATCAGTGAATCCGTGATGCAGCTTCTTCTGGCGTTGATCGTGGTCGGCCCGCTCATCGGCGCCGTGGCAGCCCTCCTGCCCGCCCCGCCCGGACTGAAGGGAAAGTCACCCGACCAGGCGGTGCTGCGCCACGGCGTGGTCGTGACCGGCGCGATCCTCATCGCCGCGATCGTCCTCGCGCTCGGCTTCGACCATGACCACCCGTCAAAGATGCAGGCCACGACCGATATCAGCTGGATCCCCGCACTCGACGTGCGCATCCACCTCGGCATCGACGGCATCTCGCTCCCCCTCCTGGTCCTGACCGCGCTCCTGACCTTCCTCTGCGCGCTGTACTCCTACTTCAAAATGCCGACCGGGCCGTCCCCCAAGGCATTTGTGGCACTGATCCTCGTGCTCGAGTCCGGCACCCTCGCGACCTTCGCCGTCCTCGATCTGCTGCTGTTCTTCCTGGCGTTCGAGATGGTCCTCATCCCGATGTACTTCCTCATCGCACGCTGGGGCGGCGCCGAACGCACGCAGGCGGCCTGGAAGTTCATCCTTTTCACCCTGCTCGGCTCCGTCGTGATGCTGCTCGGTCTCCTCCTCATCGGCCTGAATTCCGGCACATTCGACATGGTGGCACTCGCCACTGACAACGGCTCAAGACTGAGCACGTCCGTGCAGGTCATCGCCGTTCTGGCGGTCGGAATCGGCCTCGCGGTCAAGACGCCGATGTGGCCGCTGCACAGCTGGCTGCCGGACGCGCACACCGCCGCGCCCACCGTCGGCTCGGTCCTGCTGGCCGGCGTGCTGCTGAAGATGGGCACGTACGGCTTCGTCCGGATCCTGCTGCCGGTCACGCCCGACGGGATGCACACCTTCGCGCCGTACCTCGCGGCCTTCGCGGTCGTCGGGATCATCTACGGTTCGCTCGCCTGCCTCGCCCTCGCCAAGCAGGGCGCGAAGGGCGACCTCAAGCGCCTCATCGCGTACTCGTCCGTGGGCCACATGGGCTTCGTGCTCCTCGGCATCTCGACGATGAGCCCCACCGGCGTGAACGGCGCGCTGTTCGCCAACATCGCGCACGGCCTCATCACCGGCCTGCTGTTCTTCCTCGTCGGCGCGCTGAAGGACCGCACCGGCACCAGCGACCTCGACACCCTCGCGCAGGAATCGGGCGCCGCGCTCTACGGCAAGGCCCCCCGCCTCGGCGGCCTCCTCGCCTTCGGCGCCGTCGCCTCGCTCGGCCTGCCGGGCCTCGCCGGGTTCTGGGGCGAGATGCTCGCCCTGTTCGGCGCGTTCAAGCCCGCCGACGGCCTCAGCCGCCCGGCCTTCCTCACCTTCATGGCGATCGCCGCCGTCGGCACCCTGCTCACCGCCGCGTACATGCTCATCGTCGTACGCCGCGTCTGCATGGGCCCGCTGGACCAGGGCGCCGCCAAGACCGAAACCCCGGCGCTCGCCGACGTCCAGGGCTACGAGTTCGCCGCCTGGACCCCGCTCGTCGCCCTCACCGTCCTCGCCGGACTCTGGCCCGCCGCTCTGCTCGGCCTCACCGACCCGGCCGTGCAGCAGCTCCTCTCAGGAGGCAAGTCGTGACCGTGGCCGCCGAAAGCGCCGCCGGCGTCGTACAGACCGTCGACTGGCTCGCGATCGCTCCGCCCACCATCGTGGCGGTCGTCGGTCTCCTCGTACTCGTCGCCGACCTCTTCGTGGGCGACAAGAAGAAGGCGCTGCTCGGCTGGATCTCCGTGGCGGGCCTCGCCGTTGCCGCGCTCTTCCTGCTGCCGATCCTGGACGACGACCGCTCGACGTTCTGCCTGACCGGCGGCGCGAACGCCTGCAGCTACACCGCCGACCGCTTCACGCTCGTCATCCAGCTGCTCGTCCTCGGCGGCGCCCTGCTGGCCGCGCTGCTCTCGATGACCGCCCTCAAGGACGCGAACGGCACGGAGAAGGAACTCCCCGAAGGGGAGTTCTGGTTTCTGCTGCTCTCCTCCGCCGCGGGAGCCGCGCTGCTGCCCGCCTCGCGCGACCTGGCCACCCTCGTCGTCGCCCTCGAAGTCGCCTCGCTGCCCGCCTTCGCGCTCGTCGGCCTCAGGCACGGCGACAAGCGCTCCTCCGAAGCGGCCCTGAAGTTCTTCCTCTCCTCCGTCACCGCGACCGCCGTGACGCTGATGGGCGTCAGCTTCGTGTACGCGGCGACCGGCACCCTGCACCTCACGGAGATCGCCGAGGGGCTGCGGCACGTCGACCCGCAGCTGGACACGCTCGCTCAGGCCGGCGTCGCCCTCACCCTCGTCGGCTTCGCCTTCAAGGTGGCCGCGGTGCCGTTCCACTTCTGGGTGCCGGACACCTACGTGGGCGCGCCGCTGCCGGTCGCCGCGTACCTCTCCGTGGTCGGCAAGGCGGTCGGCTTCACCGGCCTGATCCTCGTCACCGTCGTCGCCTTCCCCTCGTACGCGGACGTGTGGGGCCCGGCACTCGCCGTGCTCGCCGCCCTCACCATGACGGCGGGCAACGTGGCCGCACTGCGCCAGCAGGCCACGCGCGCGTACAGCGCGGTACGCCTGCTCGCCTGGTCCTCGGTCGGCCAGGCGGGATACCTCCTGGTGCCGATCGCGGCCGCCGGATACGCCGACAACCCCGCGGAGGCGGAGAAGGCCGTCGGGTCCACCATCGCGTACGCCCTGATGTACGCGGCCGTGAACCTCGGAGCCTTCGCCGTCGCCGCGCTCGTGGGCCGGACGCAGCGCCTGAACCGCGTCAGCGACTACCGCGGCCTGTACGCCAGGAGCCCCCTCGCCGCCCTGGTGCTCGGCTTCTTCCTGCTCTGCCTGGCGGGTCTGCCGCCGGGCATCATCGGCCTCTTCGCGAAGGTCACCGTCTTCTCGGCGGCGGTCGACGCCGGCCTGGGCTGGCTCGCCGTGGTGATGGCCGTGAACGTGGTGATCGCGCTCTTCTACTACCTCCAGTGGACCGCGCTGCTGTTCCGCGCCCCCGAGGGCGAGCCGGTCAAGCACCGCGTCCCGGCACCCCTGACGGCGGCCATCGCCCTGACCGCGGTCCTCGGCATCGCGCTCTCCGGAGCGCCGCAACTGGTCCTGAGGTTCTCCGACACCGGCCTGTTCTGACGGGACTCCTTCTACGCGGGACCGCCCGGGGTCCGCCCCCGGCATCACCCGAGCGGCCCACACGGCTTCGGTACCGCTCCTGCGCGCACAAGGGAACTAGTGCTCCCCGCCTGGCGTTGACCAGTACGGGAGGGTCCACTGAAGAGTGGAAGCACCAGTAGACAGAGGGTTCCCCCACGCACCACAGGAGGGCGTACCGTGCACCGCCGGCACAACGGGCTGAAGACCGCCGTACTCCTCGGGGGACTGTCCGCTCTCATCCTCGTCATCGGCAGTTTCTTCGGACGTACGGGCTTGATCGTCGCGCTTTTCGTGGCGCTCGGCACCAATGCGTACGCGTACTGGAACAGCGACAAGCTCGCCCTGCGCGCCATGCGCGCGCGCCCGGTGAGCGAATTCGAGGCACCACAGCTGTACCGCATGGTCCGCGAGCTCTCGACCCAGGCCCGCCAGCCCATGCCCCGCCTCTATATCTCGCCCACCGAGGCACCGAACGCGTTCGCGACGGGCCGCAACCCGCGCAACGCGGCGGTGTGCTGCACCGACGGCATCCTGCGTCTCCTGGACGAGCGCGAGCTGCGGGGCGTCATCGGCCACGAGCTCAGCCATGTCTACAACCGCGACATCCTGATCTCGTCGGTCGCGGGCGCACTCGCCTCGGTGATCATGTTCCTGGTCAACTTCGCCTGGCTGATCCCCGTCGGCAGGTCGAACGACAACGACGGCCCCGGCATCTTCGGCATGCTCCTGATCATGCTCCTGGGCCCGCTGGCCGCCTCCGTCATCCAACTCGCGATCAGCCGCTCCAGGGAGTACGAGGCAGACGCGTCCGGCGCGCAGCTCACGGGGGACCCACTGGCCCTCGCGAGCGCCCTGCGCAAGCTCGACGCCGGTACGAAACAGCTCCCGCTGCCGCCCGAGCCACGCCTCGAGACGGCAAGTCACATGATGATTGCGAACCCTTTCCGTCCGGGGCAGGGCATGTCCAAAATGTTTTCCACGCACCCGCCGATGGCGGAGCGCATTGCCCGGCTCGAGCAGATGGCAGGTCGTAACCAGTGAAGACAATTCTCAACGTCATATGGCTAGTCCTCTGCGGCTTCTGGATGTTCCTCGGCTATCTCCTGGCCGGGGTGCTCCTGTGCATCACGATCATCGGCATCCCGTTCGGACTCGCCAGCTTCCGGATCGGCCGCTATGCCCTGTGGCCCTTCGGCTACACGACGGTTGAGCGCCGCGACGCGGGCGCGCCGTCCTGCATCGGCAACGTCCTGTGGCTGATCCTCGGCGGCTGGTGGCTCGCGATCGGCCACATCGTCACCGGCTTCCTCCTGTGCGTCACGATCATCGGCATCCCGCTGGGGATCGCCAACTTCAAGCTGATCCCGGTGTCGTTGCTGCCGCTCGGCCGCGAAATCGTGCGCACGGACCAGCCGTTCGCGGCGCGCTGACCCGACTGCCCGTTCTGGCGCGGCGCGCTGACCCGACCGCCCGTCCTGGTGCGGCGCGCCGACCCGACCACCCGTCCCTGCGCGGCGCGCTGACACGGTCACCGCGCCCCGTGGCCCCGGCTGTGGCATACACCGCACCTTGCCGATCACCGCAACCGCGCCCCGCTCTCGTAACGTCCTTCAGGACAACAGCACGACAGAGGGGCAGGTTCACCGCATGGGCATCATCAGCTGGATCGTTCTTGGGCTGCTCGCCGGTGTCGTGGCCAAGGTCCTGCTGCCCGGCCGCGACCCGGGCGGATTCATCGGCACGACCGTCATCGGCATCGCAGGCGCCTTCATCGGCGGCTGGCTCTCCGCCCGCTACTTCGACCGCCCGATAGCCAACGACATCTACGACGGAGCGACCTGGGCGGCGGCGATCGGCGGCTCGCTCGTCCTGCTCGTCGCCTACCGCATCCTCTTCGGCCACTCGCGCCGCTGAGGCCACAGGCGCCACCTGAGGCCACACGCGCCGCTTGAGGCGCCGATCCCCCGATCTGCAGCCAGCAGCAAGGGCGGGCACCCGACCCGGGTGCCCGCCCTCCGGCGTTCTACTGGTACTTGCTGCCAATCACCGGTAGTTCACGAACTGCACCGCGAAGTCGAAGTCCTGCCCCTTGAGCAGCGCCTGTACGGCCTGCAGGTCGTCGCGGCTCTTCGAGCTGACCCGCAGCTCGTCGCCCTGGACCTGCGCCTTGACGCCCTTCGGGCCCTCATCGCGGATGATCTTGGCAACCTTCTTGGCGTTCTCCTGGGAGATGCCCTCCTCGATCGAGGCGAAGATCTTGTACTCCTTGCCGGACAGCTGCGGCTCACCCGCGTCCAGCGACTTCAGAGAGATGCCGCGCTTGATCAACTTGGACTGGAAGATGTCGAGGATCGCCTTGACCCGCTCCTCGCCGTTCGCCTCCATCAGGATCTTCTCGCCGGACCAGGCGATCGAGGCACCCGTGCCCTTGAAGTCGTAGCGCTGCGAGATCTCCTTGGCGGCCTGGTTGAGGGCGTTGTCGACCTCCTGCCGCTCGACCTTCGAGACGATGTCGAAACTGGAGTCGGCCATGTCCTGTGGCTCCTTGTATCGGGGTCTGCGTACTCAGCTGGTGCACGGCCTTCGGTCCCTGGCCGCATCCGCAAAGCCTAGCCACCGCCCCCGCGCCGGGCGCTGATCAATCGGGTGGCGAAGCACCCCTGCGTATCGGGTATCGTTTACGTCGTTGCCACGGAGCGCCGCGAGAGCGGGCCGTCTCCAGGCAGCAACCCAGGCGGTGTGCCCGAGCGGCCAAAGGGAGCAGACTGTAAATCTGCCGGCTCAGCCTTCCCAGGTTCGAATCCTGGCGCCGCCACACGAAGGAGACCCTCTCCGGTCTTGCGGAAACGCAAGGCGGAGGGGGTCTTTTCGTACGCTGAGATCATGTCGTCCATGTCGTCAGCGCCCTCCACGTCATCGCGCCGCAGGAACTGCCCCGAGTGCCGTCGTGAAATTGCGGTCGTCGCGGGGCGCTTTGCACGCCACGATCCGCCGGGGCAGCGCGGCAGCGGTGACCTCGTGTCCTGTCCGGGCTCGCGCAGGCAGGCCATGCTGGGCGCCGCACAGCCCGCTCTGGACGGTTACGCGGTCCCGGACTTCCCGGGCCAGCTCCCGCTGTTCTGAGGCGCTCTCGTGGCCCTCCAGGGCGTCCGGAGCAACCCGGTGTGTGTGAGGCGGGCTACGGCTGGCGTACGTCCATCCGGCTCACCAGGCCGTCGGCGCGGAACGTGTAGACGTGCTCGACCGTCGTGGGCGCCCAGTGGTCGCCCGTCCCGTCCCGCAGCCCCGGCCGTACGGTCGCCACGACCCGACGCCCGTCGTCGTCGAGCCGCAGCCGCTCCAGGTGCACCAGCGGGTGCATCACCGCGAACTGCCGTGCCCAGTAGGCGCGGACCGCCGCGATGCCGCGGGCGCGGGTGTTGTCCAGGAGGTTCGGCCAGTCCACGTCGGGTGCCAGGGAGCGGGGGATGAACGCGTCGCGCACTTCGGTACTGAAGACGGCGTACATCTGCCGCAAGAGGGCTTCGTGCGCGGCGGGTACAGCGGCGGGCACATGGGAAGCAGGCATGGCGTTCCTCACGTAGGCGGCACCTCGAGCACTTCAAGCCAAGCACCGCCCCGCGCGCGGGACATCCCTCAGGAGACCGACTTCGCCGCAGCGAGGACGTCAGTTCACCGGACAGGACCGGATCTCGTTCACCCGACAGAACCGGACTTCAGTTCCCCGCAACCGACTTGACCGCCACCGACACCGGCGTCGACCCGCTGACCAGCTCCAGCGTCAGGCCCGCCGTCGCAGCCGAGTCGACGAGTTCCGCGAGTACCGCCGCCACGTCGTCACGCGGGATCGGCCCGCGTCCGGTGGACGCCTCCAGGCGCACGAGGCCGGTGCCCGCGTCGTCCGTCAGCATGCCGGGGCGCAGGATCGTCCAGTCCAGGGACTTGCGGCCGCGTACGGAGGCGTCGGCCTCGCCCTTGGCCCGCAGGTAGGCGTCGAAGATCTCGTCGCCCTCGTGCGCGGGGTCGGCGCCCATCGAGGACACGACGACATAGCGCCGCACGCCGGCCCGCTCCGCCGCGTCGGCGAAGAGCACGGCGGCGTCACGGTCCACGGTGTTCTTGCGGTCGGCCCCGCTGCCAGGACCCGCGCCCGCCGCGAAGACGGCCGCGTCGGCGCCTTCCAGAAGCCCGGCGACCTCGTCGACGGATGCCGACTCCAGGTCGCACAGCGCCGCCTCGGCGCCCGCCGCCCGCAGGTCGCCCTGCTGCCCGTCCCTGCGGATGAGCCCGACGACTTCGTCACCCCGCGCGGCGAGCAACCGCTCGAGCCGCAGCGCGATCTGACCATGACCACCAGCGATGACAATGCGCATGTCTCCGACCGTACGGCAGCCACCGCAAGATCGCCCCGCGCACACGGGTGCACGCCGGGAAGTCACGTCGGTACGTACCGGCCTGGCCTCAGGACGGTTCGGCCCCCTTCGCCCGGCCCGGCCCCGCCCCCTTCGAGCGGCCCTGCCGCGGCAGATCGAGGGCCACGGCGGCTGCCGAGTCGCAGTACTCCCGCACCGCGCTCGTCCGTGCCACCACGCGCCCCCGGTGCACCACGATGCGGCTGTACGCGAGCGAGAGCGCCCCCGCGAGCTGGTCGCCCCGCACCGCGAGCAACTCGGCGGGGAAGCCTGCCTCCACCCGCACCTGCGGCAGCCCCATGGCGGCCCGCGCCGCCGCGCTCACGGTGCCGTACGCCTCCTGGGGGCGCAGTCCGCACCGCGAGGCCAGCAGATAGGCGGCCTCCAGCGGATCCCCGCGCCCCACGGGGTTCGACACGTCCCGCATGGCCCCGCTGCCCGCGGCGACCCGCACACCGGCCGCCCGCAGCAGCCGCACCGGAGCCACGGCGCCCCGCCGGTCCACGCTTCCGCACCCGCCCTGCGGCAGGCACGCCACCGTCACGCCGGCCGCGGCAAGCTGTTCCGCCGTCCGGGCTGCCACGTCCGACGGCAGCCGTCCGAGCCCGCCGCACGGCCCGATCGTCACCCCCGGCCGCAGCCCGCCCGCCATCGCCGCGAGCCGCCCGAGCCGCGCCGGATCACTGCCGTCCGTGTGCAGGTCGACGGGGCAGCCGTGCTCGGCGGCGACCTCGAGCACCGCCTCCACGTAACCGGTGGGGTCGGGGTCGAGGTCGGGGCAGCCGCCCACTACGGAGGCGCCCATCTTCACCGCGTCCCGCAGCATCGCGAGCCCGTCTGCGCCGGCCGCGCCGGTCAGCAGCCGCGGTACGGCCACGGCCGTCAGGTCGACCAGGCCGCGCAGCGAGCGCCGCGCCTGCAGCACCGCCTCCATCGACGTGAGCCCCGGTACGTCGCCGATCCGTACGTGCGAGCGCAGCGCCGTGGCGCCGTGCCCGAGCTGCAGCAGGGCGGCCTCGGTGGCCCTGCGCTGGACGTCGGCGAGTTCGTACGAGACCGGGCCCCCCGCGTCCGCGGACAGGGCCGTGTCACTGTGCGCGTGCGGTTCCGCCGCGGCCGGCAGCAGGAGGTAGCCGTCGAGGTCCACGCGCGCGGAGTGCGCGGTCAGGCTGCCCGCAGTGCCGACCGCTTCGATGCGCCCGGAGCCGAGCCGCACGTCCACGGTCCGGCCGTCGGTCAGCCGGGCGCCGCACAGGAGCAGCGAGGTGGCGTCGGCGTCGTCACCCGAGGAGCCGGAGGAGCCGGAGGAGCCGGAAGAACCGGAGGAGTGGGGCTGCTGCGGCTGGCTGTCGGGCATCGCGCTCCTGAGGTTCGGGGGCGGCTGCGGGGCGTGGCGTCGTCCGAGGCGGAGGCGTCCCGGGCGGAGGCGTCCGGGACCACGACGTCCAAGATCACGCAGAGTGGGTCGAGCCTAGGGCGACGACCGGCCCTCTTCGAGGAGGAGCGAAATAGTCGTACCGGCGTGGTGCGGGGCCTGAACAGGCGAGACGCGGGACCACGTCAGGCGACGTGCGGGCTCCGGAACGGTCAGGGCTCCGGGGTTCCGACCGGAGTGGTGCGAGAGGCCGAATCGATACGCCGCGACAGGCCGGACCCAGCACGGCGCGAGGGGCCGAACCGGTGTGGTGCGAGGCGCCGAAGTGACGTGGTGAGGCGGTCGGGACGGCTGCCGAACTGCCCCCGGACAGCCCTGGCGAAACGGATTTGGGCGATCGGCGACCGACCGTGTAATGTCTTCATCGCTCGCCCCAATAGCTCAGTCGGTAGAGCGTCTCCATGGTAAGGAGAAGGTCTGCGGTTCGATTCCGCATTGGGGCTCTGATGTTGGTTGATCCTCGCCTTCGGGCGGGGGGATCCGGCATCTGCAGCGGTGTAGCTCAGTCGGTAGAGCAAGCGGCTCATAATCGCTGTGTCACCGGTTCAAGTCCGGTCACCGCTACTGATTTGGTAGCCGATTGTGGGGTCGGACCTTCGATCGGCTACTATTTTTTTGCGTTCATCCGTCCATCCGTCCGTCAAGGAGCACTCACGTGGCTGCCACAGACGTCCGCCCGAAGATCACGCTGGCCTGCGTGGAGTGCAAGGAGCGGAACTACATCACCAAGAAGAACCGGCGTAACGACCCGGACCGTCTTGAGATGAAGAAGCACTGCCCGCGCTGCAACGCGCACACTGCGCACCGCGAAACGCGCTAGACACAGGCTCGTACACGAGGCCGTCCCCGTTTTTCGGGGGCGGCCTCGCGTCGTTGTTCACCCATACCTGCAGGAGGTACCGAGTCCATGGCGCTCGACCAGTCCTTCGTGGGGCGGTCCTACCCGCCCACCGATCCCTATGAGGTCGGCCGGGAGAAGATCCGTGAATTCGCCGAGGCAGTGGGCGACACCAATCCCGCGTACACCGACGCGGAGGCCGCCAAGGCGTTCGGGCACCCCGATGTGATCGCCCCGCCGACCTTTGTGTTCGCCATCTCTTTCAAGGCCGCGGGCCAGGTCATCGAGGACCCGCAGTTGGGGCTCGACTACAGCCGCGTGGTGCACGGGGACCAGAAGTTCGCGTACACCCGCCCGGTGCGTGCGGGGGACCGGCTCACGGTCACCTCGACCATCGAGGCCATCAAATCGCTGGCGGGCAACGACATCCTGGACATCCGCGGCGAGGTCCACGACGAGGCCGGCGAGCACGTCGTGACCGCCTGGACCAAGCTCGTCGCGCGTGCGGCGGACCCCGCGGCAGAGCCCGCGGCCGCACCTGCGGCAGAGGGAGCGTGAGTCGATGACCGCCAAGATTTCGTACGAAAGCGTCGAGGTCGGTACCGAGCTGACGCCCCAGAGCTTCCCCGTGACACGGGCCACACTCGTGCGGTACGCGGGCGCCTCCGGTGACTTCAATCCGATCCACTGGAACGAGAAGTTCGCGGTGGAGGTCGGCCTTCCCGACGTCATCGCGCACGGCATGTTCACCATGGCCGAGGCGATCCGTGTGGTGACGGACTGGACGGGCGACCCGGCCGCCGTCGTCGAGTACGGCGTGCGCTTCACCAAGCCCGTCGTGGTCCCGAACGACGACAAGGGCGCGCTGATCGAGGTCAGCGCCAAGGTCGCCGTGAAGCTCGACGACAACCGGGTCCGGGTGGACCTGGTGGCGAAGAGCGGCGACCAGAAGGTGCTTGGCATGTCCCGCGCCGTGGTCCAGCTCGCCTGATCTTGCGTACGGCATCCTGATCTTGCGTACGGCATGAAGAGGTAAGGGGCATCCGTCATGGCGGGTGCCCCTTACCTGTGCGCATCGGCCATGGGCGGGCGGGTGCCCCTTGCCCGTACGCATTTGTCCGCTTCCCGGCCGCCCTCTTGACTTAGGTAGTGATTGGCCACTAACTTTGTCGCATGGTCAGGATGAGTGCAGAGGAGCGGCGCGAGAGCGTCATTCGCGCGGCGATGATCGAGTTCGCCCGCGGCGGCTACAACGGCACGTCCACCGAGGTGATCGCCAAGCGGGTGGGCGTCTCGCAGCCGTATCTCTTCCGTCTCTTCCCGGGGAAGGAAGCGATCTTCCTCGCCGCCTCCAGGCGGTGCCTCGAGGAGGTCAATGAGGTCTTCCGGAAGGCGGCCGAGGGGCTTGAGGGGCAGGAGGCCCTGCACTCCATGGGCCGGGCCTATCAGGCGCTCATCGCCGACGACCCGGACATGCTGCTCATGCAGATGCAGACGTACGTGGCCATCGCCTCCGCGGAGGCGTCCGGTGACAGGGAGTTCGGCGAGGAGTTGCGGGCCGGCTGGATGGAGATGTTCGACACGGCCCACCTCGCGCTGGGGGCGGACGTCAACGAGACGACGCAATTTCTCGCGTACGGGATGTTGATCAACGTCCTGGTGTCGATGGGATTTCAGCCCGACCACCGGGTGTGGACCGGCTTCTACGATTCGGCGCAGCCCAAGAAGTGAGTCGTGCGTGTCAGGGGGGGCGCGTTCTTTTACGCCACGCAAGTTAGTCATCAATAACTAACCATAGGGGAAGCAATGTCACAGCAGGCAGCACGGCGCGGGGGAGCAGGCTGGGCCCTCGCCATCACCAGCGTCGCCGGATTCATGGCGGCACTCGACAATCTGGTCGTCACCACGGCTCTGCCCGCCATCCGCGAGGACTTCGGGGGAGAGATGCACGACCTCGAATGGACGGTGAGCGCCTACACCCTCACCTTCGCCGTGCTGCTGATGTTCGGCGCGGCCCTCGGCGACCGCTTCGGGCGTCGCAAGCTCTTCATCACCGGCCTCGCGATCTTCACCGGGGCCTCCGCCGCCGCGGCCCTCGCACCCGGCATCGAGGCGCTGGTCGCCGCCCGCGCGGTCCAGGGCGTCGGCGCCGCGATCATGATGCCGTTGACGCTGACTCTGCTCACGGCGGCCGTTCCGGCGGCCAAGCGCGGGATGATGTACGGGATCTGGGGCGCGGTCAACGGCCTCGCGGTCGCCAGCGGTCCGCTCATCGGCGGCAGTCTCACCGAGCACGTGTCCTGGCAGTGGATCTTCTGGCTGAACGTCCCGCTCGGCATCGCGCTGCTGCCGCTGGCCCGGCTACGCCTCTCCGAGTCGTACGGCACGGGCGCACCGCTCGACATCACCGGAACGCTGCTGGCCAGCGGCGGGCTCTTCGGCATCGTGTACGGGCTTATCCGCGGCAACATCGACGGCTGGACCAGTGCGACCGTGCTCACCGGCCTGATCGGCGGCGGTGTACTCCTGGCCCTCTTCGTGCGCCACGGACTCCGCGCCAAGAACCCGATGCTGCCGATGCGGCTCTTCCGCAACCGTGCGTTCGCCGCTATCAACGCCGCGAGCCTGCTGATGTTCGTAGGAATGTTCGGCTCGATCTTCCTGCTCAGCCAGTTCCTGCAGATCGTCGTCGGCTACTCGCCCACCGAGGCGGGCCTGCGGATGCTCCCCTGGACCGGTATGCCGATGATCGTCGCGCCCATCGCGGGCTATCTCTCGGACCGGATCGGTGGCCGCCCGGTGGTCACCGCGGGCCTCGCGCTGCAGGCCATCGGCCTCGCCTGGTTCGCCGCCGTCGTGGAGCCCGACGTGTCGTACGCGGCCCAGCTGCCCGCCCTGATCATCAGCGGGATCGGCATGGCGCTGTACTTCGCCCCCGCCGCGAACCTGGTGATGTCCAGCGTCCGCCCGTCCGAGCAGGGCATCGCGTCCGGCGCCAACAACGCCCTGCGCGAGGTCGGCGGCGCCCTCGGCATCGCGATCCTCGCCTCGGTGTTCTCCGCGCAGGGCGGCTACGGGCCCGCCCAGTACTTCGTGGACGGCCTCGCGCCCGCGCTGTGGGTCGGCGCCGCCGTGGTCGGCGTGGGCGCGGTGGCGGCCGCCCTGCTGCCGGGGCGGAAGGCCGCAGGGAAGCCGGCCGCCGTCGTGCCGGCCGAGGTCGTGGTCGATGCCGATACCGAGGCGCGTACGCCGGCCGGTGTCTGAACCGGCGACGCCCCTTTCACCCCACGGTCCGTGGCCCCGCC
>NZ_JBSGSG010000070.1:0-53386 GCF_053606765.1 Streptomyces sp. NPDC055189
CCCGCCCACCCACCCGATTACCCGGAGTATCGGGTGGGTGGGCGGGGAAAATCCGGCGCGAAGCGCCGGGACAGGCGGGCCGCGGCTAGGGACGCGAGCCCCGGACCGCCGAGGCCGCCGGTTAGGGGCGCGAACCCCGGACCGGCGAGGACGCGGGCTAGGGATGTGGGCCCCGGACCGGCGAGGACGCGGGCTAGGGGTGTGGGCCCCGGGCCGGCGGGGCCGGGAGGCCGGGGGCGAGGGGGGTTCGCTCGGGGCGGCGGCGCGTACGGGCAGGGTTCGCTGCGGCCGGAGGCTATGGCGTTGAGGGGGAGGAGTTGTTTGTGTCCTGGGGGCCCGCGTCTGTGTCGTCGCCGCTTGTGGCGGCCCACGTGCCGATGCCCGCCGCGGCGACGAGGACCGCTCCCGCCACGCCGAGCGTGATCCTGCGGCGGCGGGCCGAGGCACGGTGGCGGGCGGAGCCGGGCCGGGCGGCGCCGGACGCGCGGGGGGCCCGGGCCGTGCCACGGGCGCCCCCGGCGAGCTCGTCGGGTCCGGGGACCCGCATGGAGGTGTGGGTGTCGCGGTTCGAGTCGGGGGACGAACCGGGGACGAGGGGGACGGCCCCGCGGCGCGGGGCACCCGGCGTCGGCTCCGGCGCGGGCTCCTCCTCCGCCTCCTCCGCCGGCTGCTCCGCGTCCGGCTCGTCCACGTCGAGCGGCGGCATCCCGGCCACCAGCGGCTGAAGCTCCCGCAGCCGCGCCGCGAGCTCCGAGGCACGCAGCCGGGACGCAGGGGCCTTGGCCAGGCACTGGACCATCAGCTGCCAGAGCTCGTCCGGGATGCCGGGGAGCGGCACAACCGTTTCCGTGACGTGTCGGCGCAGGACCGCTCCGGGGTGGCCGCCCCCGAAGGGCGTGAACCCCGCGAGGAGCTCGTACAGGACGGTCGCGAGGGCGTAGATGTCGACGGCCGCGCGCGGCGGCAGGCCCTCGATGATCTCCGGGGCGAGGTAGTCCGGCGTACCGATGATCTTGGTCGCGCGGGTGCGGCGCGGGGAGTCGATCAGTTTGGCGACGCCGAAGTCCGTGAGGAGCGCCGGGTGCGAGCCGCCGGGGCCCAGCGGGCCCTGCATGTCGAGGAGGACGTTCTCCGGCTTCACGTCACGGTGCACGATCCCCGCCGCGTGCGCCGCCGCGAGGCCGTCCGCGACGTCCGCCACGATCGCCACCGCCGCCTCCGGGGCGAGGCGCCGCTCGCGGTCCAGGCGGGTACGCAGGTCCGTGCCCCGGACCAGGTCCATGACCAGGGCGAGGTCGTTCCCGTCGACCACCAGGTCGTGGACGCCCACCACGCGCGCGTGGTCGAGGCTGAGCAGAGCCGTGCGCTCCTGGACGAAGCGGCCGACGAGTTCCTGGTCGGACGCCAGGTCCTCGCGAAGGAGCTTGATGGCAACAGCTCCCTCAGGCCCCTCGCCGAGCCACACCGTGCCGGCGCTGCCCCGACCAAGGATCTGGTGGGCGGTGTACCGGCTGCCGATCTTGCGTGCCAAGACTGCTCCTACGGATGCGTGTTGGCGACAAAGCTACGCGGCCTCGACGCCAACCTTCACTCCAGGAGCAGAAATCACCCTGCAGGTGTCGACAAATCCCCAGAGTCGGCAGGGGATTCGTCCATCACTGACCGCAGAGCCGCTAATTGCCGTTCAGTTTGCCCATCCAGCCGGCGACCGTGTCGTACCAGTCCGTCAGCTGCTCCCAGTAGCCCTTCGTCGTGCCGATCCACTCCTGGAGCGGGCTCAGCTCCCAGACGAGCCAGCTCGCCACGAAGAGGATGATCAGCGTGAAGAGGCACCCCTTGAGACAGCCGAGACCCGGGATCTTCATCCGGTTCGGGTTCGAGGAGCGCTGCCTGGGCTCGCGCGGCGGCCGTCCGGCGGGTGGCTGCTGGGGCGGCGTCTGCTGCGGCGGGGCGTACTGCTGGGGCTGGTGCTGGGGCTGCTGCTGCGGCGCGTACTGCTGGCGCTGCGAGGGACGCTGCTGCTGCGGCGCGTACTGCTGCTGGCGCTGCTGCGGCTGCTGCGGGCGGGCCACCTGGCGCTGGGGGCGGCGGCGCAGCGGGTCCTGGTTCGGGTCGACGTACGACTGGACCTGCGTCTGTTCGTTGCGGTCGCGGGCCGCCCGCATCTGGTTCTGCCAGGGGTGCGGGTCGTTCGGGTCGCCGCCGGGCTGGTTCGGCGGTACCGGCGGCATGACGGCCGTCGGGTCCGCGTTGCGACCGCCGCTGGGGAGCACCGACGTCGGGTCGGCGTCGCCGTGGCCGCCGGTGTTCTGCATGACGCTCGTCGCCGCGTTCGGGTCGTACGAACCCGCGTTGTTCGGGAGGACCTGGGTGGGGTCGGCGGCGCCGGGCGATCCCGGCACCATGGCGGGATCCGGGTCGGGCATGAGGAGGGCGCCCACGCCCTCCGCCGCGGCGATCTGCGCGCTGGACGCGTGCACGCCCACGCCTTCCGCGACGGCCCGCAGGCCGCGCGCGAGGTTCTCGGCGCTGGGGCGGTGGTCGGGGTTCTTGCTGAGGCAGCGTTCTATGACCGTCCACAGCGGGTCCGGGACCGTCGAGGGGCGGCGCGGTTCGGCGCTCAGGTGCTGGTGGAGCACTTCGAGGGCCGAGCCGCCGCCGAAGGGCGGGCTGCCGGTGACGAGCTCGTAAAGGAGGATGCCCGCGCCGTAGATGTCGACGGCGCTGGTCTGCGGGCGGCCCTCGGCGGACTCGGGCGCCACGTACGCCGGGGTGCCGACGAATTCGTGGGTACGGGTCAGGCCCGGGGAGTCGGCGAGGCGCGCGATGCCGAAGTCGGTGAGCATCGGGTGCATCGAGCCGTCGGCGTCCTGCTTGAGCAGGACGTTCGCGGGCTTCAGGTCGCGGTGCACGACTCCGTCCGCATGGCTCGCGGCGAGGGCGTCGGCGATCTGGGCGGTCATGAGAGCCGCCCCGACCGGCGTGAACGGGCCGTTGTCGCGGAGGTAGCGGTGCAGGTCGGGGCCTTCGACCAGGTCCATGACGAGGGCGAGGAGCTCCCCCTCGACGACCAGGTCACGGGTCCGCACGATGTTCGGGTGCGTGAGCCTGAGCAGGACCGATCGCTCGCGCAGGAAGCGCATCACGATGTCCGCGTCGTTGGCCAGCTCCTCCTTGAGGACCTTGATCGCGACGGTCTCACCGGGCTGGCCGGGGACTGCCGCCTCCGCACCCGCGGTCTCGCGCTGGCGGGCTCGCCAGACGGTGCCCGTGGCGCCGCGCCCGAGCGGCTCCTCGAGCAGGTACTTGCTGCCTACCGGCCGCACGTCATGCTCCCTGCTGATCTGCTGATCTGGCTGGTCTGTCCGGACCCGGCTACCCGCCGGAAGATGTTCCGACCCACTCTAGTGCCGCCGAACGGGGCACCGGCCGGTCTCATTCCGATCTCATTCCGACCCGGTCGCCGGGTGACCGGACAGCTGTTCGGTGGAAAGACGCCCCAGTGTGGCCGTTGGTTGCCGACGGGCGTCGAATTGACCTTCGTCACGATGCACCGACCGGCGATCGCAACGGTCCAAGCAGGCACTTTTCCGAGCAGAGCCGACCAATCAAGATCACTTAATGGTGGCCGCCGGGCGTGTTGTCAGTGGCAGGTGCGAAGATGCCTTCTTGTTACTGGCCGACGTGGCCGTGTGCGGTGGGGGGAATCACAGCGCGAGTACAGCGCGCTTCCCCGCGCCCGGCGGCAAGGGCAGAAGGGACCGCTGACGGCGATGCAGATCCGGCTGACCGTCCTCGGGCCGCGCAGCGGCCAGACCGCCGAGTCCGAAGGCCGCCCTGCCGTGCCCCGCGGCGCCTGCGACGTCCTTGTCACCGCCCCTGCCGGAACCGCGCTCGCCACCGTCGCGTCGGGCCTCGCCGCGGCCGTCGCGGGCGGCGACGGACCCGTCGTCCTGTACGCGGAATCGGAGCGGCTCGACGCCCAGCGCTGCACCGTCGGGGAGCCCCCGCTGATCGACGGAGCGGTGCTCTCGCTCGGCTCCCCCGCCGAGCCCGGCCCCGAACTCGCCTCGGCCGCCGCCCAGTTGCACGTGATCGCGGGACCCGACGCGGGCGGCGTGCACCTCCTGCACGGCGGCCAGATCCGCGTGGGCCGCTCGGCGGACGCGGACGTCCCGCTGGACGACCCGGACGTCTCACGGCTGCACTGCGCGGTGACGCTCACCCCGGACGGCCAGGTCACCGTCACGGACCTGGGCTCCACGAACGGCACCACGGTGGACGGCCGCGACATCACCGACCGCCCGGTGCGCCTGCCCCCCGGCTCCCTGCTGCGGCTCGGCGAGTCCGCGCTGCGGCTCACCACCGGGGACGGGACGGGCGGCGCGCTGCCGACGGCCCCGGACGGCGAGGGGCACGTGCGCGTGCGGGTCACCGCGAGCGGCGACGCCCCCCGGATCACTCCCCCCGAAGAGGGCCACGCACCCTCCGACGGCACGCATCACGCGTTCGGCTCCGCCGCGTTTCCCGGCGCGGGCGAAGGCGGCCGGGGCGGGGTGTACGGAACAGAGGGGGCGCAGGGGGCGTACGGACAGACCTCCCTCACCGATGCTCCGACGGTGCCCCCGCAGGGCGGCGCCCCGGACGCCGAGAGCGCCCGCACCGGCACCCCCGCGCGCGGGACGACCGTCCCCCGCAACCTCCGCAAGCGCGGCGGCCTCTCCGCCTGGGCCCGGCGGCTCACTGGCGCCCGTGACGACGAGTACGGGCAGGGCGACCACGAAGACGATCCGTACGGGACGGGGAGCCACGCCGTGTCCCCGGAACCGGCGGATCCCTCTCCCGAGGACCTCGCGGTGGCCGCCGCCGCGCGAACCCCGGAGTCCTGGCCCGACCCCGCGGCCCTGCTGCTCACGGCGCTCGGTCCCGGCCCCCGGCTCTGGGAGCGCGGGCCCGGCCACCCCGAGGCGCTGGCCGTCCGGCTCGGCACGGTCGACCGCACGGCCCCGGACGAGCGGGGCCTGCTGCCCGCCGTCCCCGTGACGGTCAGCCTGCGCGAGGCGGGCGCGCTCGGCCTCGCGGGACCGCGCGAGAGGCTCACGGGGCTCGCCCGTGCCGTCGTCGCCCAGCTCGCGGCCATGCACTCCCCCGACGCCCTGGAGATCGTGCTGCTGAGCACGGACCGCGCGCGGACGGTGCAGGAACGCACCGCGGAGTGGTCCTGGCTCGGCTGGCTCCCGCATCTGCGGCCCACGCACGGCCAGGACTGCCGCCTCCTCCTCGCCTACGACCGCGAGCAGGCCGCCGCCCGTACGGGAGAGCTGCTGCGGCGCCTGGAGGACTACGCGGCGGACAAGGCGTCCGCCGCGGCGACCGACAGTACTTACAGCGGCTCCCCCGACACTTACGACAGCTCCCCGGACGCCGCTGACATCGGGCCCCGCACTGTCGTCGTGGTGGACGGCGATCCCGGGTCCGCCGGGCTGCGGGACTCCGTGACACGCCTCGCGCGGGAAGGCGCCGCCGCCGGTATCCATGTCGTCTGCCTGGCGGAGACGCCCGCCGCGTCACCCGCGTCGCCGGTCTCCGCCACGTACGAAGCCGCCTGCTCCGTGTCCCCGGCCTTCCGGGCCTGCGGTGCCGTCGCGCTGCTCAGCGGCGATGTGGCCACCGCGCTGCGGCTGCTGCGGACCGTGGACGGGCACCCCGCGGGGCACGGCACCGTCGCCGCGGTGGACGCGGTGTCGCAGGCCTGGGCCGAGCGGTTCGCCCGTGCTCTCGCCCCTTTCCGTACGGACGGGGCGCCCGGCGACGGGCACGCGCGCGTGTCCGCTCCGTTGCCCCAAATGGCCCGGCTTCTCGACGAGTTGGGGCTTGCCCGTGCCACCCCCGCGTCCCTGATGGCGCGGTGGGCGGCTGCCGCCGATGACGCGGAGGCGCTGGGCGGGCGGGCCTGGGCCGTGCTCGGGGCAGGGCCCCGCGGGCCCGTGGTCATGGATCTCGCCGCCGAGGGCCCGCATGTACTGGCCGAGGGCCCTTCCGGGAGCGGTCGTACGGAGCTGTTGCGGTCCATCGCCGCCTCGCTGGCCGCGGCGGAGCGGCCCGACCGGCTCGGCATGGTCCTGATCGACGGGCGGGACAGCACGGGGAGCGGGGGCAGCGGGACGAACGGGGCGAACATACGGCTGGTCGAAGGCCTCGCGGTCTGTATGGACCTGCCGCATGTCACCACGCATCTCGCTGCCAACGACCCCGTCCGGATGCGGGAGTTCGCCCAGTCCCTGACCGCCGAGCTGAAGCGGCGGGCCGAGCTTCTCGGGCGGCTCGGGTTCGCGGAGTGGCATACGCAGGTACCTCAGGCCGGTAGGGGGAGCGGGGTTCTCGGGGGCGGGGGGAGCGGCGCGGGGGATCTTGAGGCGCCGCCGAGTTCCACCATGCGGCTGCGGCCTGTCGCTGCCGCGCGCAAGGGGGTCGAGCCGGGGCCTCCGCTGCCTCGGCTCGTCGTACTCGTCGACGACTTCGACGCGCTGCTCTCGCCTGCGCTCGGGTCGCCGGGGCGGCCTGCCGCGGGGTCTGTCGTGCGGGCGCTTGAGGCTGTGGCCAGGGACGGGGAGCGGCTCGGGGTGCATCTGGTTGCCACCACCGCGCGTAGTGAGCGGACTCCTGAGACTGAGTTGGGGCGGCGGGCGGCTCTGCGGATCGCCCTGGATGCCGTTACTCCCGGGCCGGAGGAGCCTGCCCCCGGGCGGGGGGAGCTTCGTACCGCTGACGGGCGGGTGAGTCTCTTTCAGGCGGGGCGGGTTACTGGGCGGATTCCTCGTACTTCTACGTTGCGGCCTACGGTTGTTCCGTTGGAGTGGGAGCGGATGGGGGATCCGCCGGCGCGGCGGCCCGTCCGTGAACTCGGTAATGGGCCTACCGACTTGGCTCTGCTTGCCAGTGCGTTGGAGCGGGCCGCTCGGTCTGTTGCCGCGGATCAGGTGCCGTCTCTTTTGTAGCTCTGCGCTGCTGTTGGTACTGGGCGCCTCTCTCACTTAGTGCCCGGCACTGCAGTGTTGTGCCCACCCTTCCCCAAGCTCTCGGCTTCGCTCGAGCAGGGGAGGCCCCAATCGCCCTGCGGAACGCCTGCCCACAACAAGGAGCGGTCCTTCCGTCCACAACGGCAGCTGCACGATCACCCATAACTGGGACACCGCAGCTCATGACGGCACGTCACAACGCCATCACGATCAGCCAGTTGTCATGGTTGGCGCTCTTGCCGCTTCTCCCCGGGCGGGCGTAGACAGGCCGCACGGACTCGCCAGGGAAGAGAACGGGGCAGTGATGCGCAGCACTCTTCGTACACGCAGGGCACCGCACCACCGGCGTACCACCGCCAAATTCGCCGCGGCCGTCGTCGCGGGCGCGCTCGCGCTCACCGTCACCGCATGCGGCGGCGACAGCGACGACGACAAGGACGGCGGGGACAAGGGCGGCGGCAAGGAGAGCGCCGCCGCGGTCGAACTGCCCAAGCTGGACGGGCAGACCGTGTCCGTCGCCGCCGTATGGGGCGGCTCGGAACGGAAGGTCTTCCTCAAGGTTCTCGACGAGTTCGAGAAGCGGACCGGGGCCAAGGTCACCTTCGTACCCGCCCAGGACCCGATCATCAGCTTCCTGGAGTCGAAGGTCGCGGGCGGCGCGCCGCCGGACGTCGCGATGCTTCCGCAGGTCGGCGCCATCGAGCAGGCCGTGTCCAACAAGTGGGCCAAGCCCGTCGGACCCGAGGCGCAGAAGCAGCTCGACAAGAACTACGCGAAGGGCTGGCAGGATCTCGGCGCCGTCGACGGCAAGCAGTACGGCGTGTACTTCAAGGCCGCCAACAAGTCACTGGTCTGGTACAACACCCAGGTCTTCGAGAACGCGGGCGCCAAGGAAGCCAAGACCTGGGACGACTTCGTGAAGACGGCCCAGACCGTGTACGACTCCGGCGTACCGCCGATCTCGGTCGCGGGCGCGGACGGCTGGACCCTCACCGACTGGTTCGAGAACATCTACCTCTCGCAGGCGGGCCCGGAGAAGTACGACCAGCTCGCCAAGCACGAGATCAAGTGGACGGACCCCTCCGTAAAGGAGGCGCTGACCACGCTCGGCGAGGTCTTCGGCACGAAGGGCTTCGTCGCGGGCGGCGCCAAGAGCGCGTTGCAGACCGAGTTCCCCGCTTCGGTCAAGCAGACCTTCACCGGCGGCGACCAGCCCAAGGCGGGCATGGTCTTCGAGGGCGACATGGTCTCGCTGCCGATCTCGGAGACGAAGGCCGAGATAGGCACGGACGCCAAGGTGTTCCCGTTCCCCGCGGTCGGCGACGAGTCCCCCGCGGTCGTCGGCGGTGACGCCGCCGTGGCGCTGAAGGACAGCAAGGGCGCCCAGGCGCTTCTGACCTTCCTGGCCTCTCCCGACTCGGCCAAGATCTGGGCGGAGGCGGGCGGTTTCGTCTCGCCGAACAAGAGCCTCGACCTGGCGGCGTACCCGAACGACGTGCAGCGGAACATCGCCAAGGCGCTCATCGCGGCGGGCGACGACATCCGCTACGACATGTCCGACCAGGCCCCGCAGGCCTTCGGCGGCACGCCCGGCAAGGGTGAGTGGAAGGCGCTGCAGGACTTCCTGACGAACCCGAAGGACGTCGCCGGCACGCAGAAGGCGCTGGAGACGTCGGCCGCCGCGGCCTACAAGGACTGACACGGTGGCGTCCGCGAACGCCGGGGGCACGCCCGATGCGGCGCTGCCCCCGGCCCCCCGCCGCAAGAGCGTGACAGGTACACGTAAGAGCATGGCGGTGCTTTTCCTGCTGCCCGCCCTGGTGCTGCTCGGCGCTCTGGTCCTGTACCCCATCGGGTACTCCGTCTTCCGCAGCTTCTTCGACAAGTCGGGCGACTTCACGGCGTTCGGCAACTACAAGACCCTGTTCACGGACGACACCATCCTCACCGCGGTCAAGAACAACGCGATCTGGATCGTCGTCGCCCCGACCCTGGCGACCGGACTCGGCCTGGTCTTCGCCGTGCTCACGGAGCGGATCCGCTGGGGAACGGCGTTCAAGCTGGTCATCTTCATGCCGATGGCGATCTCCATGCTCGCGGCCGGCATCATCTTCCGGCTCGTGTACGAGTCGGACCCCGACCGGGGTGTCGCCAACGCCGTCATGGTGGGGGTGCACGACACGTTCGCCGAGTCGTCCGCCTTCCCGCAGGCGCATCCCAGTACGGAGTCACCGCTGAAGCCGGCGGGCGGCGGCGCCTTCATCACCCGTAAGCCGGTCAGCGCGGGCACTCCGGTGGCGTTGCCGCTGACCGGCGTCGCGCCGGACAACATGCCGGACAGCGCCAAGTCCGCCGCGGCAGCGAAGCCGGACCCCGACAAGGTCACCGGGACGGCCTGGCAGGACTTCACGCGCGGCAAGGGCAGGGGCGAGATCAACGCTCCGGACAAGGCCGAGTTCGGCTATCCCGGCATCAAGGTCGAGGCCGTCAAGGACGGCAAGGTGGTGGCCACCGCCGAGGCGGCGGACGACGGCACCTTCGCCCTCCCCAAGGAGGCGGACGGGGCCCAGCTCCGCTTCCCCGCGTCCAACTTCCGCGAGCCGTACAACGGAGTGGACTGGCTCGGCCCCTCGCTCATCACGCCCGCGGTCATCGGCTCGTACCTGTGGATCTGGGTGGGCTTCGCGATGGTCCTGATCGCGGCGGGCCTCGCGAGCGTGCCGCGTGAACTCCTGGAGGCGGCCCGCGTGGACGGTGCCAACGAGTGGCAGGTGTTCCGCCGGATCACCGTGCCGATCCTGGCGCCGGTGCTCGCGGTGGTGGCGGTCACGCTCATGATCAACGTACTGAAGATCTTCGACCTGATCTTCATCATCCCGCCCAACTCCTCGAAGGACGACGCGAACGTCCTGGCGCTCCAGCTCTACAACTCCGCGTTCCTCGACAAGGATTCGGGCGTGGCGAGCGCGATCGCCGTGCTGCTCTTCCTCCTCGTGATCCCGGTGATGCTCTTTAATGTCCGGCGACTTCGGCGGGAGGCTCGGCGATGACCACCCAAGTCGAAGCGGTGAAGGCCGAGCGGTCGCTCGGCGGGCGGATCGCGTCCGTCCTGAGCGGCACGGCCGTACGCGTCTTCCTCGTCGTCGTCGCGCTGTTCTGGCTGGTGCCGACGGTCGGGCTTCTTCTGGGCTCGTTGCGCACCTCGTCCGACATGGCCGAGAGCGGCTGGTGGAAGGTCTTCAGCACGCCATCCCAGATGACGTTCGAGAACTACTCGAACCTCCTCAAGGACGAGACGATCACCGACTCGATCCTGTCCAGCATCATGATCACGGTCCCCGCGACGCTGCTCGTCGTGATCATCGGGTCCCTCGCCGGATACGCCTTCGCGTGGATGGACTTCCCGGGCCGCGACTGGTGGTTCATCGGTGTCGTCGGACTGCTCGTGGTCCCCGTACAGGTGGCGCTGCTCCCCGTATCGAAGATCTTCGGCACGATCGGGATCTTCGAGACGACGATCGGCGTGGTCGTCTTCCACGTGGCCTTCGGCCTGCCGTTCGCGATCTTCCTCCTGCGGAACTTCTTCGCGGAGATCCCCCGCGAACTCCTGGAGGCGGCACGCCTGGACGGAGCCGGTGAACTGCGGCTGTTCTTCCGGGTCGTGATGCCGCTGGGCGCGCCCGCGATCGCCTCGCTCGGCATCTTCCAGTTCCTCTGGGTCTGGAACGACATGCTGATCGCGCTGATCTTCGCCGACTCCGACAGCCCGCCGATCACGGTCGCGCTCCAGCAGCAGGTGCGGTCCTTCGGCGACAACGTGCAGATCCTGGCGCCCGGCGCGTTCATCTCGATGGTGATCCCGCTGGCCGTGTTCTTCGCGTTCCAGCGGCAGTTCGTGTCCGGCGTGATGGCGGGCGCGGTCAAGTAACGCGGCCGGGAAACAGGCCCGCGACGGCGTCCGCCGCACGGGCTCATGCGTTCGACGGGTGAGGCGGCCTCCGACCGGGGGCCGCCTCACCCGCGTCCGTCCCCCGTATGCCTCGTTCGACGTAACCCGACCGGCCGCCGGGGCGTTTTCGGGCAGTATGCCCGCGTCGACCCATGGATGTGCCTTGCCCCGGTTCAGTGTCATCGTGCCCGTGTACAAGGTGCAGGCATATCTGCACGCATGCCTCGAATCGGTCCTGCGTCAGTCGTTCACGGATCTCGAACTGATCGTGGTCGACGACTGCTCGCCCGACGCGTGCGGTGCCCTCATCGACGAATGCGCGGCCCGCGACACCCGCGTGAAGGCCGTCCACCTCGATGAGAACGTCGGCCTGGGCCGGGCACGCAACGCGGGCATGGAGCACGCCACCGGCGACTACCTGATCTTCCTCGACAGCGACGACACTCTCGTCCCGGACTCCCTGCACGCGATCTCCGACCGCATCAAGGAGACCGACGAGCCGGACGTCCTGATCTACGACTACGCGCGCACGTTCTGGTCGGGCGAAGAGGTCCGCAACCAGTTCGCCGGCCTCCTGAAGGAAGACGGCTGCACCCCCTTCCGGCTGAGCGAGAGACCCGGCCTGCTCAGGCTCCTGATGGTCGCCTGGAACAAGGCCTACCGCCGCGACTTCATCGAGCGCGAGTCCTTCACCTTCCCGCCCGGCCTCTACGAGGACACCCCCTGGACCTACCCGGTCCTGATGAAGGCGGGCACGATCGCCACCCTCGACCGGGTCTGCGTGCACTACCTCCAGCGCCGCCGCGGCAGCATCCTGCGCACCACGACCCGCCGGCACTTCGACATCTTCGACCAGTACGAGCGGGTCTTCGCCTTCCTCGACCAGCACCCGGAGCTCTCGGCGGCCTGGCGCGCCCTGCTCTTCCGGCGGATGGTCGACCACCTCACCACCGTCTTCACCAAACGCGACCGCCTCCCGCGCGGCAGCCGCCCCGCGTTCCTGCGCAAGGCCCGCACCCACTACCGCCGCTACCGCGCCCCCGGCGCCCGCCTGCGCCCCCGCACCCGGCTGCGGCACGGCCTTGTGCGCCTGGGCACGCACCGCACCTACCGCACCCTGTGGACGGCACTGCGGCTGCGGACCAGGGCCGAGCGGTACGCGGCCACCGCCCGGCGCCGCACCAAGGGCGCCGCGCTCCAGCTGCACTACCGCATCCAGCTGCGCCTGCCGGTGCGCGCCGACCGCGCGGTCTTCTCCTCGTACTGGGGGCGCGGCTACGGCTGCAACCCCGGCGCCCTGGAAGCCGCCCTGCGCGAGCACGCCCCGCACATCCGCACCGCCTGGATCGCCGACCCCGTCCACCACCACACCCTGCCGACGGGAACCCGCAGACTCCGCCCCGGCACAGCCGCGTACTGGACGGCCCTCGCACGCTCCAAGTACCTCGTGAACAACGTGAACTTCGACCGCAGGCTCGTCAAACGCCGCGGGCAGGTCATGATCCAGACCCAGCACGGCACCCCCCTGAAGCTGATGGGCCTGGACCTCCAGGACCGCCCGGCCGCCGCCCGCGGCATGGACTTCGCGGCCCTCCTGCGCAACGCCGACAAGTGGGACTACGTCCTGTCCTCCAACCGCCACTCCACCCTCATCTGGGAGCGCGTCTTCCCCGCCTCCTTCACGACCCTGGAGTACGGCTACCCGCGCAACGACATCTACCAGCGGGCCAGCACCGCCGACGTGGCCCGCCTGCGCGAGTCCATCGGCATCCCCCGCGGCACCACCGCCATCCTCTACGCGCCCACCCACCGCGACTACCGCCACACCCAGCTGCGCTCCCTCGACCTGGAGCGACTGCTGTACAACCTCGGACCGCGCTTCGTCGTCCTGACCCGTGCCCATCACTCGTACGGGGCGCCGCTGGCCCCCTCGTCGGACCGCCTGATCGACGTCTCCGACCACCCCAGCGTCGAGTCCCTCTGCCTGGCATCCGACGCCCTGGTCACGGACTACTCGTCGCTCATGTTCGACTACGTCAACCTCGACCGCCCCGTCGTCCTGCACGCCGAGGACTGGCAGGCGTACGAGGCGGCCCGCGGCACCTATTTCGACGTGCGCGAGTTCCCGCCGGGCGCGGTCGCGCGCGACCAGGACGAACTCACCGACATCTTCGTCACCGGGCACTGGCGCGGCTCGCGCTCGGCGCAGCTGCGCGCGGCGTTCCGAGACCGCTTCTGCGTGTACGACGACGGTCGGGCCGCTGAACGGGTTGTGAGGCATGTGGTGCTCGGCGAACCAGGGGGTCTACCGTCGGTGGCGCCACTGGCGGACCGGCACCCGGTGCCGGCGGCGGGGGCGGCCTGCGAGCCGCTGCCGCGGGCCGATGCCTCCCGGCCCGCTCCGCGCCTCTAGCCGCACCGTGATCCCGACGCCCCCCACGCGTCCGCCGCACTGTCCTCCTCCCCCCCATCTCCGGGACCAGATATGCAGAACGCCTCAGCCACCGCGTCCGCGACCGACCAGCTGCCGCGGCCGCGCGGACTCTCCGACGTGAAGGGCTGGTTCCATCCGGTCGACCAGGTGCTCTTCGACTGGATCCTGGCCCGGCAGCTCGACCGCGCGCAGCGGGGTGACCTGCTCGAACTCGGCGCGTATCTGGGCAAGAGCGCCATCTTCATGGGCACGTACCTGCGCGCGGACGAGACCTTCACGGTCTGCGACCTCTTCGACTCGCCCGCCCCCGACGAGGCCAACTCCGCCGAGATGGGCCGCTCGTACGCCACGCTCACGCGCCGCGCCTTCGAGGCCAACTACCGCTCCTTCCACGAAGGACTGCCGCAGATCGTCCAGGAGCCGTCCTCCGGGATCACCAAGCACGTGGTGGCGGACAGCTGCCGCTTCGTGCACATCGACGCCTCGCACCTGTACGAGCACGTCCACGCGGACATCGCCGCCGCCCGTGAGCTGCTCGGCCCTGACGGGATCGTCGTGCTCGACGACTTCCGGGCCGAGCACTGTCCGGGGGTGGCCGCGGCGACGTGGGGCGCCGTGGCGAGCACGGGGCTCAAACCGCTCTGCATCACGGCCACGAAGTTCTACGGCACGTGGGGCGACTACGACGCGATCCACGCCGATCTCGCCGCGTTCCTGAAGGGGCGGGACGACATGTGGCACGGCGCCGAGGAGGTCGCGGGCTTCCCGATGATCCGCATCAGCGGCAAGAAGGCGAAGTCCCCGGAGCAGCCTGTCTCGCGCCACGCGAAGGAACCCGTCCCGCAACTCCCGGACGGGCCCGCTGCCGGGGCGGGAAGCCGGGCAAGGGGCTTGCTGTCATCACTACTGGCACGCTCGGGACGTTCTTGAGCACGATCTCCGACGGGGCCCGCCGGAGACGGGCCCCGTAAGGGGCGCGGGGCTGTGACATTTGCGGCTCCGCCGCGTGGGCGCGACAAGCCCCCACCGGGCCCGCAGACAAATCCCCCGCGCCCCCGCCCCCCTCCTCACCGCTCAAGCAGCTCGAACAACGCCTCCCACCGCTCAAGCACCCGCGCCTCGGAGAACCTCTGCACATTCACCCGGGCCCGCTCCCCCATGGCGTTCCGCAGCCGCGGATTGCCGGTGAGCCGGAGAAGCCGGTCAGCGAGAGCCCCCACGTCACCGGCGGGGGCAAGAAGGCCGTCCTCGCCATGGCGAACGATCTCGCGGACGCCCGGCGCGCAGTCGAACGCCGCACACGGCACCGCACTGGCCATCGCCTCCATCAGGGCCAGCGGAAAACCCTCGCCCCGCGAGGACTGCACGAAGAGAGAGCTCTCGGCAAGGGCCCCCGGCACATCACTCGTACGCCCCCGCCACTCCACGGAACCGTCGAGCCCGAGCCGCGTGCACTGCCGCTTGAGTTCGGCCTCGTCCGCCCCCGCCCCGTAGATCCGCAGCGTCCAGTCGGGCCGCTGCGGGGCCACAAGCGCCCAGGTGTCGACGAGCATGTCGACGCCCTTCTGGTCGGCGAGCCTGCCGATGCTGCAGACCACGTTCGCCTCGCGCCGCGAGGGCACCGCGGGAAGGTGTGCGAGGGCGTTGGGCATCGCGCCCACGTTGTGCATGCCGTCGGCGATCCAGTCGTCGGCATCCTCCTGGGTCAGCGCGAGCCAGCGGTCCACGGCGGGGTAGCTGCGCCTGACCGCGCGGTAGCGGTGGCAGGCGCGGGTGTAGGCGTACGACTCGTGGCTCATGCCGATGATGCGCAGGCCCGCGGTGTCCGCCTCCCTGATCCACTCCATCGGCCAGACCTGCGTGACGACGGCGACCGCGCCGGGGCGTGCGGCGCGGAAGATCTCCGAGAGCCGGTCCACGACGCGGCGCTTGGCGGCGATCCGCGCCGACTCGCGCCGCCATGCCACCACGTTCAGGCGGCCGAGGCCGCGTACCGGGCGCGGGGACTGCGGATGCTCGTCGTAGAGGCTGGTCACGGGATAGCCGCGATCGTCGGGGAGCGCCAGTTTCAGCTCGGCCTCGTGGACGCCGATGACGTGCACCCGGTGGCCGTTGCCCTGGAAGAGCCGGGCCATCTGGTGCGCCCAGGCGGTGACGCCGCCGAGTTCGTCGACGGTGTTCGCGACGAGGAAGACGTCGCGGCTCTTCGTCCCGGTCGCGATCCCCGTGGTGGCGATCGTCGTGGTCATGCGCCGTCCCCCTGCCTCTGCGTGTTCCGGGACCGCTCGCCGAAGAGCGTGTCCACCACTTCGGCCGCGGCCCGCCCCTGGTCGTACGCCCCGAACCGCAGGGCGAACGCCCGCCGTTCCTCCGCCCACGCGCCGTCGGTCTGCTTCAGCGTGGCGAGCACGCGCAGCAGTTCCTCCTGCGTCTCGACCACGGGCCCGCCCGCGTCGTCCCGCAGCGCGAAGTAGCTGCCCCGCTCGGTCTCGTACGCGTCGAGGTCGGGTGCGAAGTGCACCAGCGGCCGGTCCAGGAGGGCGAAGTCGAACATGATCGACGAGTAGTCGGTCACCAGGACGTCGGCGAGGCAGAGCAGCTCGCTCACGTCGTGACGGTCCGAGACGTCGACGACGGTGCCCGGCGGACACACCGGCAGGGCGGCCGCCTCCATGTAGTGGGCGCGCACCAGGAGTACGTGGGTGTCGCCGAAGCGGTCCGCGAACTTGCGCACGTCCAGGGGCAGCCGGACCGGCTTGTTGCTCTTGGGCGGGCCGCCGCGGAACGTCGGCGCGTACAGGACCACCGTCTTGTGGTCCGGGATGCCGAGATCGGCGGCCACGGACGGGCGCGGGAAGCGGCCCGATGCCTCGTCCCTGGCGCGCGCGGCGACCAGGCGGTCGTTGCGCGGGTAGCCGCAGCGCAGCAGCCGCTCGTCGGCGATGCCGTAGGCGCGGGCCAGGGTGTTCACGTCGTGCTCGGAGCGCACCAGGAAGTGGTCGAAGCGGTCGACGGCCTCCTTGAGCCACTGGCGCTGCGGGGCGTTCTGCGTCTTGACGCGCGCCTCGTCGAAGCCCATGCGCTTGTACGCGGAACCGTGCCAGGTCTGCAGATACGTGGTGTGGCGCGGCTTGGCCATGGCGTGCGGGAAGCCCTGGTTGTCGATCCAGAACTCGGCGCGGCCCAGGGCCCACAGGTAGCGCCAGGACCAACGGCGCACCAGGCGGGCCGATTCGGGGAACCCGTCGGTCGAATCGGCGTACGACCAGGTGCAGCGGAGCCTCAAGCCCCGGTCGAGGATCTCCTGGTGGACGGCGCGCGGGCTGTCGCCGTAGCACCTTCCCATGTGGCTCTCGAAGACGACCGAGCCCTTGCTGACGGGCAGCCGCCGCAGCATCCGCCGGTAGACGCGCAGCTTGACCGCCTTGCCGCCAAGCCTGTCGCACCTTCTGCGCAGGGCACGCAGCCGGAGCCGCACCTTGCGGGCGGGGCGGAAGTGCGTGACGTAGTGCAGTGCCGCGCGCAGGATGCGGGCGGCCCGGTGGCGGGGTGCCAGGCGCAGCTCCAGCCTGTTCGCGCCGGTGACGGTGAGCCCTCGGGCGGCGCCCACGGTCTCCTGCTCGGCGACGAGTTCGGTGGTCATGTCATGGCCGCCCGCGGCGAGTCGCAGCCGCGGCTCCCAGACGCGGTCGCGGATGCCGAGGTCCCGCAGCCTCGCGGTGAGGTCGACCGTGGCCCGCCAGACGACCGCGCCGCCGTCGTAGTGCGCCTCCTGCACGGGTGTGCTGAAGCCGCGCCGTGCCGTGCCGCGGGTGCGCACGTCGAGCCGGGCGGTGAGCGGCGGCCGGTCGGGCACCAGGCCGCCCGGCAGCACGACCTGCCCTTCGAGGACCGCCCTGGTGCCTTCGACGCTGCACCTGGTGAGGCGGTTCAGGAGCCGCACGCCGTCCAACAGCCGGTGCTGGTGGCCGAGTTCACTGACGTCGAGCACTTCCCGTACGCGGGGGTCGTCGAGTCCGTCGGCGCGCCAGTAGACCTTGCCCTCCCGCTCGGTCAGCTCCGAGACGACGGTCCCCGGCCGCCCGAGAGCGTAAGCGGCGGCGAGCACGCCTTCCGCGTCGCCCTCCGCGAGCAGCCGCACGCACACCCGCTCGACGGGGGCGAGAGCGCTCAGGGCGCGTGCGTCCACGCGGCCTTCGAGGTGCGGGACGATGCCGGCCGTGGCCCGGCGCCGCTCGTCGGCGGTGAGCTGGGGGAACGTACGGGCGCAGGGCAGCACGTGGTCGCTCAGGAAGGCGCGCTCGCGCCGGTCGCACAGGTCGAGGCGGCCCAGGCTCACCAGGAGACCCGCGACGCGGTCGTTGGCCTCGGCGACGGCGGGGGTCTCGCGTGCGGGGTCGGGTGCCGCGCGGCGGGTGATGATCAGGTTCGGTACGAGGGTGATGCCGCGGGCACCGAGTGCCGCCTCGACACCGAAGAGGATCTCGCTGTGGGCGAGGTCTTCCGCGTACCGCAGACGCGTGCCGTGGACGAAGTCCCTGCGGACGCAGAACCCGGCGACCAGGGAGTCCCTGGTGACGAGTTCGGGGACGTCGGAGAGATGCGCGACGCTCCTGGTCCGCGCGTGCAGCGGGGCCTGCCAGCCGGGGTGTGCCTCCTTCTTGCCGGTGGCCGTGAGCCGCGTCCAGCGCCCGGCCACCAGGTCGGCCCCGGTGGTGCGCGCGGCGTCGAAGAGGTTGCGGCAGGCGTGCCGCTCCAGGAGTTCGCCCTCGCCGAGCACGATGACGTACCGCCCGCGTGCCGCGGCGAGGCCGAGGTTGCGCGACGCGGCAACGGACAGCGGGCTTTCGGCGCGGACCAGGCGCACCCGGTGCGGATGGTCGGCGGCGAGTGCCTGCGCGGCGGCGCGGGCGGGGCCGTCCGCGCCGGGGTCGACGAGTACCGCCTCGACGTTGCCCATGGTCTGGGCGAGCACGGAGTCCACCGACTGCCGCAGCGCGTCGGCGTCCGCGCCCGCGACCACGACACAGCTGACGTCGTGCAGCTCCGGGGTGCTCATGCGCGGCCTCCTTCGAGCATGGCGTCCGCGACACCGGCCGCCGCGCTGCCGTCGTCCAGGTCGCAGAAGACCTCGCGGAATCTGTCGTACGCCTCGGTGTGGGCGGCGGTGGCCGCCCGCGGGTCGCGCAGTGCGGCGATCACCTCGTCGCTGGTGGCGAGCAGCGGTCCCGGCGCCTGCGCCTCGAAGTCGAAGCAGAAGCCGCGCAGGGTGTCGCGGTAGTGGTCCAGGTCGTAGGTGTGGAAGAGCATCGGGCGGCCGGTCTGCGCGAAGTCGAACATCAGGGACGAGTAGTCCGTGACCAGGACGTCGCTGATCAGGAGCAGTTCGCTGACGTCGGGGTGGCGCGTGACGTCGCGCACGAAGTCCGAGCCGGGGACGGTGCCGCCGACGAGGTAGTGCCTGCGGACCAGGAGCACGTGGTCGTCGCCGATGGCGCGTTCGGCGACTTCGAGGTCGAGCCGCAGGTCGAGGGCGTAACGGCCGCTCTGCTTGGGCTGGTTCTCGCGCCAGGTGGGCGCGTACAGGACGACGCGTTTGCCCTCGGGGATGCCGAGGCGCTCGCGCACGGAGGCGGCGACCTTCGCGCGGTCGGCGGCGTGCAGCAGGTCGTTGCGCGGGTAGCCGCGCTCCAGGACCTTGCCGGTGTAGCCGAAGGCGCTGCGCAGGACGGGCGTCGAGAAGCGGTTCGGCGATACGAGCACGCTCCACTGGGCGGCGCGGCCCGGCAGGGTCGCCATGTAGGCGCGGTCGCCGGAGGAGCGGCCCGCGAGGTCGAGGCCGATGCGCTTGAGCGGGGTTCCGTGCCAGGTCTGCACGACGTACTGGCCCTCCGTGCGCTCGAACCATTCGGGCAGCTGGGTGTTGGTGACGATGTAGCGGCAGCGGGCGAGGGCCTCGTGCCACTCGGCGCTCCACAGGGTGATGGGCGTGGCGCTGCCCGGCACCTGGACCTGCTGGTCGCGCACCACCCACAGGTGCTCCAACTCAGCGCCTCTGGACACGAGTTCCTCGTGCACGGCGCGCGGCGAGTCCGAGTACTGGCGCCCGTCGAAGCTGCAGTACAGGACGGCGTCCCGCAGCGGCTCGCCGCGCCGCGCCGCGTACGTCTCGCGCAGGCGGCGCTGGCGCGGGCCGCCCCGGTCGGCCATGGGCAGGGCGGAGCCGGAGCGCAGGTGGAGGCCGTCGTGGGCGTGGCGCTTCAGGGTGATGTCACGGCCGGATCTGGTGCGCACGAGCGGGAGTCCGCGATCCCCGCCGGGCGCCACGCACACCGGGGTGTACTGCTCGGGGTCGCCCTCGCCCGGCTCGCGCAGGAAGAGGTTCCAGCGGCCTTCGGCGAGCGGCAGGGTGCCCGCGGGGCCCGGCAGGGCTTCGGGACGCAGCGCCGCGGTGAACCGGCCGCCCTCGATCCGTACCGGCACCACCGACTCGTCGCCGTGGCCGCCGTGCACGAGGACGAGTTCCGCGGTGCGGGCGGCGGCGTCGGGGTGGCTGCCCTCGACGAGCAGTTCGTCGTCCCAGGTCACGGCGTCGACGAGCGGCCGTACGGTCTGGTCGCGCAGCTCCAGGTTCCCCGACATGTTGGCGAGGACGAGGAGTTCGCGTCCCGGCAGCAGGCCGTACCGCCCGGGCGCCACCTCGGGGCAGGCGGCCAGCGGTGTACGGCCGCCTCCTTCGCGGACGAGCGTGACGCCCCACGGATCGGCCTTGCGCGGCCGGCCTGTCTTCTCGTCCTCACCGGCGTGGAAGAAGGCGAGCGGCACGTCGGCGCTGAAGTCGCGGCCGTTCACCAGGGCGGGGACGTAGTGCGCCTCCTTGGTGTGCCAGTTCTCGATCCGCAGGGCGTCCAGTGCCTGCGACTCCCCCGGCGCGATCCTGCCGTGCAGCCGGACGACGCCCCCGCACCCCTCGTGTGCGACGAGCCGCGCCGCCACCCGCTCCGTGCGCAGCCTCAGCCGCCCCTTGCTGAGGGTGACGGCGACGCGCAGGAACTCCTCCAGGTACCGCACGGGAAGCCGCGGCGCCCCGCTCGTGCGTACCGGGCCCGTGCGCGGCAGGAGGCCGCTGACCACGCCCATCTCCACCTTCCAGGTGGTGCTGCCGCGCTTGGTGACGGTCCTGCGGGGGTCGATGACCGTCTCGAACCCCGACCGGTCGTAGTCGTGCAGCCCCTGCTTGGAGCGGTAGGTCGCCTCGCGCGCCCGCACCGTGCGCAGCTTCAGCACAAGCACGCGCCGCCGCCCGGCCCGCAGCCAGGCGACCCTGGCCCGCGCGCCGACGCGCCCCGCGGGCAGGTTGGGGATGTAGGCGTAGCCCTTGAGCCGCAGCCTGCCCTGCTCGTCCCAGGCGGCCTGCGTGAGCTGCGCGGTGAGCGGCAGGTCGGAACGTTTCAGGGCGACGGTCTCGCGGGGCAGGCTTCCGACGCCGGGGAAGCCGGCCCGGCGCCGGCGCAGGCCGCGGACCCGGAAGGCGCCGGGGTGGGACTTCTCGAACGCCATGAAGGCGAGCAGTTCGGTGATCCTGCGCCCGCGGATGAGCTGCCAGCGCACGCGCAGGGGCAGCGGCAGTGCGGCGAGGACCGCGGGGTCGACGGTGTCGGCGAAGGCGTTGGCCTGCTCCATGAAGGCGTCGTGATACGTGGCGTCGCCGTGCGGCAGGGCCTCCATGAACAGCCACAGATCCCCGGCGAGGACCGTCGCGTCGTAGCGCCGCTTGGCCTTGGCGAAGACCTCTCCCTGCGGCGTGCCCGCCGTGTCCGCGGCCTTCGAGGCGAGGAAGCCGCTGGCCGTGAGGACGGCGGCCGTGCGGTCGCGGACGGCGCGGGGTCTGGCGCGCCCGCTGGTGATGGAGCCGTCGCGGTCGCGCCAGAGGTAGACGGGCTCCTTCAGTACGTCGACGGACCCGGCGAGGAAGTGCGCGGGGATCGTGACGGGGGTGTCCTCGAAGAGGACGCCCTCCGGGAACGCGAGCGCGTGCCGGTCCCAGAAGTCCCTGCGGAACACCTTGTTGCAGGCGATGCGGTCGCCGAGCAGGTCCCAGTCGCGGGTGACGTGCGTGCCGCTGCGGTCGCTCTCCATCATCTTGCGGAACATCGGCGACTGTTCGCTCCGGCCCCCGGAGCGCAGCCGGTGGACGTTGCCGGTGACGAAGTCGGAGCCGGACTTCTCCAGTGCCGCAAGCATCCGCTCGTACGCGTCCCGCGGCACGACGTCGTCACTGTCGACGAACGTCAGGTACGTCCCCCGCGCCTCGCGCACTCCCGCGTTGCGGGCCGCCCCCAGCCCCGCGTTCTCCTGCTCGACGAGCCGGAATCTGCCGTCCCCGGCGGCGAACTCGCGGGCGATGCGCGCGCTCCCGTCGGTGGACCCGTCGTTGACCATGACGACTTCGATGTCCGGCATGCTCTGCCCGGCCAGTGACCGCAGGCAGGGACCGAGGAACTCCTCGACGTTGTAGACGGGGACGACGACGGCAAGTCGGGGTGTCATGCGCTGCGCACATTCCTTCCGGAGTACTGACGGGCACGGCTGCGCGTCCTGCAGGCCCCAGGGGCCACTCGGTTAACAACGACCGCCCTTGTGGGTCACCCGTGCAGAGCCATTCGGGTGATCACGTGAGAGGGCCCTGTGCGCGGCAGCTCGGGGCTGCCGGACACAGGGCCCGCTCACGTGCCGCATCCGGGACGGGCCGGGGTCAGGGCTTCACCGCGATGCGTCCCTCGTCCATGCGCAGGAGCAGCAGGCGTTCGCCCGTCTTGTCCAAGAACTCGTCGACCGCCTTGCGCGATCCCTGCCAGTAGCCGTAGTCGTCGATGAGCAGGATGCCGCCGCTGACCAATCGCGGGTACAGCTCTTCGAGTTCGTGCTTGGTCGATGCGTACCAGTCGGTGTCCAGGCGCAGGACGGAGATCTGCTCGGGCGCCTGACGCGGGACGGTCTCCTCGACCATGCCCTTGACGTAGTGCACGCGCTCCTTGGGGTAGGGCACCTTCTCGAAGCCCGACTTGACGTCGTCGAGGGAGGCGACGGCCCAGATGGGACGGTCCTTGCCCTGGAGCTTGAGCAGTTCCTCGGCGGACTTGCCGTCCAGGCGCAGGTCCTCCTCCGTGGGCGGGGTCATGCCCTCGAAGGTGTCGAAGAGGTACAGGTCGCGCTCGGTCACACCGGCGCCGAGCAGGGCCTTGGCGCAGGCCTGCATCGAACCGCCGCGCCACACGCCGCACTCGACGATGTCGCCGGGGATGTTGTGCCTGATGACGTGCCGGGTCGCCAGGATGAAGGCGTTCAGACGCTCGGGCGATGTCATCGTGTACGGCTTCACCGCACGGATGATGTCCTTCGCCTCGTCGTCGTAGTCGGCGGGGAGGTTCAGGGCCTTCGGCTTCGGCTTCGGCTTCGATGCGGGGGCGGGCTTCGGCGCCGGGGCCGCCGCCGAGCGCGGGGCCGGTACGGGTTTGCGCGTCAGCTGATATCCGGTCAGTTGCTTCAGTGCGCCATTCACAGCGCGTCGCCATGCCATGAAAGCGGACAGTACGCGCAACTCATCCTAGATGTCACGTTTCGTCAACATAGTTTCATGTGACGTCACTTGGTGCGGAAACGGGCTGCTCTTCCACCGAACGCGGGGCCACCACGACCTTCGGCCTGCCGCAGAGAGCGCGGCCCTCGATCGGCTCGGGCAGCGGGATTCCGTCGACGCCGCCGACCTTGTTCGCCCACCAGGTGGTGCCGGCCCGCACGAAGGCCATGGTGAGGCTCGGATAGCGCCGGGGCCGCTGGAAGACGCCCACGGAGTCGCCCCAGTAGGCGTGCTTGGCGTCGATGCCCGCATAGGCGTGCCGGATGCCCTTCATGGGCGGGAAGTCCGTGTAGGCCTCGCGGAGTTCGAGCCTGCTGTACGCGGCCATGGCGCGGAATCCGTCGGGGTAGTAGCGCCAGCAGTCCTGCGCGTCGTGCACGTGGCCGCGCGAGGGCGCCGTCACGAAGGCGATGCCCTCCGGCTTCAGGACGCGGGCGATCTCCAGCATCGTCGCCCAGAAGAAGGGGATGTGCTCGAACGCCTGCCCGGAGATGACGAAGTCGGCGCTGCGGGACTTCACGGGGATGCGGTACGGCTTCGTCATCACCGCGTCGACATTGCGGCCGTCGAGCACGTCGACGCCCACGTACTCCGTGTCACGCCCTTCGAGCAGGGTCTTGTGGGTGCGGGTCTGCCCGTCGGAGACCCGGGCGCCGAGATCGACGACCCGGTGGCGCTTCCCCCTGGGCATGTACTGCTCCACACAGAGTTCCATCTGTTCGTACGCGGACTGGTGCACGTCTCCTCCTGGGCAGGGCCTGGGTAGGCATCTTTCACGCATCAGCGGCATTTAAGGCGTACCGACACAGCGCCTCCACCGGCTCGGAGTGCGCCGCGCGCACCACTTCCGTGCCGGTTCCTCGACGTACGTGAACATCGCCCAGGACAGCGCGACCACGGTGAGCGCGACGCCCAGGAGGGTGAAGACCGCCGAATTGTCCGGCTGCGGGCGGCCCCAGGTGTCGAGGATCAGCCGGTTGACGGTCTGGTGCAGCAGATAGAAGGCGTACGACCAGAGCCCGAGAAGGACCATCGGACGCGAGCACAGCCAGCCGCGATGCCCCGCCAGCTCCCGCTGCACGCAGGCGGCGATGAAGAGCACGGAGAAGACGGCGGCGAACGGCCGCAGGGTCCAGGCGAGATGCTCGGCGGTGTGCGGGCCGAACCAGGTCGCGCGGTGGCAGTAGACGACGGCGTACCCGGCGAGGCAGCCGAGCAGCACCGGCGGGCTGAGGCGGAACCGGTGGCCCCGGCGCAGGGCGAGCGCGAAGGCCATGCCGACGCCGAACTCGGGGAGCCTGCTCACCGGGTTGCGCATGACCCATTCGCTGGCGAAGGGCGAGAGATGGACGGCCGTCCACCACTTGACCAGCCACATCGCGACGAGCCCGCCCCCTGCTAGCAGGCCAAGGGTGCGGGTGCGCAGGCGCAGGGCGCCACGGATCGCGAACGGGAAGAGGAGGTAGAAGAAGGCCTCGACGCTGAGCGTCCAGGCGACGCCGTTGCCGGGGAGCGTCGGCACGACACCGGGGAACCACGTCTGTACGAGGAAGAGCGAGGCGACGAAGCTGAAGTCGTCCGTCGGAACGCCGCCCCAGAGGTAGAAGACCCAGATGACGGGGATGGTCGCCACCAGGTGGGCGGGCAGGATGCGGCCCGCCCGGCGCCAGTAGAAGAGGCGGGCGAGCGTGCCGGGCCGGTATCCCCAGGTGAGCAGGAAGCCGGAGAGCACGAAGAAGAACCCCACACCGTTCGCGCCGAGCGTCGAGTACGGGAAGAGCAGCGGCGCGTGGGCGACGCCGCCGTGCTCGCTGAGGCCGGTGAAGTGGTGCACGAACACCGCGAGGGCGGCGAGGAAGCGCATGCCGGTCAGGGAGTCGACGCGGGGCGCGTCGCCGTCGGTGGCGGGGAGGCCGGGGCGGGGGCGGGTCTGGCGCGGGAGGGCCGTCGTCATGCGGGGAACTCCTTTCCGGCGCGCAGCGTCGGGGCGCAGCCCGCCGGGCGCATCTCGCGGACCATGTCGTCCAGGGCCGGACGCACGCGCTCGCGCACCGCGGCGATACGGGCCGGGTTCCGTACGGCGTCCGCTCTTACGAAGTCGCCGCCGTTGCCCTCGACGTAGAGGGGGACGTAACCCGCTGCCGCGAGGAGGGGCGGGGTCAGGCCCGTTCTGCGGGTCCAGGCGGCGTGCACGTGGAGCAGTTCGGGGCGCACGTCGTTCAGTACGTAGTCGCGCAGGGCGGCCGGGTCGGCGGCGGCGTAAGCGGCGGCCACCCGGCGGTCGGTGAGGCCCGCGATGTCTACGACGCGCAGCCGTGAGGTGAGCAGCGTGCCGCCCAGGTCGGGCATGGCGACGGTGGCGTCACGCAGGCCGAGGTGGGCGGCGTACGCGTTGAAGGTGTCGCCGTAGCGCTCGGCCACGTAGCACATGGACAGGGTCGGGCGGCGGCTGAACCTGCCGTCCTGCGCGGCCTGTCCGGTGACCGAGAGGAGCAGGGCGCCCGCGAGCGCGCAGCCGATGACGGCACGCGCGCGCAGGCTCTCCGTTCGCAAGACCGTGCCCGCGGCCAGGGCGAGCGCCGTCGCGGCGAGCACCCACACCGGGGTCGCGAAGCGGTACAGGGCCATCCAGTCCCGGCCGAGCACGCCGTACGCCAGGAGGGTCAGGGCCAGCGGGACGAGCAGCGCCGCCAGGGCTCTGCGGGCCGGGCCCGGACGGGCGAGCGCGGTGCCGACGCAGGCCGCGCCGATCAGGGCGAGCGCCCAGCCGCCGTACGCCAACAGCTCGCCCGCCGAGCCCAGTTGGGCGAGCTGCGGCGGCTTCTGGGCCTTGGCCACCGCCGTGTTCGGGATCCAGAGCCCGAAGGTCGCGCGGCGCCACAGCAGGAACACCGCGTACGGCAGCGCGAAGGTGCCGCAGCTCAGCGCCACCGCCCGCGCGGCCCGAGCGAGGCTCTCCCGGCGCAGGAACAGCAGCACGGCCAGCGGGTAGGCCGCGGCGAGCACCGCTCCGTCGGGGCGGGTCAGCGCGGCGAGCAGGGCGATGGCCCCCGCGCTCGCGGCGACGCCGGGCCGCAGCAGGGTGCCGCGCACGGCGCCCCGGACGAGCAGCGCCCCGGTCGCGGCGGCGGTCAGCGCGTACAGCGGGTTTTCGAGCCCCGAGAAGGACCACGCCACGTACGACAGGTTCGCGGCGAGGATGGCGCCGGCCAGGAGCGTCACCGCCCAGGAGCGTCCCGGCAGCAGGGCCCGCGCCGTCGCGGCCACGCAGGCGAGCACGCCCGCCGTGCAGAGCAGCGCGAGGGCCTTGGGGTAGAGCACCAGGTCGCTGACGCCGAGGAGCGTGCCGTGGTCGAAGAGGCCGAGCCTGCGGCCGGCGACGAGCAGGGCGAGCCAGGAGGAGTTGGAGTACCCCTCGACGGGGTCGGCGCCCGGTTGCTGCACGGGGCCGAGGCCCTCGTCGATGCTGCGGGCGTAGGCGAAGGTGATGGCCGCGTCGTCGACGATCCACTGGCCGAGGGCGCTCGCCCGCCAGGTGATCAGGAGCGTCGCGAAGGCCACGGCCGCGGGGTCGGCCCAGCGGCGGCAGAGGGCGAGGGCGGCGCCGGTCCCGGGTGCGGGTGCGGGTGCGGGTACTGCGAGAGCGGGTGGTTCCTTACGGCGGTGGAACTGCGCGAGGGAATGGATCATTAAGGGGTCTAACCCCGTAGCGCACTCCGGGACACACTTTCGTGGGCCGGCCGGGTGACCCGGACGCGGTCACACCCCGCATATGAGCTAACAAAGCGCAAAGTGGGGCAATGCACCACTTTGGGTTCACGCCATGACCCCGGCTCGGCCGCCCGTCGTCCGGCGGCTCGGCGCCGCCGCACGGACCACCCGCTTCCGCGCGGAACGCGCCACCGCGGGCCGGAACACAGGCGGGGCAGAAGGCCTCCTGGCGCCCGTGCATCTGTCGATCCGGGACAGCCGGACGCTCAACCTCGCCGTCCCCGTCCACCCCGACGAGCAGATCGAGCGGGCCCACCTGGTCCTCTCGCGCGGCCACCGCAGGTTCCGCATCCCGCTCGCCTTCGAGCGGCACGCCCACGGCGGCCTGCTCCTCGCCGCCACCGCCACGCTGCGCGACGCACGTGACGCCCCCGGCGAGGCGAACGACCCGGCCCGCCCCGGTCTGGGCGAGGGCGTCTGGCGGCTCACGGTCGTCACCACCGATGCCCGCGGACGCGTGCAGCGGCGCGGCATCGGTCCCGACGCGGACGCCGAACTGCCGCCCACGCCCACCCTCGCGCACGCCCCCGATCCCCGCACCGGCACGCTCATCCGCGCCGTCCGCTGCCGCAGCGGGCGCGCGGTGCTGCAGGTGACGCGGTCGCGGCCCCGCGCCGAGCTGCTTCGGTTCGTGCCCGGCAGCGAAGGCATCACCGTGCACGGGCGGCTCGTCAGGACGGGCCCGGGGCGGCGGTGGCGCGCGCAGGCCGTGCGGCGCCGTGACGGGGTCACCGTGCGCGTCGGGGCGATCTGGGAGGGCGCCGAGTTCAGCTTCGCGCTGCCGCTCGCGGAGATGGCGGGGGCGAGCCCCGGCCAGTGGGTGTGGGACTTCACCGTGGAGCCGGAGCCCCGCGGCACTTCGCTCCCCCTCGGCCGTTGGCTCTCCGACGTACGCGATCCCGCTGCCGCCTGTCCCACTCCCTTCCGTGTCTTCGCCCTGCCGGGCGGCGCCCTGGTCCGCGCCCACGCCCACTTCACCAAGTCCGGCGCCTTCGCCCTGACGTGCTGGGACATCTCGAAGGAGACCTCATGAAGATCACGTACCTGCTCGGCTGGGGCGACGAGATGGGCGGCACCGAGCTGGCCACCTACACCCAGGCCCAGCACCTCGCGGACCGGCACGACGTCGAGGTCATCTCCGTCTTCCGGACCCGCCCCGAGCCCTTCTTCCCCGAGGCCCGCAGCCTCCCCGTCCGCTATCTCGTGGACCGCACGGCGACCCCGGAGCGCCCGGTGCGCGCGTCCCGCCTGGACGAGTCCGCCTGCCGCACCCTGGCCGCGCTGCCCAGCGAACTGATCAAGCCCTCCTGGGAGTCCGCCTTCGACCGGCTCTCCGACATCGAGATGACCGCCGCCCTGACCACCCTGGACACCGACGTCCTGGTCACCACGACACCCGCCCTGATGGCCGCCGCCGTCGCGCTCGTCCCGGCCGGGGTCGTCACCGTGCACCAGGAGCACCGCCCCACCCAGCGCCGCGGCCCCTCCGGCGAACCCCTGCTCCTGCACGCCCCGCGCCTGGACGCCCTGGTCACCCTCACCGAGCGCACCCGCGACTGGATCGCGGAGTCCCTCGGCGCCACCGCCCCCGAGCTCGCGGTCATCCCGAACGCCGTGCCGGACGGCTTCCGGCCCCGCGCCGACGGCGAGAGCAAGGTCATCGTCATGGCCGCGCGCCTGACCGGCGAGAAACGCGTCGACCACGCCGTACGGGCCTTCGCCGAACTCGCCGACGCCTACCCGGACTGGACCCTGCGCGTCTTCGGCGGCGGCCACCGAGAGCAGCAGCTGCGCCGCCTGGTCGACGGCTTCGGCCTCCAGGACCGCGTCGAACTCCTCGGCCCCTGCCGGGACATGGCCGCCGAGTGGGCCAAGGCGGGACTCACCCTGATGACGGCGGGGCACAACGAGGCGTTCCCGCTCGTGCTGCTCGAAGCGCTCGCCGCGGGCGTCCCCGTCATCGCGTACGACGTCCTGACCGGGCCCGCCGAGATCGTCAGGCACCGCGTCGACGGACTGCTCGTACCGCCCGGCGAGATCCATGAACTGGCCGCCGCCATGAGCGAGTTGATGGGCGACCCGGAGACCCGCCGCAGCTATGCCCACGCCGCCCGCGAGGGCGTCTACGCCCGCTTCTCCTCCACCGATGTCACCGCGCGCTGGCAGGAGCTGTACTCCCGGCTCGTGGCCCGGCGCGACGCCCCCGAACGGCTCGACGGCCGGGCGGACCGGGTGGCGCTCGGCGTCGCGTCCGGCGGGAGCGGCTTCCGTCCCACCACGCCGTACACCCTGGACGCCGCGCCCGGCGCCGACGAGCGGGCCCGCGAGGACGAGATCATCGCCGCCGACACCAGCGGCCTGCTCATCCGCTCGGTGGGCAGGATCGCCGAGCGGCGCGACGACGTGCTCGCGCCCGACATGACCGACTGGAACCTCCAACTGGCCGCGACCGCGCTGGAGTCCGAGGACATTCCCTATGTCCTGGTCCGCACGTCGGACACCACGCACACCCTCGCCGTTGCCGACGACGAGCGCGACGGCGCGCTCAAGGCGATCGCCGAGTCACTGCACGGCCAGCCCGTCTACGCCGAGCTGATCCGCCCGCGGGACGCCGCGCCCGGAGTCGTGCTCGCCGAGCGCCTCGACGGCATCGGCGAGGTCGCGGGCATCAAGCTCTTCAAGCCGGTGACCACGACGACGCTCTCCCTGCGGCACGGTGCCGGGCAGGCCTGCACGGTGGCGTTCTGGCCGCGGGTCGCCGATGAGGAGGACGGGGCCGGGTCCGGGGGATCCGACACCCGGCGCGCCCCCTTCGGCACCACCCTCGCCGGGTCCGAGCTGCCCTCCCTCTCCCCCACCGCCACCCTCCGCGTCGCTGGCCGCACCTACCCGACCCTCGACGTCTTCGCCCGGCTCCTGATCGGGGACATCGACTTCCCCGTCGACGCCGTCTACACCTGGGTCGACGACTCCGACCCCGAGTGGCGCGCCAGACGTGACGCGGCCCTCGGCGGCCCCGGCGACGGGACGTCGCCGGACCACGGCGCCGTCCGCTTCCGCAACCGCGACGAGCTGCGCTACTCCCTGCGCTCCCTGGCGGCGAACGCGCCGTGGATCCGGCACGTCTACCTCGTCACGGCGGGCCAGGCCCCGGCCTGGCTCGACGCGGACCACCCGGACGTCACGGTCGTCGACCACCGCGACCTGTTCGCCGACCCGGACGCCGCGCTGCCCACCTTCAACTCCCACTCCATCGAGAGCCAGCTGCACCGCATCGAGGGCCTGTCGGAGCACTTCCTCTACCTCAACGACGACATGTTCCTCGGCCGCCCCACCACCCCGCACACCTTCTTCCACAGCTCGGGGCTCTCCAGATTCTTCTGGTCGTCGGCCTCCGTGCCCGCGCTCCCCGTCTCTCCGGACGACGAGGGCTATCTGGCCGCCGCGAAGAACAACCGCGCGCTGCTTGAGGAGGAGTTCGGCAGGACGACGACGCACAGCTTCTTCCACGCGCCCTACGCCCTGCACCGCAGCGTCCTCGCGGAGCTCACCGAGCGGTTCTCCGACGAGCTGGCAGCCACCGCGCGCAGCCGCTTCCGCTCGAACGGCGACATCGCCCTGGTGTCGTCCCTGCACCACCACTACGCCTACCTGACGGGCCGGGCGGTGCCGGCGGGCATCTCGTACGACTTCGTGGACATCGGGAAGCGTGCCGACCACGCGCGCCTGGGCCAGTTGCTCCAGGGCCGCAACAAGACGGCCTTCTGCATCGGCGAGTCCCCGGACAGCGAGCTGGCCGACGAGGAGATGGCGCTCGCCATGCGCTCGTTCCTGGCGGCGTACTTCCCGGTGCGCTCGCCCTACGAGCGGGTCTGACCTACTGCGACAGGAACAGCCGCCGGACCACGCGCTCGGCGGCGCTCCCGTCGTCGTACGGGCAGAACCGCGCCCGGAACGCCGCCCGCAGCTTCGTCGTGCGCACGGTGTCCCAGGCGTCGCCCGCGAAGAGTTCCGCGAGCTCCTGCTCGGTGGTGGCCACGGCCCCCGGCGTCTCGCCCTCTCGCCCCGACAGGAGGTCGAAGTAGGTGCCGCGGGCCAGGCGGTAGGCCTGCCAGTCGGGGGCGTACGTCACGATCGGGCGGTCCAGGCAGGCGTAGTCGAACATCAGCGACGAGTAGTCCGTGACGAGGGCGTCGGCGGCCAGGCAGAGGTCCTCCACGCGCGCGTGCCCGGTGACGTCGACAAGCTGCGGGTGGCCGCGCAGGCCCGCGTCGGCGCCGTAGAAATAGTGGGCGCGCACGAGCACGACGTATGAGGGGCCGAGTGAGCGCACGAAGCGCTCCAGGTCGAGGCCGGGCAGGAAGCCCTTCTGGTAGTCGCGGTGGGTGGGGGCGTAGAGCAGCACCGTCCGCCCGTGCGGGATCCCCAACTCGGCGCGGATACGGGCGATTTCGCTCTCCCCGGCCGTGAAGTAGATGTCGTTGCGCGGATAGCCCGCCTCCAGGGCCTGGTACGCCGTCGAGGGGTAGACCCGCTCCCAGACCTCCGTGGAGTGCGGGTTCGCGGAGAGGCTGAAGTCCCACTGGTCGGTGTGGTCGAGGATCTTCTGGAAGCTGATGCCGTGCGTGCCCGCGGGGTAGCGGCGCTGGTCGAGGCCCATCTTCTTGAGCGGCGTGCCGTGGTGGGTCTGGAGGTAGACCTGTCCGGGGCGTTTGGTGAAGCCGCCGGGGAAGCTGGAGTTGTTGATCAGGTACGACGCCGTGGCCATCGCCTGCCAGTAGCGCCGCGAGCCCTCGATGACGTACTCGACGCCGTCCGGCACGCGGTGCTTGTTCCGGGACGAGACCACCCATACGCCCCTGATGTGCGGGGCGAGTTCGCGGGCCTTGGCGTGGATGGCGGCCGGGTTGCAGGAGACGCCGCGGTTCCAGTAGGCGCCGTAGACCGCGAGGTGGGGGTCGAGGGGGCGGCGCAGGTCGGTGCGGTAGGCCATGCGCATGGCGCGGGCGCGGAGCTTCTTCTTCTGCTCCCTGAGCCTGCGGGTGACGCCCTTCCTGCGGGTGCGGCTCTTGCGCTGCGCTTCGTAGGCGCCGTACGAGGCGGTGGCGAGGGCCTTCACACCCGGCGTGGACGCGGCGTCCGCGGGGCCGTACGTCCGGTAGAGGCGGGCCGCCCCGCGGAAGAAGTCACGGCGGTCGCGCGGCGTGACGCGTCCGGGGTCGTCGAGCACGGCGAGCAGATGCGCCGCCGCGTGCGGGACGAGCCGGGCGCGGTCGGCCGAGTCGGCGGCGGCGAGCAGCTCCTCGTAGCGCCCGATGACCGCGAAGTGCTCCCGGCCCGGCGTCTTGGCGAAGCTGCCGCCGCGCCGCTCGCGCCAGCGGACGCAGGGCTTGTCGAGCACGGCGGTGCGTGCGCCCGCGGCCAGGGTCGCGCGCCGCACCGGCACCACGTCCTCGTACGCCCCGTCGCCGAACGCGAGCCGGCGCTCCTGCCAGAAGCCGCGCCTGAAGACGCGGTTCCAGGCGGCGACGGTGACGGAGAGGGGGTCGCCCGTCAGGTCGTCGCCGCCGGGGCGCACGTTCTCCCACCAGTCGACGCGGTCATGGCCGAAGAGCAGGACGTCCGGGTCGTCCGCCGCGTCCAGGGCTTCGGCGATCGCGTCGAGGGCGCCCGGCAGGAGCAGGTCGTCGCCGTCGAGGAAGAGGAGGTAGTCGCCGGTGGCGCGGTCCGCGCCGATGTTGCGGGCGGGGCCCGGTCCGGCGTGCGCGGGGACGCGGACGAGTTGCGCGCGCGAGTCGCGCTCCGCACACTCCGCGGCGATCGCGGCGGACGCGTCCGGCGACGCGTCGTCCACGACGATCAGCTCCAGATCGGCGCGGCTCTGGTCGAGCACGGAGTCCAGGCATTCCCTCAGGTAGCCCTGGACGCGATGGGCGGGGACGACAACCGAGAAGCGCGACATGAACACCGAAGGTAGTCACACGAACACGCCCTGTCGAAGACCGCTCCTCACTCATTGGGGTGAAGCGAGGCAAAAAAATTGACGAGAACGGGCAAAGGGGATGAATACGCCCGTGCTCCCATGATTACTCCCACGCCCGGGAGCGTACGAAAGGCCGGTCGCCGTGCAGCCCCGTCTCAGCGTCGTCGTGCCCATCTACAACGTCGAGGAGTTTCTGGAGGAGTGCCTGGAATCGATCGCCGGGCAGACCATGGCCGATCTGGAGGCCGTGCTCGTCGACGACGGTTCGACGGACGGCAGCCCCCTGATCGCGCGTGAGTTCGCGGCGAAGGATCCACGGTTCGTCTATGTGCGCCAGCCGAACGCGGGCCTCAGCGCCGCCCGCAACACCGGGGTGCGGCACGCCACGCCGACCGCCGAGTACCTGACGTTCGTCGACAGCGACGACGTCGTGCCGCACGACGCGTACGCCCGGATGACCGCGAGCCTCGACTCGACGGGATCCGACTTCGCGAGCGGCAACGTCTGGCGCCTGAACGAGCGCGGACGCCAGCAGGCCTGGCAGTACAAGTGGCTCACCGAGCCGCGCTCGCGCACGCACATCAGCCGTGACCTGGAGCTGCTCGCCGACCGCGTCGCCTGGAACAAGGTCTTCAGGCGCGCCTTCTGGGACCGGCACGGCTTCACCTTCCCCGAGGGCAAGCTCTACGAGGACACGCCCGTCATGATCCCCGCGCACTTCCTCGCGGGCTCCGTGGACGTGCTCAGCGACCACGTCTACTACTGGCGGGTGCGCGAGGGTTCGATCACCCGGCGGCGCACGGACGTCAAGGGCGTGCGCGACCGGATCGCGGCGTGCGCGCACGTCAGCGCGTTCCTCGCCGAGCACGCGCCCGAGATGCGGGGGACGTACGACACCTCCTGCCTGCGCGACGACTTCGTGTACTTCCTCCAGGGTCTGCCGATGGGCGGGCCCGAGTACCGCGCGACCTTCATGAAGGGCGCGTCGGCGTTCCTGCGCCGCGCGGATCCGGGAGTGATCGCGGGCCTTCCGGTGTCCCTGCGCGTGAAATGGCATCTCGTGCGCGAGGGCCGCACCGACGACCTGATCGATCTGCTCACCTTCGAGCAGCGCAACGGCAACGCGTTCCGGATCCGGGGCGTGGTGCGGCGCAGTGCCGCGTATCCGCGGAGCTCCGGCGGTCACATCAAGGTGCCGCAGGAGCTGGCCCGCCTGAGCCGCGGCGAACTGCCGGTCATCGCCAGGGTCCGGGAGGCCGGCTGGGGCGCGGACGGGCTGCTGCGGATCAGCGGGTACGCGTACGTGCGCAATCTGGAGGCCACGCGCCCCGGCCACTCCGTCAAGGCGGCCGTCCTCAAGTCGGCGCACAGCAGAGCGCAGTTGAGGAAGGTCGCCACCCGGACGGTCGCCGCCCCGCAGGCCACCGAGAACTCCAAGCAGCAGCTGCACTGCTACGACCTCTCCGGGTTCGAGCTCACCATCGACCCCGAACAGCTGAAGACGGGTGGCCGGTGGCGTCCCGGCAACTGGCTGCTCGGAGTGCTCGTCGCGGGCCACGGTGCGGTGCGGCGGGCCGCGGTCCGCCCCCTGGACGGTTCGTCCGCGCAGTCGGTCGTGCGCGAACTGGGCGACGGGCTCCGCCTGGTCCTCGGCTTCAGCAAGGGCCGCCTGGTGCTGCGGATCCAGGACTACGTGGCGCGCGTCGACGCCCATCACAGGGACGGCGACGACATGGTGCTCGGCGGCCACCTGCCGAGCCATCTGCGGCCGACGGCCCTGCGCCTGACGCACAAGCACTCATCGGCGGAGTTCGACTACCCCGTGACGCTGCCGGGCGACGACCGCTTCGACGTCCGGGTGCGCCTCGCGGACCTGGCGGACATCGCGCCCACCCCGCACCTCGCCCCCAAGGAGGTCGAGCCCCCGCACGGCGACCGCTGGCAGGCCAACCTGGTGCTCCCGGACGGCAAGCTGAAGTCCCTGGCGGCCACCCTCGACCTGCCCCCCGGCCGCTACGCCTCCCACGAGGGCGACCGTGAACTCTGCGCGTCGGCGAACGACCAGGGCCAACTCGTCGTCGAACTGACCCGCCAGCCGATCGCCGACCGGGTGGCGTGGAGCGGGGACGGCACCCTGACGATCGAGGGCTCGGTCTCCGACGCGAGCTGGGACGCGGCGGAACTGGTGCTGCGCCACAGCGGCAGGGACGAGGAAGTAACCGTGCCGGTGGAGCGCACGGCGGGCCGCTTCCGGGGAGTGGTGGCGCCGGGGGGCGGGGTGCTGCGGGAGGGGCGCTGGTACGCGTTCCTGCGGGAGGCGGGGGGAGACCGGTCAGGCCCCGCCTCGCCCGGCGTTTCGCAGGACGGCATGCCCGTGCGGCTGCTCGCCTCCGTGTCCGCCGCGCTGCCGCTCCACCAGGAGTTGGCCGGGCGGGAGTTCAGCGTCGACCGGCGGTTCGGGGACCGGCTGCTCGTCGAGGCCGGGTCCGTGCTCGCGCGCGGGGAGCGGGGGGCCTACCGGCGGCACCGGCTGCGCACCGCGCACTATCCGCGGCAGCGCGACCAGCCCCTGCGGGACGCGGTGCTCTACTTCGACGGGGACTCCCCGCGCGCGGTCCACGAGGAGTTGGTGCGGCGCGGCGCCGACGTCGAGCACCTGTGGGTGACGCAGGACCAGCAGACGCGGGTGCCCGCCGGGGCGACGGGCGTGGAGGAGCACAGCGCCGCCTGGTACGAGGCCCTCGCCCGCTGCCGGCGCATCGTCACCGCGGGCCATCTGCCCGACTTCTTCGAGCGGCGGGAGGGGCAGACCGTCGTACAGACCTGGAACGGCGCGCCCCTCAAGCGCATCGGCACCGACCTCACCGACACCCTCTACGCCGACCACGGCCACCTCGACGCCCTGCCGGGGCTCTCCCGGCAGTGGGACGTGCTCGTCTCCCCGAACCGCTTCTCCACCCCCCACCTGGGACGCGCGCTCGCCTACGGGGGCGAGGTCATGGAAGCGGGCTCGCCCCGCAACGACGTCCTCTTCTCCGAGGACCGCGGCAAGGTCGCCGAACGCGTCCGCCACGAACTCGGCATCACCCCCGGCAAGAAGATCGTCCTGTACGCACCGACCTACCGCGACCATCTCGCCTACTCCCCCGGCCGCTTCCGCTACGAACCCGCGCTCGACTTCGCCGCGGCCGAGCGCGTGCTCGGCGACGACCACGTCCTGCTCGTACGCAAGCACCCGCTGACGGCGGGCCGCCTGTCCGGGGCCCGCGCACCCTTCGTACGCGATGTGTCGTCCCACCCCCGCACGGCCGAACTCCTGCTGATCGCGGACGTCCTTGTCACCGACTACTCCTCCCTGATGTTCGACTTCGCGCACACCGGGCGGCCGATGCTCTTCCACGCCTACGACCTGGAGCACTACCGCGACACGGTCCGCGGCTTCTACCTCGACTTCGAGACCAGCGCGCCGGGACCGCTGCTCGCCTCCACCGGCGAGGTCGTCGAGGCGCTGCGCGACCTGGACTCGCTCACGGCCCGGCACGCGGACGCGTACGCGGCGTTCCGCGAGGCCTACTGCGACCTGGACGACGGACAGGCCGCGGCCCGGGTCGCGGAGAGGCTCATGCGATGACCATGGCCACGCGGAGGGCCGGTCTCCGCACACGCCGCGAGGCCCACGGCGCGACGGCCCTGCACCCACGCAGGCGGTGGCGGCCGAGCCCGTACGCCGTGTTCGGCGGGCTCTTCTGGATCGTCGTGTCCCTCGCCTTCTGGCGGGTGCCGATGTGCTGCGACTTCGGGCAGCACGCGGCGGTCGTCGAGCGGCTCAAGGACAACCTGCTGCACCCGCGCCACCCGATGGCGGACCTGCCGGGCGCGGGCAGCCCGTACTACTCGCCGTACGCGGTGGCGCAGGGCGTCTTCGCGCGGGTGACGGGGCTCGCGGGCTGGGAGGTCGTGAAGCTCGCGGGGCCGCTGAACCTGCTGGTGCTGCTCACGGGCCTCGGCCGCTTCGTACGCATCCTGACGGCACGTCAGTGGGCTCCTGTCCTCGCCCTGTTCGCCATGGTCGTGCTCTGGGGCACCCGGATGGCGTGGTGGAGCGGCTACCTCGGCCTGATGTCGATGACGGGGAACCTCGCGTATCCGTCGACGTTCGCGATCGGTCTGGCGTTCTGGGCGTGGGGGTGGGCCGGTTCGCTGGCGAAGACGCCTCGGAGCCCTCGGAGCCCTTGGGCGTACGCGGGTCTGGGCGCGCTCTGCGGGGTGATCCTGCTGGTCCACCCGATCTCGTCCGTGGCGGCGGTGATCGGCGTCGTGGCGTTCGCGGCCTCGGCCCGGCGGCCGCTCGCCGGAGTCTGGAAGTGGGGGCTGACCGCCGTGACGGCGGCGGTGATCGCGGCGAGCTGGCCGTACTACTCCGTGTTCTCCCTGGTCGGGGACGCGAGTGTCGACTGGATCCACCGGCAGCTCTACACCGAGATGCCGCAGAGATTCTGGCTCGCCCTGCTCGGCCTGCCCGCCCTCGCCCTGAGGTTCCGCAGGAACCGCCGCGACCCCCTGGTCCTGATGTTCGCCCTGGACTGCGCGGTCGTGGCGTACGGCTGGTTCAGCGGCCACTACACCTACGGGCGCATCCTGGGCCTGACCCTGGTCCCGCTCCAGTTCGCCCTCGCGATCGAGCTTGCGGCGCCGCGGCCCTGGCGCCGGTGGCGCATGGCCCTGGGGGGCGTCGCGGCCGCCGGAGCGGCCGTCGGGTTCTTCACGCTCCAGGCCGGGGCGGTCGTGCCGCGGGCCCTTGACCCGGTGGGCTTCGACCAGCCGCCGCGCTGGCCCGGCTACGGCTGGGCGGTGAGCCAGATGCACAGGGGGGACGTCGTCCTGACCGACGGCTACTACCCGACCCGCTCCGTCCCGGCGTACGGCGCCAACCTCGTCGCCCCCGCCTGGCCGGACCCCTCGCTGGCCGAGGACACGCGCAACCACCGCCTCCAGGAGGTGCGCGACTACCTCTCCGCCGACTCCGCCCGCGCCGAACGCACCCGGATCGTCCGCCGCTACGACGTGCGCTGGCTGCTCCTCTCGCCCGACCAGAAGGTGCCGAAGGAGGCGGTGGTGGTGGCGTGGGGCCCGCGGACCGGCGAAATCCTCGCGCGCGTGAACGGCAAGGACACGAACTAGCAGAAGACCCCCTAATCGGATAATTACTGGCAACCTCTAAAATTTCCCCCGTGGACCTCTCTCTGTCTCCCCCGCCCCCGTCGCCCCGGGTCTGCGTCGTCGTGATCGGCTACAACGACGCCGCGCACATCGCGGACGCCGTGCGCTCGGCCCTCGCCCAGGGCCCCGCCGTCCGCGAGGTGATCGCCGTCGACGACTGCTCCACGGACGGCAGCGGCGAGCTGCTCGCGGTCCTCGCGCAGGAGGACCCGCGCGTCAAGCCCGTCCGCCGCTCCGTCAACAGCGGCGGCTGCGGCACTCCCCGCAACGACGGCATCGAGGCCACGACGTCCCCGTACGTGATGTTCCTCGACAGCGACGACGTCCTGCCGCCCGGCGCGGTGGACGCCCTGCTCAAGGCCGCCGCGCGGCACGACGCCGAGGTGGTCACCGGTCTCTGCGTACGCCGCGAGCTGCCCTCGGGCCGCGAGAGCCCCTGGCAGCCCATGCTCTACACGAAGGACCGGCTCATCGCCCGTCCCGAGCTGCGCACCCGCCTGGTCCACGACACCCTCTGCGTCAACAAGCTCTACCGCACCGACTTCCTGCGAAAGCACGCGGTCCGCTTCCCCGAGGGCCGCTTCACGTACGAGGACTTCGTCTTCACGGCCCGCGTCCTGGCGGCGGGCCCGCGCATCGCGCTGATCACCGACCCCGTCTACGTGTGGAACGTGCGCCGCACGGCCGCCAAGCTGTCGATCTCCCTGGACCGCTCGGGCATCGGCAACTGGAAGGCCCGCATGGAGGCCCACCGCCTGTCGGTCGAGATCCTCCGGGAGGCGCGCAGCCCGACCGGCACGGCGGGCAAGCGGCTCGCGCAGGCCTCCCGCGCGAAGTTCGTCGACCACAGCCTGCGGATGTACGCGCGTGAACTCACCGCGCGCAGCAAGGAGTACCGCGAGGAGTGGTGGACGGTCACGCGCGCGTACCTCGAAACCTTCGACGCGGCCGACCTGGACGCGGCGCCCGCGCCCGGCAGGGTCATCGCCCGCGTGATCCTGGCGTCCCCCGGGCCGCGCGACCTGACCCGCCTCCAGGAAGTGGCCGCCCGCCCCGCCCGCCTCTCGCCCCCCTACGCCCTGGCGCCCGACGGCACCACGCCCGTCTGGTCCCCCGAACTGCCGCAGGTCACCCTGGAGCACCTCCTCGTACGCCCCATCCGCCTGCTCCCCCTCGCGGTCGACGCCGAACTGCGCCCCCGCGCGCACGGCAGCCGCCTGACGCTGCGGCTGCACGAGCTGTACGGGCGGGTGGCCGACGCGGGCCCCACCACGGTCGACGTGGAGCTCGCGCCGAGGAACGGCGACGGCCCGGTGCTGCGCCGCACGACGGCCCTCAACCCCGCCGATTCCGGGGACGCCGAGGAGACGGACAGCTGGGTGACCAGGGTCGTCCTCGACCTCGGCTCGCTCGGCGGCGGCGTGTGGGACCTGCGGCTGCGCCTCCACTTCCGCGACGGCACGGCGCGCGAGACGACGGCGCGGGCGGTCGCGGGCCCCGGACTGCTGCGGCGCACGGCACTCCCCTCACGCCGGGGCCTGCTCCTCGCCCAGCCGTACGCCACGCAGGCCGGGAACCTCGCGGTGCGGCTCGCGCCCGGGGTGCGGGGCGTGGCGGGGGTGGTGCGCAGGCGCCTCGCGCGGTGGGTGGGCAGCGGCGGACGCTGACGCGGCCCGTACAGAGGGCTCTGCGAGACTGCACGTCCGGACGCCGATGGCGGACACGACACAGCGGACACGACACGACACGGGAAGGCCCACTGACGATGACCTGGCTGATCACCGGCGGCGCCGGCTACATCGGGGCACACGTGGTCCGCGCCATGACGGAGGCGGGCGAGCGGGCCGTGGTCTACGACGACCTGTCCACGGGCCTCGCCGAGCGCGTCCCCGACGGCGTGCCGCTGGTCACCGGCTCGATCCTCGACGGGGACCTGCTGTCCCGCACGCTGACGGAGCACGCGATCACCGGTGTCGTGCACCTGGCGGGGAAGAAGCAGGTGGGCGAGTCGGTGGAGATGCCGCTGCACTACTACCACGAGAACGTGGAGGGCCTGCGGGTCCTGCTCTCGGCGGTGACGGAAGCCGGTGTCGCCTCCTTCGTCTTCTCCTCGTCGGCGGCGGTGTACGGCATGCACGACGTGGACCTGGTGACTGAGGAGACCCCCTGCCTCCCGATGAGCCCGTACGGCGAGACGAAGCTGGCCGGCGAGTGGCTGGTCCGCGCGACGGGCCGGGCACACGGCCTGTCGACGGCGTCCCTGCGCTACTTCAACGTGGCGGGCGCGGCGAGCCCGGGCCTTGCGGACACGGGCGTCTTCAATCTGATCCCGATGGTGTTCGAGAAGCTCACGGACGGCGAGGCGCCGCGCGTCTTCGGCGCGGACTACCCGACGCCGGACGGTACGTGCGTACGCGACTACATCCACGTCACCGACCTCGCCGAGGCCCACGTGGCGACGGCCCGGCGGCTGGCCACGGCCCCGCGCGGCACCGACCTGACGCTCAACATCGGCCGCGGCGAGGGCGTCTCCGTCCAGGAGATGACCACCCTGATCAACGAGGTGACGGGCCACGACATCCCGCCCACCGTCGCCCCGCGCCGCCCCGGCGACCCGGCCCGCGTCGTCGCGGCGGCGGACCGCGTCACCGCGGAGCTCGGCTGGTCCGCCAAGCGGGACGTGCGCGAGATGGTGGCGTCGGCCTGGGCGGGGTGGCTGCGGTCGCATCCGGGGGCGGGGCGGGGCTAGCCGTCCGGGGGCCGAGGTAGGCGGCCGGGCGGGGCCGGTTGCAAGAAAATCCCGCCCCAGCGTCCACCGCACCGGCGTGTCGTGGGACTTTCCCGCAATCCCCTTGGTGCACCCAGCTACACCCCCACTCCGGGACCGTGCTCCCTCGTCCCCCGACCCCCTGCTGCCTAGCGTTTCCGGTGGCAGTGCAGTGGCACTGGCGGTCGGCGCGAGGGAGTTCCCGGAGATGTTCAGACGGCAAGGTTCCGCGGCAGGGACCCTGGAGGACGACCCGTCGGGCGGGGTCGACGCGCTCCGGCTCGACGGGGTGACCCGGACCTACCGGCGCGGCGGTCCCGCCGCGCTGGCTCCCCTCCGACTCGCCCTCCCTCGCGGCAGGTTCCTCGCCGTGATGGGACCCTCCGGGTCCGGCAAGTCCACGCTGCTGCAGTGCGCCGCCGGGCTCGACCGGCCCAGCGCCGGGACCGTGCGCATCGGGGGCGTGGAGATCGGCTCGCTCACGGAGGCCGCCCTCACGCGGCTGCGGCGCGAGCGCGTCGGCTTCGTGTTCCAGGCGCACAATCTGGTGCCCTCGCTCAGCGTCGCCGAGAACGTCGCGCTGCCGCTGCTCCTCGGCGGTGAGGCCGACGACGGGCGCGTCTCGCTCGGCCTCGCCGAGGTCGGGCTCGGCGACCGTGGGGAGGACCGCCCCGCCGAGCTCTCCGGCGGCCAGCAGCAGCGCGTGGCCATCGCCCGCGCCCTCGTCACGCGTCCGGAGGTCGTCTTCGCCGACGAGCCCACCGGCGCACTCGACCCCGTGACCGCGCACGGCGTGCTCGCGCTGCTTCGCCGGGCCGTCGACCAGGACGGCCACACCGTGGTGATGGTGACCCACGACCCGGCAGCGGCGGCCTGGGCGGACGAGGCGCTGTTCCTCTCCGCCGGTCACGTGGCCACCCGCATCCTCCAGCCCGACAGCAGCCAAGTGCACGCGGTCATGCGCGACTTGGGGCGGTCGGCGGCATGAAGAAGGAACTGAAAGCCACCCGGCTCCTCGCCTCGCGCGCCGCCCGCATGCACCGCAAGGCGTGGGCCGCGGTCTTCGCCGCGCTTGCCCTCACCTCCCTCCTGCTCGGCTCCTTCGGCCTGGCGCTCGCGTCGGCAGGACTCGGGCACGCGCGCGTGGAGCGCTACGCCGCCGCCGACCTCGTCGTCACCGGCGACCAGAGCACCCGCTTCACGGCCAAGCCGTGGGGCAGCGACCCCGAGACGGCGACGGCGGGCCTGACCGAACGCGTGCGGGTTCCGCGGGCGGCGCTCGCGGCGGTGCGCGAGGTCTCCGGGGTCCGCTCGGCCGTCGCCGACGAGGTCTTCCCGGTGGGTGTGCGGGGCCGTTCGGCCACCGGGCGTCCGTGGCCGGCCGCCCGGCTGGCCCCCCATGTCCTACGGGACGGGGGCGGGCCGGAGCGCGTCGGCGAGGTCGTCGTGGGCGAGGGGGCGGCCCGCGTCGGCGACCGGATCACCGTACGCACGTCCGGCGCCGACGCCACGTACAAGGTGACCGGGGTGGCAGAAGGCCCCCGCGCCGCCGTCTACTTCACCTCCGCCGAGGCGCGCCGCCTCGCGGATCACCCCGGTTCGGTGGCGGCGATAGGCGTCACGGCGGATCCCGGCACCAGCACGTCCACGCTCCACGCGCGCGTGCGGCACGCGCTGGACGCGGCGCACCTGAAGAGCGTGGGGCACAGGGCGGACGGGGACGGCGCGGGGCTGCGGGTCCTGACGGGGAACGGGCGCGGCGGCGCCGAGTTCCTCCAGGCCGCTCCCGCCCGCGCGGGCATGCTCGCGCTGCTCGCCTCCGTGGCCGCCACCGTCGTACTCATCGCGCTGCTCGTCGTGTCGTCGACGATCGTGCAGGCGCTGCAGCAACGCTCGCGCGAGTCGGGCCTGTTGCGTGCGGTCGGCGCGACGCCGCGGCAGTTGCGCAGTGCGGTGGGCCGGGAGGTGGGCCGGGTCGCGGCGGTGGCGGCACTGGTCGGAGCTCTCGCGGCGATCCCCGCGTTCCTCGGCCTGCGCGCGCTGCTCGACGCTCGCGGTGCGCTGCCGCAGGGCCTGGAACTGCCGCTCCCGCCCTGGCTGTTGCCCGCCCCGCTCGTGACCGCGGGCCTGACGCTCCTCGCCGCCCGTCTCGCGGCGCTGATCGCGTGCGCGAGGACGGCGAAGGTGCGGCCCGCGGAGGCGTTGCGCGAGGCGGCGCCCGGTACGGCTCGCCGGGTCACCGGCCTGGTGCTGCTGTTCCTGGGCGTGAGCTCGGCGGGCACCGCCACGCTCCAGCGGGGGGAGACGGCGGCGGCCGCCGCCGGAGCCGCGGCGGTGGTCCTGGTCATCGGGTGCGCGCTGCTCGGTCCGTGGATCGCGGAGGGTGCGATGCGGGTACTCGGGGCGCCGATGCGCAGGTTCGGCGGCGCGGGAGGACACCTGGCGGCGGCCAACTGCACGGCTTCCGCGAGGCGCCTGGGGGCGGCGATCACCCCGGTCGTCCTGGTGACGGCGTTCGTCCTGGTCCAGCTCTCCGCCGGTACGACGATGACGCACGCGGCGGCTGACCAGGCGGGGGATGCGGCGCGGGCGGACTTCGCGGTGACCGCGGAGGGCGGCGGGCTGCCAGGGGGCACGCTGGAGCGGGTCCGGCGGGCACCCGGCGTGGACGCCGCGACCGCCGTCACACGGAGCACGGTGGTCCTGGCCCGCCGCGAGACGGGCTCGCCCCGCCTGGACCGCCTGCCGGTGCTCGGCGTCACGCCCGGCGGTCTGGCCCGCACGCTGGACCCAGGGGTCCGGGAAGGCGACATCGACAAGCTGCGCCCCGGCACGGTGGCGGTGGGCCGGGACCAGGCACGCGCCCTGGACGCGGGCCCCGGCTCGACGGTGACGGTGCGGTTCGGGGACGGGGTCGAGGCGCGGCTCAAGGTGGTGGCGACGTACGACCGCGAACTGGCGCTGGGCGGCTTCCTCTTCTCCCACGAACAACTGCTCCGCCATACGTCGTCACCGACCCGGCTCCTGGTCGCGGCGGACGGCACCGCTGCGGGGGCCCTGCGGGCGGCGGCTCCCGGAGCGAAGGTGGTGGCGGACCCCGCACCCGAGCGGCTCGCCCCGGAGGACCAGGCGCTGGGCGAGGTGGTGACCGTGGCGGCGGTCGGTGCGATCGGCGGCTTCACGGTCATCGCCGTCCTCAGCACGCTGTGCCTGATCACCATCGGGCGGCGCCCCGAACTCTCCCTTCTCCGGCTCGCGGGGGCGGGCCGGGGCCAACTCCGCCGCATGTTGGGCCTGGAGGCGGCGGCATCGGCCCTGACGGGCCTCGCCGTGGGCGCCGTGGTGGCCTCGGTCCCGCTCGTCGCCTTCAGTGCGGCGGTGGCTCGTACGGTGCCGTACGTTGCGGCGTCGCAGGCGGGGTTCGTAGCTCTGGTGGTCGCAGCCACCACGGCCGCGGGCACGTTTCCCCCTGCCCGGCGGGCGCTCCGGGGGCGGTATCCCTCGCAGGGCGTCTGACCGTACAAACAGGCCCGCCGCTCCGCGCCGGATTTTCCCCTCCCCCCACCCGATTGCCCCGCAACGACCCGCGAGCGACAAGAAGGCACCCAAGCCCCGACAGCCCCGCACCCACCGCCGAAGCGAAGCCGCACCGGCCCCGGGGACTCTGACTACCCCCGGTTCAGATAGGCAAGAACAGCCAGCACCCGCCGATGCCCGCTATCGCTAGGCGGCAGCCCCAGCTTCGCGAAGACGTTGCCGATGTGTTTGCTGACCGCGCGGTCGGACACCACCAGGGTCGACGCGATCGTCCCGTTGTCCCTGCCCTCCGCCATCAGCTGAAGCACCTCCCGCTCCCGGGGCGTCAGCGAGTCCAGAGGGTCGTCCCGCCGCCGGGTCAGGAGCTCTGTCACCACCTCCGGGTCCAGCGCGGTCCCGCCCCCCGCGACCCGCTCCAGCGCGTCCAGGAACTCGTCGACCCGCCCCACCCTGTCCTTCAGCAGGTAGCCGACACCGCTCGCGCCGCCGCCCAGCAACTCCGCCGCGTACGTCTCCTCCACGTACTGCGAAAGCACCAGCACCGGAAGCCCCGGAATCTCCTCGCGGGCCGCCAGCGCGGCCCGCAACCCCTCGTCCCGGAACCCCGGCGGCATCCGCACGTCTAGGACGGCGACATCCGGACGGTGTGCGACGAGCGCCGGCAACACCTCGGGCCCGCTCGCGGCCACCGCCACCACCTCGTGCCCGGCGGAGGACAGCAGCAGCACCATCCCCTCCCGCAGCAACGCATTGTCCTCGGCGATCACCACGCGCACGGCAGCTCCACTTCGATCACGGTCGGCCCCCCGACGGGGCTCACCACTTCCACGGTCCCGTCGAGCGCGGCGACCCGGCGCCGCATCCCCAGCAGCCCACTGCCGTCCGCGTCATCGGCCCCGCCCCGCCCCTCGTCACGTACCGAGATCCTCAACATCCCGCCCACCCGCGAAAGTTCCACCGCGGCCCGCTCCGACCCGCTGTGCTTGGCCGCGTTCGTCAGCGCCTCCGCGATCACGAAGTACGCCGCCGCCTCCACGGCGGCAGGAGCCCGCGGCCCCTCCTCGACCCCCTCCGCACGCACCGCCACATCGAGCCCGCTGCTCGCGGCGAGCGCCCGCACCGCCCCCGCCAGACCCCGGTCCGTCAGGATCGGCGGATGGATGCCGCGTACGACGTGCCGCAGCTCGGTCAGCGCCTCATCGGCCTGGTCCTGCGCGTCGGCGAGGAGTTTCCGCGCCGCCTCGGGGTCCTTGTCGAAGGCCCGCCGCGCGAGCCCCACCCGCATCGACATCGCGACGAGCCGCGCCTGCGTCCCGTCGTGCAGGTCCCGCTCGATGCGCCGCAGTTCGGCACCGTGCGCGGCGACCGCACCGGCCCGCGTGACGGTCAGCTCCTCCACCCGCTCGGACAGCCGCGCGGCCCGCTCCGCCTCCGGCGAGGCCCGCAGCAGCGCCCCCGACCAGGCGGCCTCCACATCGGCGATGCGCGCCACCAGCGGCAGCACCACCGCCCGGCGGCCGAGCAGCCCGCACCACACCCCGTCGACCAGCATCCCGACGATGAACACCGGCAGGGCGATGTACAGCAACAGCCACCCGTAGACGAAGTGCAGGCCCAGCCACCGCAGATCGCGATACGTCGCCGGGTCCGTCACCCCCGCCCGCACCCGCCGGCTGAGCGTGCCGGTCAGCGGCACGTACGCCTCGGGTATCTCCCTGCCCGTCCAGAGGGCCACGCGGCGGCGCTTGAAGCCGGCCATCCGCCGCAGCATGAGCACCGTCTCGGGCATGACACCCGCGCCGACGACGATGAGCGTGGTGACGAGGGTCAGGAGGATGACCCCGATGAAAAGGTACGAAGCCAGGGAGAGCAACGCCGCCGCACCCAGCTGCTCCAGGGCCCGTTCGGTCCGCCGCAGTGTCTCCCGCATGGTCATGAGTCATGAGGCTATGCGACCCCGCTCGCACACGCGGGCGAGGCGGCTCCCCGGCGGATGGTGTAGTGCGCTACACCCCCGGTCCGGGAGAGCACACCATCGCCAACCCGCCCCCGCTCCGGCAGAGTTGATCACACAGCACGCCCCCGCACACCGCACACCACACACCACGGAAAGGCCACGCCATGAAGGCCCTGCTCTGGCTCGTCCTCGCGATCGCCCTCGTCGCCAACGTCTCCACCAGCTTCGCCTTCGACGGCGTGCAGCAGGTCCTGATCAGCGTCTGCACCGGCATCGCGACGCTCGGCTCGGGCACGGCCCTGTTCCTGATGCGCGAGAGGCACCCCCAGAGCTGAGACACCCCAGAGGCTGAGACACCCCAGAACTGACGCGGCTCACAACGCCCGGAGCGCCGCCGCCGTAGCCGTGGCGAGACTGCCCAGGTAGCCCTTGGGCAGATCGGCCCGCACCACCACGGACCGCCAGTAGAGCGGCCCCGACACCAGGTCGAGGGCAAGGTCCTCGTCGACCCCGTCCCGTACCTCTCCCCGCGCCACCGCGGCCCGCACGATGCCGTTCGCCACTCCGTGCTGCCCCTCCCGCAGGGCCTTCTGCATGGCCTGCGCGATCTCCGGGTTGCGTGCCGCCTCCGCCTGCAGATCCGGGATCACCTGCGAGGCCACGGGATGCCGCAGGGCGCGCGACGTCACTTCGTAGAGCAGCCGCAGGTCCCCCTCCAGGGAGCCGCTGTCCGGCATCGGGAGGCCCTGGACCGCTATCGCCGACACCAGGTCGAGCACGAGATGCAGCTTCGAGCGCCAGCGCCGGTAGACGGCGGTCTTGCCGACGCCCGCGCGGCGTGCGATGCCCTCGATGGACATGCGCGCGTACCCGACCGCCGCCAGTTCCTCGAAGACGGCGGCCCTGATGGCCTCGGTCACGTCCTCGCGCAGCACCGCGGCCCCCGCGGGCGCTCTGCGGCGGGACTGCTCACGCGGCTGTTCATCTCCTGGCCTGCTCGTCGTCATACGGACAGCATAGAACGTGACGACGATACGGTTGCGTTCCGACGTCACATGGTCCTACTCTCGACGTTACGACGATACGGACCCGTCCCGACGTCGTAACCCCATGACTCCCGAGTGAAAGCAGCGGACGTGAGTCAGGTCCTCGACGCCCCACCCCACTCCGCGGCCGGCACGCCGGAGCCCGCCGCACCCGGCCCGGCCGAGCTCGCCGCCCTGCACGGCCTGACCGTCAGCGGCGCCCGCCCCACGCTGCCCGCGTACGTCCGGCAGCTGTGGCAGCGCCGCCACTTCATCACCGCCTTCGCGACCGCCAAGCTCACCGCCCAGTACAGCCAGGCGAAGCTCGGCCAGGTCTGGCAGGTGATGACGCCGCTCTTGAACGCGGCGGTCTACTACTTCATCTTCGGCGTGCTGATGAACACCAAGCACGACGTCCCGGACTACGTCCCGTTCCTGGTCACCGGCGTCTTCGTCTTCACGTTCACGCAGAGCTCGGTGATGGCGGGCACCCGCGCCATCGCGGGCAGCCTCGGCCTGGTCCGCGCCCTGCACTTCCCGCGGGCCGCGCTGCCGATCTCGTACTGCCTGCAACAGCTCCAGCAGCTGCTCTTCTCCATGGGCGCGCTGGTCGTGATCCTGCTCTGCTTCGGCGTGCCGCCGACCCTGTCCTGGCTCCTGGTGCCGCTGGTCCTTGCCCTTCAGTTCACGTTCAACATGGGCCTGGCCCTCGTGATGGCCCGCCTGGGCAGCAAGACGCCGGACATCGCCCAGCTCATGCCGTTCGTGCTGCGCACCTGGATGTACGTGTCCGGCGTGATGTGGAGCATCGACGCGGTCCTCAAGGACCAGCACCTGCCGCACGCGCTGCAGGTCCTCCTGGAGTGCAATCCGGCCGCCGTCTACATCGACCTGATGCGCTTCGCGCTCATCGACAGCTTCCGCGCGGACCAGCTCCCGCACCACGTATGGGCGTGGGCCGTCGGCTGGGCGCTGCTCGCCGGAGTCGGCGGGTTCATCTACTTCTGGAAGGCAGAGGAGACGTACGGCCGTGGCTGAGACGACAGCAATCCCCGCGAACACAGATCTCCGCATTCCCGCCCCCGCCGCCCCCACGGTCATCGTCGACGAGGTCGACATCGTCTACCGGGTGCACGGCGCCGGATCCCCCTCGGGCCGGGGCAGCGCGACCGCCGCCCTGGGCCGCATCCTCAAGCGGGGCAAGGGCGGCCAGGAGTCCGGCGTGCGCAAGGTGCACGCCGTCAAGAAGGTCTCCTTCACCGCCCACAAGGGCGAGGCCATCGGCCTGATCGGCACGAACGGCTCGGGCAAGTCGACCCTCCTGAAGGCGATCGCGGGCCTCCTGCCCGTCGAGAACGGCCGCATCTTCACCGACGGCCAGCCCTCGCTCCTCGGCGTGAACGCGGCCCTGATGAACGACCTGACCGGCGAGCGCAACGTCCGCCTCGGCGGCCTGGCGATGGGCATGTCCCCGCAGCAGGTACAGGAGCGCTACCAGGAGATCGTCGACTTCTCCGGCATCAACGAAAAGGGCGAGTTCATCACGCTCCCCATGCGTACGTACTCCTCCGGCATGGCGGCCCGCCTGCGCTTCTCCATCGGCTCCGCCAAGGACCACGACGTGCTCCTCATCGACGAGGCCCTGGCGACCGGCGACCGCTCCTTCCAGAAGCGCTCGGAGGCCCGCATCCGCGAGCTGCGCAAGCGCGCGGGCACGGTCTTCCTCGTCAGCCACAACAACAAGTCGATCCGCGACACCTGCGAGCGGGTGCTCTGGCTCGAACACGGCGAGCTGCGCATGGACGGCCCGACGGCGGACGTACTGAAGGAGTACGAGCAGTTCACCGGCGGCAAGAAGTAGCCGCCCCGCAGCCGAACCGCCCCGTCTACCGCTCCAGGAACCGGAACAACTCCTCCCAGCGCCGCACGACCGCCTCGGTCGTGTAGCGCTGGATGTTCACCCTGGCCAGCTCCCCCATCCGGTCCCGCAGCTCCTTGTCGGACATCAACGTGTCCAGCCTGCGCGCCAGTTCACCCGTGTTCCCGAGCCGCGCGAGCAGCCCGTCGACGCCGTCCTGGACGATCTCGTGCACGCCCGGCGCGCAGTCGAAGGCGGCGCACGGCACCGCGGTGGCCATCGCCTCCATCAGCGCGAGCGGGAAGCCCTCGCCCCGTGACGACTGCACGAACACCGACCCGCCCCGCAGCGCGCCCGGCACATCGCTCGTCCGGCCCATCCACTCCACGGAGCCGTCCAGGCCGAGCGCGGTGCACTGCTCCCAGAGCATCTCCTCGTCCTCGCCTGAGCCGTAGATCCGCAGCTTCCAGTCCGGGTGCAGCGGCGCGACCTCCGCCCAGGTGTCGAGGAGCATGTCGATGCCCTTCTGGTCGTGCAGCCTGCCGATGCTGGTGACGATCTTCTCGGTGCGCCGCGAGGGCACCTCGGGCATGAACGGCAGCGGGTTCGGCATGAAGGACGCGTTGTCCAGGCCCTGCCTGATCCACAGGTCGGCGTCCTCGCGGGTCAGCGCGAGCATCCGGTCGATGTCCTTGTAGTGCTTGCGCACCCGCGCGCCGCGCGAGGAGGCCCGTGAGTAGGCGAACGACTCATGGCTCATGCCGATGACCAACAAGTCGCTGGTGTCGGCCAGTTCGACCCACTCCATCGCCCACACCTGCGTGACGATGACGACGGCGCCGGGCCCGGCCTGCGCGAAGAGCGCGGTCAGCTTGGCGGCCTGCTCCAGCATGCCCTCCGCGCGCCGCGCCCGCAGCCGGTGCTCGGCCACGTTGAGCCGCCCCTTGATGCCGCGCGCGGGGCCGACGCGGGGCGGATGCTCGTCGTACAGCGTCGTGGTGGGGTAGGGCAGGTCCGTGCCGATGTCCTGCGGTTCGCCGGGCTCCGTGATGCCGATGACGTGCACGCGGTGGCCGCGCCCGACGAAGAGGCGGGCCATCTGGTGGGACCAACTGGTGATCCCGCCCAGCTCGTTGACGCTGTTGGAGACGAAGAAGATGTCCCGCGTCCGCTGCGCCGTCCCACTCTCCGCAAGGCTCACTGTCTGACTCACTTGCCGCTCCAGTGCGAGAAGAACTGATCGACGACGCTCCTGGCGGCATCACCCCGGTCGTACTCACCGAACCGGGCCACGAACCGCGCCCTCGCATCGGCGTACTCGAGGACCTGCTCGTCCAGCGCCTTCAACGCCGCGAACAGCTCGTCCTCGGTGTCGACCACCGGCCCCGGAGCCTGTTCCCGCAGCTCGAAGTACGTGCCTCGCCCCTCGTGGACGTACTCCTCGTAGTCGTACGTGAAGAACACCATCGGCCGGTCGAGGAGCGCGTAGTCGAACATCACGGACGAGTAGTCGGTGATCATCGCGTCGGCGAGCCGGTAGAGCGGTGTGACGTCGTGGTGCGCGGAGACGTCGATGACGCGGCCCCGCACGGACGGCGGGAGCACCACGTGGTTCAGATAGTGCGAGCGCACGAGCAGCACGTACCGGTCGCCGAACTCCTCGGCGAACCGCTCCACGTCGAAGGGCAGTTCAAAGCGCCCGTGCCGCCCGCCGTGCTTGCGGAAGGTCGGCGCGTAAAGGAGCACCTGCTTGTCCTCGGGTATGCCGAGCTCCGCTGCCAACGGCCCGCGTTCGCGCACACCGCTCGCGTCCTCGGCCCGCTTCGAGTGCACCAGCGCGTCGTTGCGCGGGTAGCCGACCCGCAGCAGCACCTTCTCCTTCAGGCGGAGGGCCTTCGCCAGGGTCCGCACGTCGTGCTCGGACCGGACCAGGAAGCGGTCGAAGCGGTCGAGCACCCGCTGCTGCTCGTCCTGGCGCGCCTTGCTGCGCAGCTTCCAGGCGGGCTCGTCGAAGCCCATGCGCTTGAGCGCCGAGCCGTGCCAGGTCTGGATGTACGTCGTCCCCGGGCGCTTGGTGAGCTTGAGCGGATAGCTCTGGTTGTCGACCCAGAACTCGGCCTGCGCGAGCGCCCTGAGGTAGGGCAGGGACCAGCGCCGCACCAGCGTGGCATCCTCGGGGAAGCCGTCGGGCTTCCCGGCGTAGGACCACACGGCGTCGAATTCGAGACCCTGGCGCCGCATCTCCTCGTAGATCGCCCGTGGACTGTCGCTGTACTGCTTCCCGAGATGGCTCTCGAAGACGACCGTGCCCTTCTTCACCGGCAGCCGGCTGAACACCTCGTCGTAGACGCGCAGTTTGTTCCGCCCGGACGTCAGGTCCCCCCGCAGCTTCTTCGCCCTGCGGAAACCGGACTTGGCGAGCCGTCCCGGCACGCCCTGCGTGCCGCGCGCCACCAGGTCCTGGACGCGGCCGCCGGTCGCGTCCCGGGTGACGAGGCGGAACGCGAGGTGCCCGCGCTGCGAGACCTCCGGCTCCAGATGATCGGCGACGAGGCGGGTCAGTCTCGGCCGCACCGGCAGCATCCCCTCGGCGAGCCCCGGGGTGCCCGCGCTGAGCCGCGTTCTGGTGCGCACTCCGTCGGCGATGAGGTGCAGGCGCACGTCCCACACCGCGTCGACTATGCCGAGCGGGCGCAGCCGCCGGGCGAGGTCGACGGAAGCCGACCAGTCCACGCTCTCCCCGTCGTAGCGCACGGCGGCGACCGGGAAGCGGAAGGACTGCAGGCTGCGGCGGCGCGCGGTGAACTCAAGCTCGGCGGTGAGCACGGCGTCCGGGCCCACGATGCCGAGCGGGTTGGTGACGCGGCCCGCCATGCCCACCACGCCCGCTGACTCCTCGTACCGCGTGAGCACGTTGCGCAGGAACATCTGGTCGAAGCGCTTGCTGTGATAGCCGAGCTCGGTCACGTCCAGGACCCTGCGGCCGAACGGGTCGTCGAGATGGTCGGCGCACCAGTACACGCGGCCGTCCCGCTCGGCGAGCGGCGAGGAGATCTTGTCGCGGTTGGTGAGGGTGTCGACGGCGGGAAGCAGGTTCTCCCAGTCGCCCCGCTCCAGGAGGTAGGCGCAGATGGCCTGGGCGGGCAGCACCTCGTCGTACGCGGCGCGGTTGAGCCCCGCGAGATAGTCGCGGGCGAGTCCCGCGAACTCCTGGCGGTAGGAGTCGTCGCGGAACGGCAGGTCGCGCAGGTGGAGCACGAGGTCGTGCTTGAGGAACTTGATGTCCTTGAAGAGCCGCAGTTCGTCGAGGCCGCGCTCCGCGAGCAGCGCGTCGATCCGGCGGTGGATCTCAAGACGGTGCTGGAAGTTGGTCATCTCGTGCCGCCGGTTGGTGACCGACTTGGCGGCGGCGCGCTCGTGCACGTGCCAGAAGTAGACCTGGTTGGGGATGAGCGTGATGCGCTCGGCCGCGAGGTAGGCCTCGGCTATGAACATCAGGTCCTCGTAGAACATGCCCTTGGGGAAGCGGAGGGCGTTCTCGACGAGGAAGTCGCGGCGGTAGAGCTTGTTCGTGGAGAGGGTGTCCCAGACGAACAGGTCGGGCAGCTCGGTGACGGACTCCAGGGTCCGGGTGGTGGCGTAGAGCCAGGGGTACCACTGGTCGCGCTTCTTGTTGCGGGTGTCCATCGAAAGCCGCACGCAGAGCCCGGAGACGATGTCGGAGCCGTCGCGCTCGGCCGCTTCGAGGAGGTTGCGGCAGGCGTTGCGCTCAAGGACGTCGTCGCTGTCGAGGAACATCACATGCGTGCCGACGGTGTGGCCGATGCCGACGTTGCGGGGTTCGCCGCCCGCGCCGCTGTTCTCCGGCAGCTGGTAGGCCCGCACGCGCTCGGGGTGCTCGGCGGCCAGGCGCTGCGCCGTCGCGTACGAGTCGTCGGTGCTGCAGTCGTCGACGATGACTATCTCTACGCCGTGCAGCGTCTGGTCGAGCACCGATTGCACGGCGGTCGGCAGCCGCTCGGCGTCGTTGTAGACGATCACCACTACGGACACATCGGGTCGCTCCTGCGGCGCCCCCCGCTCACCTATCGCTCCCATGCGTCCCTCCAGTCGTATACCGGCTCATCCTACTAATTATCGCTATTGCCCGATTAGCGCCCTTCAGGGGGGTGTGATTGGCCCAGTCCGGTTACACGAAAGGGCGCCCCGGGCCTGCTGGCCCGGGG
>NZ_JBSGSG010000071.1:0-50754 GCF_053606765.1 Streptomyces sp. NPDC055189
GTACTGGCGGTGTCGGTTGGGGGGACCGCGGGGTGATGGGCCGGGCCGCCGCCGCACTGCGGCGGCGGCCGGGGGCGCGAGGGATCGAGGCTCCCCCTCGATCGGGCCTCGCGTGAGGTGCCCTCCATCGGCGGTGCCAGGTCGCGGGAGCTGCCTCGCCGGCCTCCGGAGGGCGGTGGCTGGAGTCGCGTCAGCGGTGCGGCTCCAGCCGGTCTCGTGAAAGGCGTGTGCCTCTGTCACGGCTCGGGGGGTTGGGAGCCGGGGGTACGGGCCAGGGGCCCGGTGTCGTCTGATTCTGAGGGTAGATGCAAGACCGGGTTGATCGGAAGCTGGCCCGGGCGATACCGGCGTCCCGGAACCGAACTGCCCATGCGTGGCCTGGTAGTACCGCCTGGTTCGTCAAGGGGCCTGTCACTCATAGGAGTTGCTGCCGGGCCTCGATGGGCTGGGTCGCAGGCGAGGGGCATACCGTCTAGGGTGCTTCCGGCCGGCCTCGGAGTGCAGCGGCGGGGCGGGTCGGGTATGGGGGGCTGCCGGTGGAGTCGGGAGCTGAGGGAACGCGAATCCGTCCCCACACGCGCGGGACGGACCCGCAGTGCGGGCGGCCGGGTAAGCACGGACGCAAGTGCCGAAGCCGTACGGGTCGGCCAGCACCGATTCCATCCCGCCGCCACCCCGGTCGCGGACAAGGCGCCGAACCCACGGTCCCGCCGCGACGGTCCGGGACGGTCTGCATCAGGTCGGCCATCTGCGTGTCTTCTGCACCGGACAGACCCGCCACGACGACCACAACCGGCTGCCGGCGCACCGCCTGACGCGTCGCCGCCGGGAGGTGATGAGGAGACGGGATTCTGCTCTCGTGACGGTCTTTCAGAGAGGAGGTGTCACCGAGTCCGCTGCATTGTCCTTGACCGGTCACGATCCGCTACGGCTGGCACGGAACGTGGCGCTCCACAAGCACACTTGACGGGCAGTCATTTCTTGACCATGCGCATTACGACGTGCGCACCACCACGGGGGATCTGTACATGCGCGTCACCCGCAAGAAGATGAAGCTGTACGCCCTGGCAGTGGCCGTCGCGGCGGCCCTGACCACCACGGCCTGCGAGCTGGGCGAGGGCGATGGAAAGCCCGACGGCGAGGCCAACCCGTCCGCGAGCGCCCCGAGCCGGCCGGGCACCGATCCCGGCGGTTCGGACGGCGCGAGCACGACCGGCCCCGACGCGACCGGCACGCCCGATCCGGAGAAGCCGACCAGCTCCAACACCGGCAGTTCGGGCGGCGAGGACGGCACGTACGAGTATGCGGACCGGCAGGCCCCGCCCCGGGGCTCGGTCTGCGACAACGGCGGTCAGGGCCCCTATGGGGTGATCGAGTCCGTCGACTTCGGCGGCGAGGCCCCCGACACGACGATGGGACTCGTCCTCGGTCAGTACGAGTGCGGTGACGAGGGCCCCGTCTTCAAGCCGACCAGCGCGACCGGGGCCGCGATGGACGTGCTCCTCGACGACAGCCACCTCAAGGTGGTCGTGGGCGGCACATTCGCGAGCGATCTGGGCACCAAGACACCGGACGCCAACACGTTCGTCAAACAGCTTGCCAAGATGCAGGACAACGGCGACCTCGGTGGCCGCAAGTCTCCCGAGTTCTACTTCCGGATCGACGGCCAGTCCGACGACGTGAACGCCATGCCGGACGATGAGTCCCACATCATCTACCTGTACCAGATCATTGACGGCGACTGAGCTTGGGCTGGGAGCCGTTGCCCTGTCCGCGTGGGCGACGTCGCGACGTTCCGCGGGCTGAACGGCGTACGACCAAGCCCCTGGCGTGGGCAGCCAGGGGCTTGAAGTCGGCGGTGAGGAAAGCGAGGAGGCTATTTCTACAGGAAAGGTATGAGAAGGAAGCCTCTTCATGGCCTCACCGGCCTGAGCTGAGGAAGGCGGAAGGGCTGGCGTTGAACCCCCGGTGAGGGTGGGTGTGAGAAGGAAGCCCTTTCATGGCCTCAGCGAGCTGAACGCTACCAGTCACTCGGGGACCAGGTCGCGCAGATTTTCCGGGGTGAAGACCTGCGACTGGGGGTGCAGCCCTTCGGGGCGCTGCATGCCCAGGTAGGTGACCGGCCCTTCCGGAATGCTCTCGCCGTCCCACAAGGTCACTTCCGTATCGCCCTTCAGGCCGAGCAGCCAGCGCACCGTCAGCTGTTCCCGCTCGACGATGCCGCGCGCCAGTTCCTCCACCGTCGCACGGGTCTCCTCGACGCGGTTGGCGGCCGGCATGCCCTTGAGGTACAAGTGCAGCCAGTGCGCACGCCACCGGCCGCCGTCGCCGCGCTGGAACACCAGCGGCAGCGCCACCCGGCCGGGGCCCCGCAGATCCGACTTCATCCGCACGGTCCGCGGTTCGAACGGCCGGCCCTGCTGCTCGCCTTCTCGCAGCATGAACCCGAAGAACGACTCCTCGACCTCCAGGAAGCTCTCCCCGCAGTACAGCAGGACCTCCGGGACGACGTAGCTGCCGCGTACCGCTGCGAGCCGCAACTCGATGAACTCCGAGGCCCCTTCGGGCGCTTCGGTGATGTCTCCGGAATGCCGGCCCTCCAGATCCGTCAGCTGGGTGTAGGAGAGCCAGGTGACCTGCTCGTAGTTCTCGTCCAGGATCACCGCGGACAGGTCGTAGTCGGTGGTCTGGCTCTTCTGCTTCCAGTGCACGAAGAACCGCAGCAGCTCGCCCTCGACGGGCGACACCGAGCCGCGTGGCAGTACCCCGAGCCCGGACAGGGCCGCCTTGCCGCTGAGCGGCAGCGCCACATCGAGGAAGTCCGGATCGATGAGTACCGGCCCGGTGTCCGGCAGCCTGCTCGCGATCTCCGTGTCGAGCAGCTCGATCAGTCTCTGCTTGGCCGGTATGGGCAGCGCGGGGCGGGTGTCCCGGGTGACCCAGGCACGCCCGTGCCGGTTGATGAACACCCGGCGCGCGCCTGCCTGTTCGAGGTGGTCTCCCCGGTTCAGCAGGTGCTGGCGCGTCGAGAGCAGTACTCGCCCGGCAGCGTGCCGGGCCGCCTCCTCGGCGCCGGCGAGTACGGCCGCGTACTCCTCGTCGGTGCGGGCGGAGCGCACCAGCCGGTCCACGGCCCGCAGCAGCAGACCCGGTGCGGATTCCAGCAGGCTGACCGCACCGGCCAGGTCGCCCCGGCCGAGCAGCTCCTCGGTCCGGCTCGCGAACGAGCGCACCCGCTGCTCACCGCGCGCCACCGCGAACACCCGGGCGGCGTGGGGCCACTGGGGGAACTCGTGCGGATGCAGCCGCTCGCCGAGCCGCTTCCACATTTCCCGGTGTGCGGTCACATCGGCGAGCTGCGCGGGCGCCGCGGCGACCACCGCGTCAAGGCCCGCGAGCAGCGCCCGGCGTGCGGGCCGCGACAGCTTCACGAACTTGGTGGGTTCAAGGAGGGACACGTTGCCGCCCGCCAGCGCGCAGGCAAGGCGCAGCACATCGGTCACGGTGTCGAGGAGCGGTCCCGAACCCGCGTGCATACGGGCCTTGTTGATTACCGCGCGGTTCTCTCGCACGGGGATCTGTTCGGGTTGCGGGCCGTCCGCACAGTGCGTCGCCAGCTCGCCGAGGTCACGCAGGTGTTCCTCGCTCAGCGGGGTGCGGCTGCCCGCGAGCTTGAGGTACAGCTCGCCGACCTCGTCCTGTGCGTTCCGGCCCAGGTGCAGCACCGTCACCCGGTCACCGGCCGCCGCGAGCAACTCGTCGTGGTGGCCGAGCATTTCGGTGTACGTGTGCTGGTAGCGCCCGTACGAAGGCAGCGTCAGCAGATTCACCACGCCGGTGCTCAGCTGCTTGAGGGTGCCTTCGCGGGCATCGCCGTCGGCGAGAGCCTCGCGGATGCACTGCATCCAGAAGTCCAGGGTGTCCGGCACATTCGCCGGGAAATCGATGAAGTATGTGTTGTGCCGCACCTGGTCACCGACCAGCTCACGCACGCCGGCCAGTGTCCGCACGGCGATCTCGGTCACCGCGTCTTCGGACAGCCCGGCCAGCCGCTCGAGGAGCGGACCGGACAGCTTGAAGCCCACGGACATCAGTGCTGAGTCGAACTGCCGCACAGCAACGACACCGTCACCGGCAGGCCCCTCGGGGGCAGGGAGACGGCGAGCATGCCGGACGACCAGATGTTCGAGAGGGTGGGCCATGCGGGAATGGTGACAGAGTGATACCGGCGTGCGCACTTGGGTTTCGGGTGCGAGCAAGCAGCGTGCCCGGTGTGGGGACGGTCACCGTCCAGCGGTGTGCGTCGACCTGACGGTGGCTTACCCCCAGGTCTCGCCGGTGACCAGAGCGGGGCCGAGGTGGCGGGCCGCCACCGCTTCGATGGCCGGGCAGGCGGGGCCGTCGCCGTGTTTCCACGTGTTGACCACGCACGTCTGCACGGGGTGCACGGGACCCTCGGAGCGGCCGCCGGTGTCCGCCTCCAGCGGCCGGTCCTGGGGCGCGGCCAGGGCGTAGCAGGCCAGCATGGTGCGTTCGTCCTCGTACCAATAGTGGTCCAGGATCGCGGGGTTGGTGAAGTCGAGGCAGTGGAAGGTGACGGCGATGTCCTGCCGGCCGTAGGGGGCGCTGCGCAGGGCGGGTGCAAGGTCGTCGAGTCTGTCGCCGCGGGCCAGGAGCACCGCCCGCTCGACCGAAGCACCCCACGGCGGCGGCTCGCTGTCCGGGCCGGGAATGCCGTCCTCGGAGAAGACGAGCTGGGTTCCGATCGCGGGAGGCTCGAACCGAGCCTGTCCCAGGACACCGCCCCAGCCCAGACCGGCGTTGACACACAGCGAGCCGGAGAACAGCGCCCACGGCGTACGCACCAGCCGCTCCCGGCCAAGGTCCACGACCAGGCGCCCGAACTCCTCCGCCGGCAGGAGCACCGGCGATTGAGGCGCGATGAAAGTGTCGACCCACATACCCATGCGCTCGTTCTAACAACGACCCCGGAGCCACGGCATCCCGATTTCCGGGGCGCGTCCGCCGCGCAGGTCCGACGCACCTAACGGTCCGCGGCCGCGGTAGGCATGGCGATCGCTGTCGGGCGTCTGCCTCTCCGAACGTGCGGCGGGCATTTCCTCGGATCGGGGCCCTTCTGACGGATCTCCACGTCTTTGTCGCGGTCACCCATCGCGTGCAGTCGCCTGGCCGGGACCGCTGCGGAGGCGTAGCCCCCCGCTTCGTACAGAGTGGTGAGGTCGCTCCCCGCGAGAGCGGCACGGCAATAGCTGTACGCACTCTTGTCGCCACCGTCCGATGTTTGTACGTTGCAGCAGACATGACAGGAAGCGCTTTCTTCGCACGCCTTCTGGAGGGGACATGACGCCTGGCACCGCCGTGCCGTCCTACCGGCGCAGATCTGCACGGTCTGGGTTATGGCCTGCCGTGATGGCGGCCGGCGCCGCTCTCCTCACCGCCGCGTTCGTCACTCCGCCCGGCGGTGCGTCAGCGCCGGACGACCGGTCCGCAGCCACCGGGGCAGGCATCCACGGAAGTCTGGTCGCGGCCTACGACTTCGAGCATCCGGACCCCGCGGACGCTGGGCGCGAACGCGACGTGGGGCCGTCCGGCACCAGCCTGTCGCTCGTCAACGGCGGCGCCGCGATGCGCGTGCGCGACCACGCCGATCCGCGGCGTGGGCACGTCCTGCAGACCCGGCAGCTGACTCCGGACGCCGCGGGGAACGACGACTGGAAGGCGGGCGTGTACGACCCGGACGGCGCGGCCTCGCTGCACGCGTTCAACGGAGCCCGCCAGGCCACGGTGATGGGCTGGTTCCGTACCACCGGACAGAACCCGAGCCCGAATTCAGGCTCGGCCGACCCCTCCGACCAGTACAACGCCATCGGTCTCGCGGGAGTCCTGACCGGGGACTCGAACGGGCACGACGTACGGGCTCTCCTCGAAGTGATCGATGTGGGCGGCGAGTTGCGCCTCGTCGCACTCGGACGGCGCCTGGACGGCTCCACGTCCCAGACCTTCGCCGCGAACGGGGACTGGCGTACCCATCTGCCCGACGGCAAGTGGGTCCACCTGGCCGCGACCTTCGACTTCGACACGGGTGAGATGGCGCTGTACCGCAACGGCCGTGCGCTTTCAGGCAGTTACGTACGCGACGGTGATCCGTGGGCTCTCGCCGGAGAGCCGGAGCCCGACTTCGCCTCACCGACCGACCCCCGAGGCATCAAAATCGGCGGGAGTTTCCCGCAGAACACCCGCGAAGCCAACCCCTGCAACTGCCGCATGGACGACCTGCTGTTTCTGGACCGGGCCGCCACCCCGGGGCAGGTGAGAGCCGAGTATCGCCGCACCGGTGGCAAACCCGCCTCCTGAGTTCACGTGCTGGACCTGCTTCCCGGTCTGACTCGTCCGCGGGACCCCCCTCCAGACCACACGTCCAGACCACGAGTCCAGAGCACACGTCCTGCGCACGCCGCCCGAATGCACCTCCCGGGCACGCCACACGAAGGGAGCCCCCTTGTCCCCGTCGGCCCCGCACGTCCGGCCCCGTACGAGATCCCTCCTGGTCCAAGTCCTCACCGGCGCCCTGCTCGCCGCAGTGCTCACCACGCCACCGGCAGGCGCGGTCGCAGCGCCCGCCGCTGCCACCGCCGCGGCCGCTGTCACCGACCCCATCCCCGGCAAGCCGGTCACCTCCGGTCTCGGCCTCGAGGTCCAGGAGTTCGCCCAGCTCCCGAAGTCCGAGCCGCGCCCGGGCCCGGTCGAGGACAGCCGTCTCATCCGGCACAACCGGATCAACTACCTGACCCCGTTCCCCGGCGGGTCCGGCCGCCTGGCCGTCGCGGACCAGAACGGCACCCTGTACTCCCTCAACAAGGACGGCTCCCAGCAGCACCCCTACCTGGACCTCTACAAGGAGTTCTCCGCCGCCTTCTACGCCAGCCGGGGCCTGGGCACCGGCTTCGGCTACGTCACCTTCGACCCGGATTTCCGGCACAACGGACGCTTCTACACGGTCCACACCGAGAAACCCGAACTGACCGACGCCAAGCCGGACTTCAACCAGCCCAGCGGAAACGGGTTCCACGGCATCGTCACCGAGTGGACGGCCGACGACCCCAGCGCCTCCGTCTTCTCCGGCACCCACCGAGAGCTGCTCCGCATCGGCTTCAACGGCCAGGTCCACGGCATCCAGCAGATCGACTTCAATCCGACCTCCAAGCCCGGCGACGCGGACTACGGACTGCTCTACATCGCGGTCGGCGACGGCGGCAAGGGCTCCACCACCGGCGACCCGCAAAACCGGGCCCTCCCGCACGGCAAGCTCCTGCGCATCGACCCGCGCGGCCGGGGCAGCGCGAACGGCAAGTACGGCATCCCGCCCGCCAATCCGTTCGTCGGCGAGTCCGGCACCCTCGGCGACATCTACGCGATCGGCATGCGTGACCCGCACCGCTTCAGCTGGGACGCGCGCGGCAGCCACCGCATGTTCCTCTCCCACGTCGGCGAGCACGCCATCGAGGCCGTCTACGAAGTGCGGGCCGGCGACAACTACGGGTGGAGCGAACGCGAGGGCGCCTTCGTCTTCGACAAGAAGGCCACCGACCCGTGCGCCAAGATCCTCCCGCTGCCCGCCGATGACGCGAAGTACGGCTACACCTATCCGGTCGCCGCCTACGACCACGATCCGCCGGCCAGCTGGAACTGCAAGTCCGACGTGGGCCGCGGCATCTCCGGCGGCTACGTCTACCGCGGCCACGACCTGCACGGACTGCGGGGCAAGTACGTACTCGGTGACATCGTCGACGGCCGCCTCCTCTACACGGACGCCACCGACATGCGCCGCGCGAAGCCGGGCGCCGAACAACGCCTGGCGCAGATGTACAGCCTCATGGTCTACGACGCGAAGTCCGGCAAGCGCGTCTCCATGCAGGAACTTGCCGGTGACAAGCGCGTCGACCTGCGGTTCGGGCAGGACGCGAAGGGCGAGCTGTACATCCTCTCCAAGGCCAACGGCAAGATCTGGAAGGTGACGGGGACGCGCACGTTCGCGAGCTGCGACACCGACGGGACCACCCTCACCGGCGTGATGGGCGCGAAGAACTGGGCGCCCGTCACCCCCTCCAAGTGGCAGTTCAAGGGCGGCCAGGCGGTGATGACCGAGCCGGGTGTCGAGCGGCCCGGACCCCGCCGCCCCTATGAGTACGCCGTGCTCACCACCGGCCCCACGTACCGCAACGTCCGTATCGATGCCCAGGTCCGCATCGATACGCCGACCGACATCGAGAACCGGGACGTGATCGTCATCTTCGGCCACGAGTCGGACACCCGATTCGGCTACGCGCATCTCTCACAGGACAACTCCATCTACCCGCACAACGGCGTCTTCACGGTGGACGACGCCGACCGGCTGCGGGTGGAGGACCAGTGGGACGGCACCACCGGCGCCCCGCCCGCGATCAGCGACGCAGCCTGGCACCGAGTCAGAGTGGTGCGCTGCGGGGACACCGGGGAGACGGCCGTGTACCTGGACGGCTCGCCGTACCCCTTGATGACAGCGGTGAGCACGCGGCCCGGCGACGGGCGGATCGGCTTCGGTTCGTTCGACAACGCCGGCCGGATCCGTGGGCTGAAGGTGTCCGGGACGTCGTAGCGGCCGTGTGCGGTGACAGTCCGCGGCCGACTGTCATGAACGGCGTTTCAGGCAGACGCGGTGTCGAACCGGGCGGGCAGGGTCAGCAGGGTGCTGAGGTCGGCGCCGGGGGCGTATTCCTGCGGGGCCTGGTCCCGCAGGAACAGGCGGGCGCCGGCCGGGGTGCCGCCGAGCTCGAGGCTGTCTCCCCGGCGCCGCAGCCAGGTGCCCTCGCGCAGCCCAAGGACCGGCACGTCGTTCTCCTCGAGGAACTGCCCAAGACGCTCTGCACGCGTCTCGCCCATGTGGCTGCTCGCCGGGTCGGGGTCGAGGTAGTGCGGGTTGATCTGGAAGGGGATCAGGCCGAAGGAGGCGAAGTCCGGCGGCTGCACGATGGGCATGTCGTTGGTGGTGCGCAGCGTCGGACAGGCCATGTTGGTGCCGGCCGAGGATCCCATGTACGGCATCCCCGCGGCGGCGCGTGCGCGCACCGCCGCGATCAGGCCGAGCGCGTGCAGCGCCGCGAGCAGCCGGAAGCTGTTGCCGCCGCCGACGAAGACGGCCTGCGCGTCGGCCACGGTCCCGGCCGGGTCGCCGTCCGTGTGTGCTCCCCGCACGGAAATGCCCAGCGGCTTCAGCGCTTGGGCCACCTTGTCGGTGTAGGCGTCGTGATCGGCCAGCGCGTACGGCACGAAGACGAGTTCGCGCACCCCCGTCAGATGGTCTGCGATCACCTCTGTCGCGTGTTCGAGATAACCGTGGCCGGGGGCCGCGGAGTTGGACAGCAGGAGCAGCTTCATGGGGAGATGCCTTTCCAAAAGGGAGGAGATGGGAGGGGAGTGGCGGGGCCGGGGGTCAGGGGGCCCGGTGGGTCGCCTGCGGGCGGGATCGGCGCGGGGAGAGCAGCTCGCCCAGGTCGGCCGCGGCAGCCTGCAGCGGGCCGAGGAGGTGTTCGTCCGGTCCGGTGACCAGGTCGTGCGGCCCGACCAGCGAGAGCGTGCCGACGGGCTGTGAGCGGACGAGCAGCGGCACCGCGAGGCCCGAGGTGGCCGGATCGTACTCGCCCTTGGAGTGCGAGTGTCCGTCCTGGCCTGCGCGGACCATCAGCTCCTCCAACTCCTCGGGGTCTGTCACGGTCAGCGGGGAGAAGCGCGGCATCGGTCTGCCGTACAGCAGCCGGGCCCGGGTGCCGGGGGTGAGCATGCCGAAGTACGCCCTGGAGGTGGCGCCGGCATGGGCCGGGTACAGCTCGCCGGTCAGCCGGTAAGCGCGCAGCGGTCCGCTGCCGCCGTCGGCCGACTCCACGCAGCGCAGGTGCACCCCGTCCGGGACGGCGAAGAGCGCGGTGGCGCCCGTCTTCATCGCAAGGGCGCGCACGGTGGGCCGTACCAGGGCGGACATGCCGCCGTGCCGTTCCCAGGCGGTCGACATGTGCCACACCGCGGGGCCGAGGCGGTAGCGGCGGGTGACCGGGTCGGAGACCAGGAATCCGCGGTGCGCCAACGCGGCGAGCAGCCGCTGTGCGACTGACTTGTCCCAGCCGAACTCGGCCGCCAGATCCGTCACCCCCCACTCCTCGCGCTCCTGCGAGAAGGCCAGGAGCACGCTGAGGACGCGGTCGGCGGTCTGCAAAGGGGGTGCGGTCATGGCGGCAGCGTACCGGATGGCGGACATGCTTCTCTGAAATAGAGAAAGGGTTGTCTCATCCGGGATTGGCGTCGCAGTCTGCTGGAAGCCAGGTCACAGTGGCCCTGGCGGCACCATCTCGTACACGCACCAAGGGAGCCGCTGTGCTCAAGCACGTACTCGACGTCCTCGACCTCCTGGACCGCCCGCAGGCAAGCGGTGAGCTGCTCGCCGGCCATCTGCGGTCCGTCCTGGACGCGGCCGGATCGCCGGCCGAAGGCCCCAAGCCGGAGATCACCGTCACCCGGATCGAGGGCGAGCAGGGCGGCACCGACTTCGTGAAGGTCACCGTCCCCGGCGCCCGCGGCAAGGCCGCCGGCGGAGAGGCGCCCACGCTCGGCATCCTCGGCCGCCTTGGCGGTGTAGGCGCCCGCCCCGAGCGGATCGGCCTGGTGTCCGACGCGGACGGCGCGGTCGCCGCGCTGGCCGCCGCGGCGAAGCTGCTCGACATGTACGGGCGCGGCGACCGCCTGGAGGGCGACGTCATCCTCTCCACGCACGTCTGCCCCGACGCGCCGACCCGGCCGCACGACCCGGTGCCGTTCATGGACTCGCCGATCTCGGTCCTCGACTGCAACCGCGCGGAGATCTCCCCGGAGATGGACGCGGTGGTCTCCATCGACACCACCAAGGGCAACCGGCTCCTCAACCACCGAGGCGTCGCGCTCTCCCCGACCGTCAAGCAGGGCTGGATCCTGCGCCCGAGCGACGACCTGCTGGGGGTCCTTGAGACCGTGACCGGCGAGGTCGCGCACGTCCTGCCGATCACCACGCAGGACATCACCCCGTACGGCAACGGCGTGCACCACCTCAACTCGATCATGCAGCCGTGCGTGGCGACGGACGCGCCGGTGGTCGGCCTCGCGCTGGTCACCCAGACCGCCGTGGCGGGCTGCGCGACGGGGGCCAGCCACGAGACGGACATCGCCGCGGCGGCCCGGTTCTCGCTGGAGGCGGCCAAGGACTTCGGACGCGGCGTCGCACGCTTCCACGACCAGGAGGAGTTCGAGCGGCTGATCGAGCTCTACGGGCCGATGACCCGCCTGCAGGCGTCCGCCGCCTGACCACGGTCCGCCCCCCTTCGCCCCGCTGGAGTCCCCGTGACCACTTCGCACAGCGCGCCCCCCACGGGTGCGCCGCCCACGCACCCGCGCGCCTTCGAACCGGTGACCCTGGTCGTCAGCGCCGTCCTCGCCGTCCTGGGTTCCGTCATCGGCCTGGTGCTGATCACGACCCTGGGCATCGCCCCCAACACCTCCGTGATCGGTGCGCTGCTCGCGATGTTGATCGGCCGGATCTCCATCGCCGGCCTGCGCAGGATGCGCGACCAGCACCGGCAGAACCTCGTGCAGTCGGCCGTGTCCGGCTCGACGTTCGCCGCCGCCAACTCGCTGATCACCCCCATCGCGGTGCCGTTCCTCATCGGCCGCCCCGATCTGGTGTGGACGATGCTGCTCGGTGCGGTGATCGGACTGGCCGTGGACAGCTGGGTGCTCTTCCGGGTCTACGACTCGCGGCTCTTCCCGGCCTCATCGGCCTGGCCCGCCGGGATCGCCGCCGCCGAGACGATCAAGGCAGGTGACGAGGGTGGAAAGAAGGCCGCGGTGCTGGGCGTCGGCGCGGTCGTCGGCTTCGTCGGAGCGATGTTCAAGCTGCCGACGTCGGCCGCGGGAGTTGCTTTCCTCGGCAACATCTGGGCGCTGCTGATGTTCGGCGTCGGCCTGCTTGCCGCCCAGTACGTACCGACCGCCTTCCACTACGACCTCGGCGCCAACTACGTCCCGCACGGCGTGATGATCGGCGCGGGTCTGGTCGCACTGGTCCAGGCCGCACTGATGATGCGCGACCGCACGGCGAAGAAGCAGGCAGCCACCGAGCGGCAGGACGAGCGCTTCGACGCGGACTTCCGCACCGTCGACGCCCGCCGGCTGCGCCGCGGACTGATCGAGGGCATGGCGCTGTTCGTCGTCGGCGCGATCGTTGTCGCCGTCGGCGGCGGGGTCGCGGCGGACATGGGCGGCTTCGCCCTCGTCGGCTGGGTGCTGCTCGCCGGGGTGGCCGCGCTGGTGCACCAGCTGATCGTGGGGCTCGCGGCGATGCACTCCGGGTGGTTCCCCGCCTTCGCCGTGACGCTGATCTTCCTGATACTCGGCCTGGTCCTGAGCATCCCGATGATCCCGCTCGCCCTCCTTGTCGGGTACTGCGCGTGCACCGGACCGGCCTTCGCCGACGTCGGCTTCGACTTCAAGGCGGGCTGGCTGCTGCGCAAGGACGCCGTGCCGTGGAAGCCGTACGAGATGGCGGGCCGCCGCCAGCAGTACCTCTCGCAGCTGGTGGGCTTCGCCGTGGCGATCGTCGTCGTCGCCATCGCGTGGAAGCCGTTCTTCTCCGACGGCCGTGTCCCGCCGGTCGCCCAGGTGTACGTCGACACCATCAAGGCCGGTCTCACCGACACACACGCCATCACGATGATGCTGCTGTGGGCGATCCCCGGTGTGCTGATCCAACTCCTCGGCGGCTCCAAGCGGCAGATGGGCGTGCTCCTTGCCACCGGTCTGCTGGTGGCCACCCCGCAGGCCGGCTGGCTGGTTCTTGCCGCGCTCGCCGTCCGCTTCGGCTACACGCGCCGGCGCCGCTCCCGGGCCGCCACGAAGGAGGAGGCGGACGCCGCGGCCGAGAGTGCCGACAACGACCTCGCCCTGGTCGGCGCCGGCCTGATCGCGGGCAGTTCCGTCCATGATGTCGGCCAGATCTACAAGGCGGTGTGACCGTGTCCACAGCATCGGACACCCGCGGCGTACTGGGCCTGGTCACCATCGGCCAGGCCCCGCGCACCGACCTGACTCCCGACATCCTCCCGCTCACGGCCGGGCTCCGGCTGACCGAGCACGGCGCCCTCGACCACGACCGGTTCGACGGCCCCGACGCCGACGCGGTACGCGCCGCCGTCGGGCCCGTCCCCGGCGAGGCACCGCTGATCTCCCGGCTGCGCGACGGCGGTTCCGCCGTCCTTGGCCACGACGCCCTCGCCCCCCGGATGGCCGACGCCGTCGCCCGCTGCGAGGCCGATGGCGCCGACGCCACGCTGCTGCTGTGCACCGGCCACTTCCCGCCGGTTCCGGCCGGCAGGCCGCTGCTGTACGCCGAGCCACTCGTCCAGCACGGCGTCCGCGCCCTGGTCGGAGCGGACCCGGTCGGCGTCCTCTGCCCGCTGCCCGCCCAGCGCGAGGACGTCGCGGCGCGCTGGGCCCGGCTCCTGCCCGGCCGGGTCACCGCAGCTCCGGCGGACCCCTACGCCGCGGGCGCGCCGGAGCACTGCGCCGCGGCGGCACGGGAGCTGGCCGCGGGCGGGGCGCGGTGGGTGGTCCTTGACTGCATCGGCTACACCGAAGAGATGCGCCGCGCGGCCGCGGACGCCGCGCGCATGCCGGTACTGCTGGCCCGCTCCCTGGCCGTGCGCCTTGCGGCGGAGGTCGCACAGTCGGCGGCGCAGGCGCGCGGTTGACGTCAGCGGGGCAGGGCGCCGGGTGCGTGAACTGCCCTGCCCCGCGGGCGGCGGCCAGGGCTCGACGTGCGTCGGTGTTGTCCGGTCGCCACCGGCACTGACTCTGACTCCTACCGGCTGAGCCACGCCAAGACCCGGCAGGACGACGGCTGATCACGGCGGCAGCCGTCGATGACGCCCGACACGCGCACCCGTCGCCACCACCCCCCCCCGCCAACCACCCACTCTCAGGAAAAGCCACAGCTCAGACATCTATACACTCCGTGTATATGCGTTGTGTATAGTCTCGCGCATGACTTCCGCATACCTGTTGCCGATGAAGACAGCAGCAGCGCTCTTCCCGCTCCTCGCGCTGCTGCTGTTCCTCCCGACGGCGGTCATCCTCTACCGCCGCCACGGCACCATGTCGCAGTGGCGCGCCCTGTCGCTCCTCGGCTTCCTCTACTACGCGATAACGGCCCTGTGCATGACGCTCATCCCGCTGCCCAAGCGGACAGCGGACATGTGCAAGACGTTCGCGGCGGTCGCGCACCCGCAGTGGATCCCGGGCAACACCTTCAGCGACATCTGGAAGGAGGCGCACCACAAGGTCACGCTGAACGCCCTGGTGCTCCAGAACCCCGCAGTCAGCGGTGCGGTCCTGAACCTGGCCCTGCTGCTCCCGCTGGGCGTCTTCGTCCGGTACCACCTGCGGCGCGGCCTCGCCGCCGCGGCCGCCGCGGGCTTCGGCGCCTCGCTGTTCTTCGAGGTCACGCAGGGCACCGGGCTGTGGGGCATCTACGCGTGCCCCTACCGCCTGTTCGACGTCGATGACCTGCTGCTCAACACCGCGGGGGCGTTGCTCGGCTGGTACGCGGCCGGGCCACTGGCCCGACTGCTCCCGGCAGGGGAGACGCCGGCCGACGCGCTGCCGGCCCGGCAGGCCGTCACCTCCGGACGGCGCCTGGTGGCGCTGCTGGTCGACCTGACCGGAGTCTCGGCCGTCACGGTCTTCGTGGTTCTCATCGCGGCGGGCGACGTCTACGCCGCAACCCAGCCCGTACCGCAGGTGATGGTCGCGGTCTTCACCGTGTGGTTCGTCGTAGTGCCCTGGCTGACAGGGACGACCCCTGGCAAGCGGCTTCTCCTGCTGAAGCTGGTGCCCACCGAAGGCGACGGGCGGCCGGCGCTGTGGCGGATCGCGGTCCGCGCGTTGCTGCCGGGCGCGGTCATCCTCCCGTTGATGGCGACCCTCGTGGCCGCGTCGATGGTCCTGCTCTACGGGCCGACGTGGGTCGTGCGCCGGGTCCGGGACGCTTCGGCGGCGGACGCGCGCGCGATCCAGTGGATGCTGATCGACCGCTTTCCGCAGGTGCTGCTGATCGTTCTCGTCGTGGTCCTGCTCGGCGGCTACGCGCTGATGGCCCGGCGGCGCAGGCCGGACCTGTGGGCCCACGAGCGGGCGTCCGGGGTGCGCACCGTGGCACTGACGCGCACCCGCGCCGACACCGTCCCGCACGTCGGGCCTGCGAAGGCTCCGCAGGCCCCCGGACCGGGCACCGACGCGTCGCAGACCCCGGCGCCCGAATCAACCCGCACGGTGTCGGGCCGCCGCTGACCCCCGAGCAGGACGACCACTGGGAGGGCGTCAGCTTGCGGCGGTCGCCCGCCTGGGTGCTGCCGTGCCACCTGCGGGCGGGTGAGGTGTCGGCCGGTCAGGTCCCCACCGCCCGCGCCCCCAGCACCGGCAGCAGCCGGAGCTTCTCGTCGTCCTCGGAGCCCGGCGTGGCGGTGTACACCAGCAGCGTCTGGTTCTGCTCCGGGTCCAGCAGCACCTGGCACTGCAGGGCCAGGACACCCAGCTCGGGATGGCGTACGCGCTTGGGGTCCACGCGCGGGGCGTCGATCTCGTGCGCGCTCCACAGCACGGCGAACTCCTCGCTGCTCTCCAGCAGGAGATCGCGCAGCTCCTGGGCACGGCCGCCCGCACCCTGGCGGGAATAGGCGGCACGCAGGCCGGAGGTGAAGAAGCGGCTGTGCAGCGGGTGGTCCTCCTCCGCGTACAGCAGCCGTGCGGTGGGATCGGTGAACCACCGGTAGGTCAGGCTGCGGTCGGGGCCGGTGAACCGGGTCTGGTCGCCGAGCAGTGCGGTGGCCGTCGGGGTCTGGGCGAGGGTCTCGCCCACATCGCTGACGACCTGCGCGGGGGTGTCGTCCAGCCGCCCGAGAATGCGCATCAGACCGGGTGTGATGTGGTCCGCGCGCAGTGTGCCGGGACGGGAGGGCGTGTTGTGGCCGGCAATGCGGAAGAGGTGGTCGCGTTCCGCCAGGGACAGGCGCAGGCCGCGGGCGATGGCAGCGAGCATGGGCTCCGAGGGCTGCGGCCCGCGCTGCTGTTCCAGCCGGCCGTAGTAGTCGGTGGACATACCGCTCAGCGCCGCCGCCTCCTCCCGGCGCAGGCCGCGGGTGCGGCGGCGCGGCCCCCGGGGCAGGCCCACGTCCTCGGGTTGCAGGGCTTCGCGGCGGGTGCGCAGGAAGTCCGCGAGTTGTGCTCGGTCCACGGCGTTGGTCTTTCTCGTGACCCCGCCGGTGACGGCAGGGGCGGCGGCGGTTTCGGGGCGAAGCGGTTCAGAGCAGCATGCCGCCTGACGCCTCGATGCGCTGCCCGGTGACCCAGGACGTGCCCTCGGCGAGCAGCGCGGCCGCCGCGGCGCCGATGTCATCGGGCTCACCGGGACGGCCCATGGCAGTGACGCTGCTCAGCATGCCGCGCATCTCCTCGTTGTCGCGCACCCCGCCGCCGCCGAAGTCGGTGCCGGTGGCACCCGGGGCGAGGGCGTTGACCGTGATGCCGCGTGGGCCCAGCTCCTTGGCGAGGTAGCGGGTGAGGATCTCCACGGCACCCTTGGCCGCCGCGTACGCGGAAGTGGGGGCGGCGATGAAGCGGGTCAGGCCGGTGGAGACGTTGAGGATGCGGCCGCCGTCCTTGATCAGCGGCAGCAGCGTCTGCGTGAGGAAGAAGACGCCTTTGACATGGACGTTCATCAGGCCGTCGAACTGCTCCTCGGTCGTCTCCTCGAACGGAGCGTGCACTCCGTGCCCGGCGTTGTTGACCAAAATGTCGAGGTCGTCGCGGCCCCACTCCTGCGCCAGCGCGGCCTGTACCTGTGCGGCGAAGACGGGGAACGCGGCAGTGTCGCCGGTGTCCAGCTGCAATGCGACCGCCGTACGGCCCAGCTTGCGGACCTCGGCGACGACGGCCTCGGCCTCCTCGGGGTGCGAGCGGTAGGTGAGGATCAGGTCGGTGCCGGATTCGGCAAGGTGCAGGGCGGTGCTGCGGCCCAGGCCACGGTTGGCGCCGGTGATCAGTGCGATGCGGGTCATGGTGGGGCTCCGTTCCCATCGGGGATGCGGGCGAACCGTCCGGTCCGCCGCCTTCCCCACCGACGATTCCGCAGGCGAAAGAGCGGATGAAGGCCGCAGTTATCCAGGGATCACGGATCCCCCCATCCGGTCTTCACGCCGGCGGGGGGCCGGGTGCCCGCCTCTGCCCCACGGCGAGGGTGGTGAGGGCGGCTGCCGCGAAGGAGAGCAGGGAGGCGCTCATCCACGGCTGGACGGTGAGGCCTACGGCGTCCTGCAGCCAGGCCCAGAAGTCGGACCAGCCGGCGATGTTCGTCGGTGCGATCAGTTGGTAGGTGATGAAGCCCAGTGCCCAGGGCAGCAGCATGATTCGGCGGGTGGGGGCCTGTTCGGAGACGTCCCAGGTGCGGTGGCCGCCGAGGACGAAGTAGTCCACGACCAGGACGGCGAACATCGGGATGAAGACCGCGCCGATCAGGTAGAGGAAGCTGGCGTAGCTGTCCATGTTCACCAGAAGTGCCAGGGCGGTGGCCAGTGTGCCGCTGATCAGGCACAGGATGCGGCGGTCGGCCCGGGGCAGCAGGTTCTGGGCGGAGACGGCGGTGGAGTAGACGTTGGCGAAGGACTGGTCGACCTCGCGCAGGACCAGGACACCGAAGCAGATCACGCCGACGCTGGTGGCGGTGAACGGGTCGAAGACCTTGTACGGGTCGGTGGTGTCGAACGCGATCATGGCGAGGGCGGCCACGCCGAGGACCGAGCCCGCGACGCCCGCGAGGGTCTGGCCGATGACCAGGCCGCCGAACGCCTCCTTCTCGCTGCGGGAGTGCCGCGAGTAGTCGGCGACCAACGGCAGCCAGGAGATCGACACGGCGATCACGCTGTCGGCGGCGAACCAGAAGTCCTTCCAGGAGCCGCCCTCCATCGGAATGCCGCGGCCGGCCAGGTCCCAGCCCAGGTAGCAGATGGCCAGGACGACGGCGATGGTGACATAGCGGCGGATGAGGCGCAGGGCGCCGAGCGGGCGCAGGGTGAGCGCTGTCGTCACCGCGCCCGCGACCAGTACGTACAGCCAGCCGGGTCCCGGCTCGCCGAAGGCCTGGCGGGCCAGGATCTTCAGGCCGGTGGAGATGACCACCAGCTCGAACACGGCCCAGCCGACCATCTGCAGCACGTTCAGGACGGTGGGCAGGTAGGACGCCTTCGCGCCGAACAGGCCGCGCAGCAGGACCATCGAGGGTGCGCCGGTACGGGCCCCGGTGATGGCGGCCAGGCCCAGGGCGAGGGTGCCGATCAGGGTGCCGACGACGGACGCGGTGACGGCCGCGGCGAACGACAGGGTCGGACTGCCGGTGCCCAAGGGGTCCAGGACGACCAGCATGCCGCTGAAGCCGAGCAGGCTGACGCCCAGGTTGGCCCAGAAGGTGCCTTGGTCCAGGCCGCTGAGGACCTTGGGTGTGGGCTGGTCGAGGGTGAGCGGCGCCTCGTTTGCCGGGGCCGGTCCCGGGGTGGTGGGTTCGGTGCCGGGTTCGGTGGTGGTCGTCACTTGGCGGGCTCCGAAACCCGGGCAGGAGCGGCGCTGAGGGGCCAGGACTCGGTGCGCCAGGCGGCGTCCCAGAACATCCACTCCCAGGTGGACGCGGTGGTGAAGGCCGTACGCATCCGTGCGCGGGTGGCCGGGTCGGCCTGGTCCGCGAGCCGGTTGACGATCTGCCGGGCGTGTTCGGTGGCGGCTTCGAACTCCTCGTCGGCGTACGTGCCGATCCAGTCGCCGTAGGGGTGGGCGGAAAGGTCGCCGGCTACCTCCAGGAGCGCCCGGCCCACCTCGGCGTAGATCCAGAAGCAGGGCAGGACCGCGGCGGTCAGCTCCGCATAGCCCTGGGTGTGAGCCACGGAGAGCAGGTAGGAGGTGTATCCGGTGCCGGTGGGGGAGGGCGTCCAGGCGTCGACGTCGACGACGTTGCTCTCGTGCAGGGAGCTTTCGACGACCACGGCGTCGTGGGCGGACTTCGCGAAGAACGCGATGTCCTGCGGCCGGTCCGCCTTCGCGGCGGCGCTGGCCAGCGCGCGGGCGTAGCCGCGCAGGTAGTGGGCGTCCTGGGCCAGGTAGTAGACGAACTTCTCCCGGTCCAGGGTGCCGTCACCGAGGGCAATGACGAACGGCAGCTTGTCGATGGCCGCACGTATCTCGGCCGTGTCCGCCCACAGCTCGTCGCAGAACGTTGTGGTCATGGGGCTCAGCTCCAGTACTGGTGGAAGTGGTGGACGGGTCCGTGGCCGCGGCCGATGTGCAGGGTGTCGGCCGCGCGCAGGGCCCCGGTCAGGTACGCCTTCGCGGCAGCGACGGTGGTGTGCCAGTCGTCGTGCTGCGGGCGCAGGGCGGCGATCGCGGCGGAGAGGGTGCAGCCGGTGCCATGGGTGTTGCGCGTGTCTATGCGAGGTGCGGACAGCTCGGTGACGCCCGCGCCGCCGGTGCCTGTGGCGTGCGTGGCGTCGACGAGGATGTCCACGGATTCGGCCTCGTGCGTGTGGTGGCCGCCCTTGAGCAGGACGCGCCGGGCGCCGGTTTCGAGGAGTGCGTGGGCCTGCTCGATGGCTTCTGCGCGGTTGGTTGCGGCGGCGGTGCCCAGGAGGTCGCCGGCCTCGGGGAGGTTGGGGGTGATGAGGTCGGCCAGCGGCAGCAGACGTTCGCGCAGCACCGTCACCGCATCGGCCTCCAGGAGGCGGTGGCCGCTGGTCGAGACTATGACGGGGTCGAGGACGACGCACCGGGGCCGGTGCCGCTCCAGGGCTTCTGCGACGGCTGCGGCGATGGCGGCGTCGGCCAGCATTCCGATCTTGACGGCATCCACCGGGACGTCGGCGAACAGTGTGTCGAGCTGCTCGGTGACGAACGCCGGGGGGATGGCATGGATGCCGGTGACGCCCAGAGTGTTCTGTGCGGTCAGGGCGGTCAGAACGGCTGTTCCGTAGGCGCCGTTGGCGGAGAACGCCTTCAGGTCCGCTTGTATCCCGGCGCCGCCGGAGGGGTCGCTGGCAGCGATGGTGAGGGCGATGGGCGGGCTGGTCATGCGGGGATCTCCTGTCGCAGGGTGCGTACGAGGGAACGGGCTGCGGCCTCGGGGTCGGGCTGCCCGCAGACCGCGCTGACGACGGCGATCCCGGCCACGCCGCTTCCCAAGACCGCGGCGGCCTCGGACACGCCGATCCCGCCGATGGCCACGCAGGGCAGCGGGCTCTCCCTCACGATCCGGGCCAGGCCGCCCAGACCGAGCGGGGCGTCCGCGTCCGGCTTGGTGGACTGCGGGAACACCGGACCGACACCGAGGTGGTCGACGGTGTCCGGCACGTGCGCCAGCTGCTCGGGACGGCTGACGGACAGGCCGATGTACGCATGGGGACCGAGCTGGCGCCGGGCGCTCTCGGGGGAGACGTCCCGCTGCCCGAGGTGGACGCCGTCCGCGTCCAACCAGACCGCCACGTCCACGCGATCGTTGACGATCAAGGGGACGCCCGTGCCCGCGAGTTCGGCCTGGATCGCCCGGCCGAGCGAGAACAGCGTGCGGGCGTCCGCGTCCGGATCGCGCAACTGGACGGCGGTCACGCCGCCCTTGACGGCCGCAGCAACGGTAGCGGCGACACCGCGGCGGCCGCAGAGTCCGGTGTCGGTCACGAGATACAGGGACGGGTCGAGAGGAGGTCGCGTGGGTCGCATGGGCTACTCCTTGGGGTCTCCCGGCCGGGGAAAGGCGTGGGAAACGCATCGGAGGTACGGGGGAAGGCAGGCCCTGACGTGCAGGGACCGTGAGTTGTGCACAGGGGGCGAGGGGGCGAGGGGGCGAGAGGGGGGACAGGGCAGCCCTACTCGGTGTCGGGGCCGCCCCCGGGGCGGGCGGGCACAGTGCAGCGGGTGGCGTCCAGGCCACCGCTCACGCAGGACCCCGCAGTACGCGCATGCTCAGCGCATGCTCAGCGCAGGCTGAGAGCCTCGGCGAGCCGCTCAGGGCTGAGCTCGTACAGCGCGTCGATCAGGGCGACCGCGAACGTGCCGGGCCCCGCAGAGCGGGTCGCGGCGTCCTCCGCGGCCACGGTGAGCAGCCCGGTCGCGGCAGTGGCGGCCAGCAGCGCGTCGCCGGTGACGGCTGTGCAAGCGGCTACCAGGGCGCCGAGTGAGCAGCCCGCTCCCGTCACCAGAGTCAGCATCGGGTGCCCGTTGGCCAGGCGCACCACGCGCGTCCCGTCCGTGAGAACGTCCTCGGGACCGCTCACCGCGACCGCGCAGCCATAGCGCCGGGCCAGCGCGCCCGCCGCGGCCAGCGCCGCCTCGGGGGCGTCCGTGCTGTCCACGCCGCGCCCGCCCGTGCCGCCGTCCAGTGCCAGGATCTCGGAGGCATTGCCGCGCACGACCGCTGGGGGTGCGCTATCCAGCAGTTCCCGGGCGAGCTCGGTACGCCAGGGCAGCGGGCCGACCGCCACCGGGTCGAGCACCCACGGCCGCCCGGCCCCGGCCGCTTCCGTCACCGCGACGCGCATCGCCGCCGCCGTCACGGACGTCACCGTTCCCAGGTTGACCAGGACACCCCCGGCCACCCGGGCCAGCGCTCCGGCCTCCTCCGCGCTGTGCACCATCGCGGGAGCGGCACCCGCCGCGAGCAGCACGTTCGCGGTGAACTGCGACACCACGACGTTGGTCAGGCAGTGCACCAGGGGCGCGGAGGCCCGCACGGACGCGATCACATCCGCCACGGCATCACGGGACACGGCGGTGCCGTGCCGGGCAGGTATGGAGGCAGTATCCATCGTCAACACCCTTCCTACGCCGGCATTACCCGGTCCAGGTTCATGCGGTCGGCGGAAAGGGGAGCAAGTCCCGTCCGCCCTCTCAGCCCGGCTACTCCCGAGCTCCCGCGGTGGTCGCTACGCAATGTACCTCCTCCGGGAACGGGGGTTCGCACGCGGGTACCGCACGAGACGACACGGATCTGTTGGCGGAACCGACGGGGGATCCGCTGGCCACCAGGGCCCGGCCTGTCCGCATCGACTCATGCCGCAAGCGGCGTGGTGGAGAGCCAGGACCGGGTACTGGACCTCCTCCTACATCGCATCGACGCTTGGACCAGTACTTGCCTACCTGCCAGGCTGACCTGCCCCGGACAGCGGCCGACCGCTCCCGTTGGGCATGCGGAATTGAGTGAAATGTGCAGGCCCAGGGAAGGACCGAGTGCGACGACAGTCCCTGTGCTATCAACTGCGGACTCTGCCTCAGCTGTGCATCCCTCCTGGGCTGCGTCGAGGCAGTCGGCTTCGAGGAACTTCTTGTCGCGGGCACCCACCGCCCCAGTCTGGTCGATGACTACCGCCTCCAACTGCGCCACCGGGCACGGGCGGTCGGAGTACCAAATCCGACCGGCAGGTCTTCCGTCACCGGAAGCAGGCGGAGCAGATAGCTGTGTGTCGCATGGCGAGTCCCCTCGTTCCCACTCGCAGTCGGTAGGGCCGTCACACCGGAGATGGAGGGGCTGTCAACCGTCTGGCGTAGATGCGGTTTCGTCTAGTCGACTCGTGGGCCAAGAGGGTGATTTGGGCCATACTGGGTCCACGAGCGGGGGGCGAAACAGCATGCACGGTATTGGACTCGCAGAGGCAGTAGCCGCGTTGCGTGCGGAGCTGCTCACGGCCCTGAGCGAGGGCGACGGCTCACGGATCCGGTTCAGGGCGAAATCCGTGCAGGTGGAGTTCGAGGTCCAAGTGCAGCGCTCTGCGCAAGCCGCGGGCGGGATCAAGTTCTGGGTCGTGTCGGGTGACGCATCGGCGGCATCCGGACGATCGGCGACGCACCGGGTGGCCCTGGAGCTGGAACCAGTGGACATCGGTGGTGCCGACGATCCGCACGAGCTGATGATCGCGGGCGCACCTACCCGGCTCCCCGATTGATGTCTGACCGATGCGAGGGCTGGACCCCGGACGTGTGGTCGAGCTGTGGTCGCGGGTGCCGGGTTCCGGGTACCTCGTCGGACCTCGGGCGATCCTGACCACACGCCATGTTGTCGCTTCCGGGCTGACGCCCGGCGGCGAGGTTTGGCTTCGGCTGCTGACACCAGTCGACGCCGCAGTACCAAGGGGCTGGAGCCGGGGGCACGTGCTGTGGGAGAGCGAAGAACTCGATGCTGCCCTGGTTGTGCCCGGAATCGACGCGGTCCCTCGGTCGGTTCCGGAGGTCGCATGGGGCCGGATCGAAGACCCTTGGCCGCTGCCATGCACCGCGGTGGGATTCCCGGAGCGGGCCCGTGTCGGTGATACTCGCGATGCGGACCAGCTGGAGGGCATGATCGTGCCGGTCGCCCAACGCAAGCAGGGGCGGATCGCGGTCGATGTACGGGGTTCGGGACACGGCGGCCCGGAATCGTGGGGCGGGTTCTCCGGCGCCGGCCTGTTCGCCGTCGACCGGTTGATCGGTGTGGTGTCCGCGCTGCCGTCATCGTCGTCGTACGGCGGTCGGCGCCTGCACGCCGTGCCAGTGACGGAGCTCTGGGAGGACCAGGGGTTCCGGACAGCCGCGCGGGAGCTTGGGCTGCTCGGAGCGATGATCGCGGTCGTCCCGGTCCGTCCCGCCACGCCGCCCCGTGAGTTCGGACCGGGCGCGGTGCCTCCTCCGTGGCGGCTGTCGATGCTCGACCTGGTGGACCGCCACTGGGTCAAGAGGTCCTTGGAACGGTCGTTCCAGCAGACTGTGCGGCTAGATGTGGTGTGCTCCAGGCTTCCGGACCTGGAACCGGACCCCTGGGAACAGGACGACGGCTGGGACAGCGGGGCTCCCCAGCCCGCGGCACATCTGACCGTGGACCAGGTGGTGGCCGAGTGCCTGGTTCCACCATCCGGCAAGCGGATGCTGATCGTCGGCGAACCCGGTTCCGGCAAGACCGTGCTACTCCTTGGCATCGCAGAACGGCTGCACGGATATGCCCTCCAGGACCCGCGAGAGACCCTCCCCGTACCGTTGCTGCTTCAGAACTGGCGCGATCCCAAGCAGTCGTTCGCGGCCTGGGCCGCCGAGGAGATCGCCCGTCGGTACGGGGTTCCGCAGCCTCAGGCCGTCAAGTGGCTGGCCGATGGCGCGCTGTTCCTGCTGGCAGATGGCCTCGACGAGATACCTGCAGGACCTCGAGAACAGTGCCGTGCCGCGCTCACGGCGTTCCTGACCGACCCGGGCCACAGCCAGGTCGGGATGGTGCTCACCTCACGCGAGACCGAGTACCGCGACGGGCCGCCGCTTCCTGTCACCGCGGCTGTCCGCATCGAGCCGCTCAGCCGCCGGGCGATCCTTGACCGGCTCGCGGAAGCACCTGGGGACTACCGCGCCCTGTACCAGGCCGTGGTCGACGACGACACCCTTGCCGAGCTGCTCACGACCCCGCTCATGCTCGGCGTCGCCGCTACAACGCTGAGGGACGTAGCTCCCGAGAACGTGCACGTGCTGCCGCAGGGCACCACAGACGAGCGCCGTCGACAGCTCTTCCGCCGTTACCTCGAACACCTGCTGCGGCGTCCCCGCGCCTTGCGCCCCAAAGTGTCGACGGGATCCGCGCAGGCCACGCTCGCTGCCGTACGGAACTTGGTGCCGCTGGCCCGGATGCTGCAGGCCCGCAACGAGACCGTCTTCTTCCCTGACTGGATCACTCCCCAGTGGAACACCGCGGGCTATGCTGCCAGGCCCCCTTGGCAGCAGGGCATCCGCCATCGGGCCGGCACGCTCGCCGCGATGCTGATCGCTCCGGCCCTGTTCGCCCTGGTCGGTATGCCGCTGTTCACAGGCGCCGGCGTGCTGGCGCAACGAGGCACGGACATCGCGGTGCTGACAGCAACGGCAGGCACGATGGCCTTCGCGCTGGGCCGCGGTTTTCAGGTCATGCCGGAGCGAGCCTGGGCGAAGTGGCGATGGTATTGGGGAACGGCGGGTGCTGGCGCGCTGATCGGGGCTGTTATCGCACTCGGCGTATGCCTGCTGTCGAGCATGACGCTGGGGTCGGTATCGGACACCCCTCTCATCCTCTACGCGGTCTGGGGGCTCGGCGGCGCCGTGGTGCTCGGGATCACGCTCGCCCTGAATTCGGATTGGGAGTCGGGCTGGGAACCGGGTGAAATGCTGTTGCACCGGGCGCCGGCACTGGTGCTGGGAGCGGTGGTGGGTACCGCGACGGGCGGCGTCCAGTCCCCTTGGAGTGAGGCGTATACGTACGAGGGCCTCATGGAGAACCGTGGCGAACCCGGGTTCTTCGAAACGATCGGGCATGTGATCGTTCATTTTCCGGACTCGTTCTTCGACGGCACCAACGTCGGTCTCATCGCCGGGATCCTCGGGGCGATCGCGGGCGGATGGGCTGGCGGTGTCGCGTTCGGGTTCACCTACGGGCTGATGGGCGCGGTGCCGGGCGGGCTCTCCATGTGCATTGCCTTCGCCCTCGTCAGGGGCTTGGTACCGGACGAGGAGGCGGTCCCATCGGCTCCCTCTCAGGCGCTGCGTGCGTCGGCCAGGGTGGCGTCACGGCTGTGCCTGGGCTTCGCAGTGATCGCACTGGCTGTGATCGCGGTGACCGTAGGGCTGGACGGTCCGGCAGCCCAGGTTGGTGCCCTGCTGCTGGTCGCTTTCGCGCTGCTGGTCGGCAGCGGACCCGGCAGGACCTGGCTGGTCTACTGGTCGACCCGCTGGGAACTGGCAGCCCGACGGGTCCTGCCCTGGCGGCTGCGGGCGCTCCTCTCGGACGCATCGGAGAGGGCCTTGCTCTCCCGGGCAGGGGGTGGGTTCCGGTTCCTGCACGTGAGCTTCCGGGACTACGTCGCCGAGCTCAGCGAGGACGCTGTAACCAGCACCGGGAGGCTGACGGATGGTGCTGCGCCTGCCTGGTCGGCAGCAGCAGTGGATCCTACGGACCCGGCAGGTGGACCGGCAGCGGATCTGGCGGTGCTGCGCAGATGGTGGGGGGAGTCCTGGGCCGGGGAACTGGTGGCCGTATTAGGGCAGTTACTGGGACGCGGTCTGCTCCGGCTGTTGCCGTCTATTGGTGGTGGCTACCTGCTGACTTCCATCATCACTCTGCTCTTCGGCATCGGGGACGACGCCTTCTTCACCCTGATGCTCCTGTGCACACCCATCGCTGGGGCAGTACATCTCGTAGTGCACTTCGGAATGCCCACCCGCCTTTGGGCCCGTCCGCGGAGCGCCGTAGAACGCTCAAGGCGTTGGCTGCAGGCCTTCAGCACACGACACCCGAGCTGTCGCCCAACAGTGATGCGGACTCTGCTCGGTGCGTTCGTAGGCGCCGTAGTCAGCCGTCTCTTGGCCGCGCTCGGTCGAGGGGCAAAGAAATAGCCCTGGGGCGTGTCGGGCGGTGGTCACCGGAGTGCTTGGAGCATGCACGCCCCCGGCGGCCGCGGCCGGATCACTGTCCCATCGGATCCGGCTGCCAGGACACAAGGACGAGTTCTGTGAACTTGCCGACGCCTTCGACATGATGCTCGCGCAGCTCGAAGTGCACATCGCACAACAGCAGAGATTCGCAGTCAACGCCTCGCACGAACTGCGTACGCCGCGGGCGATCTCGAAGACACTCCTCGACGTCGCCCGCGCCGATCCGCACCATCGCCCGTCGCGGCAGCCCCGAGTTCGCCCGCGTTCACGCACTGCGCCAGCACCATGGATACACCGCCTCCCCCGTGGAACACGCAATCTCTGGAGTGTGGCGGGCATCGTGCACGATCCCGCGACACTGCAGCCCCAGCCCCAGCCCCAGCCCAGCCCAGCCCGGCCCGCACGGCAGCCCGCTCACCATCGTGTCTTACACCGATCAACGCACCCTGCGCCACACGCTTGCGGCCCGCCTGGTGGTCGGCCTCCGAGGGACGATCGTCCAGCTGGCCGAAAGGGAACTGCGGGACACGCAGCTCACCGGAGAGGCGCCGCTCCTCAGCCCTGCGCCACGAGGCGCCCGGCTGGCGCGGTTGCCCGCGAGGCCGAAGCACCTCGCGTCCCGGGGGCGGCCGGATGGCTGGGGCGTCGCGCGCGGTGGCTGCGCGCATGTCGGAGAACCGGACGCCGCACCCGCACTGGAGGTTCCGCTGACGTGACGGACGAAGGCGGCTCCTCCACCCCCTGCGCGGGGGCGGAGGGGCCGCCTTCGTGTTGCTCGGGGACGGTGATGGCCGGAAGGGGGCGAGTGCGGCGGTGTCCTGGGCGGGGAGGGGGAAGCGGACGCGGGCGATGTTCCGCCTCGCGCCGGTCCCTGCCGGGGTCCGGGCACGGTCATCCCGCCGATCCCGGAGAGCGGTGGCTCGTCCGAACCAGGCGGCCGCTTACGGATCTTGCTCTTGCCTCCCCACCCCTGCCCCTCCGTTCCCTCTTGCTAGGCAGCAGGATGTGCGGATGGCGAGAAGCGAGACAGAACTGCTGGCCCTCTTGCGTGAACTCGACGACCCTGAACGGCTGGGACGGCCGCTGCACTACGATCGCGCCGCGACCGGTATCGCGTTCGGCAGGCTGGTACGCAGGCTCGAAGCGGACTTCGGTGCCCCGTGCGAATCCGAGCGGGACACCCGGGACTCCAGCGAGTACGGGCGTATCCACGTGCCCGCGGACGCGACGGTCTGCGGGACGCGGATCGTGGTCTGCGTGAGCAAGTTCGGTTCCCTCGCCGAGGTCTGCGCCGACAATCCGGGGGCCTTCCTGGGCACGGACGAGGCCTGCGAGGAGGGGGCGCTGGACCCCGCCGACCTCGCCACCGTAGAAAGCGCGCTGGCCGCACTCGGCTACGTGAGCATCCCCGAGGAACTGCTGGAAAGCGACTACGAGGGCCCCAGCGCGCTGGAGCACTTCGCAGCGCGGCCCACCTGGTGGACACGGTTCTTCGGCACGGTCTGGTGACCCGCCCGCCCGGCGGGCACCCCCAGCCGGCCCCTGCGCGCCCGCCGGCCGCGTCGAGCAGTCACAAAGGCAGCAGAGGGCCGTGCTGCTCCTAAACTCGCCTGGCTCGCAACATCGCCAGCTGCGAAGGGCGGCGTCGGGACAACCGAGATCGCAGTCCTACGGAACGTTGACGGGGCGAGCACCGTGGCGTGTGGTCGGCGTCCTGGTCGGACGTCCACCGCGATGTCGGGCAGCTTGCCGGTTGTCAGCTGTTGCGCGGGGTGACCAGGCCGGATTCATAGGCGTGGAGCACGAGTTGGGCCCGGTCGCGGGCGTGGAGTTTGGTCATGGCCCGGTTGATGTGGGTTTTCGCGGTCGTCGGGCTGATCACCATGTGGTCGGCGATCTGGTCGTTGGACAGCGGGACATCAGGACAGAGGACTGAAGCGGCGTTCGGCATTGGGCTACGGGCAACGAGAACCCCTGTCCACAACACGCCCTCGATGCCTTGGTTGTTCGCGCGGTGGGTGTGTCCCGCGCTGGTCGCGTCTCTTCGAGTGGGGTCACCGCGGGATCCGATGTCCCGTTGAGGAGGGCGTTCGTGTCGCTGTCAGGGGCTGCTGGAGGCCACCCTGAGGAGAGGTGTCGAACCGGCTTGCTGTCGGCCGCAGTTGCAGCCGGCAGCCCTGTTGGCCTCGGCGACCGTGCCGCTCGGGTCGTCGGCCGGTTCAGCGGGAGTGCAGCAGGCGGTGACGCCGCAGCAGGAGCCGCTGCCCGTGCTCGCCACAGCCTTGTTGCTGGTGGTGGGCTTCGTGGCGCGGACGATGGCGGGGGTCTTGAACAGGGCCTTCCAGCGTGTGGATTGGTTGCCGCAGTGTGCGAGAAGGCGTGGGGCGCGGGGGCCCGGCATCCGGTGTTCCGTTCCGGCTGCTGCTGCCGCCGGAGCAGGGCGCGACGCACGAAGCCGGGCGGACCTGATACGGGATCAGGGCCGCCCGGCCGTCGTGCGCGGAGAAGGGGAAGTCAGCAGCTCAGGTTGGAGCCCGGCGTGGTGCCGAGGACCTGGGTGAACTGCTTGTAGCGGTCGACCCGGCTCTGGACCTGGCCGGGGTTGCCGCCGTTGCACTCCAGGCTGCCGTTGATGGCGCGGATGGTCTCACCGAAACCACGGCTGTTGACCATGGCGTTGTGCGGCGTCATGGTGCCCGGACCCGACTGCGTGTTCCAGTACCAAAGACCGGTCTTCCAGGCGACCGCCGGGTCGCGCTCCACCAGGTAGGGGTTGCGCAGGAGATCGATGCCGAGCGCGTCGCCCGCCGCCTTGTAGTTGAAGTTCCAGCTGAGCTGGATCGGACCGCGGCCGTAGTACGCGGCCTGTCCCGCGGGGCAGCCGTAGGGCTGGTTGGCGTCGCAGTAGTGCGGGTAGTTGGCCTGGTTCTGTTCGACGATGTGGACCAGACCGCCGGTCTCGTGGTGGACGTTGGCGAGGAACGCCGCTGCCTCCTGGCGCTTGATGGTGTCGCTGCCGGTGTTGGCGAAGGCCGGGTACGCCTTGAGTGCGTCGGTCAGGCCCTTGTAGGTGTAGAACGAGTTCCGGCTCGGGAACATCTGGTTGAACTGCGCCTCGCTGACCACGAATCCTGACGGGTCGGGGTTGCCCGGGTCGGTTCCGCCGCCGCAGGTGCCCGCGTCCGTCCAGACGTCGGCGCGGCCCGGCGTTTCGTTCTGGGTCCACCACTTGGCGGTCCAGTTGTGCCCGTTGTACGAGGCGGTATTGCCGCCCGTGTAGACGGAGGAGGAGTTCCAGGGGGTTGCGCACGCGGCGGCGGACGCCGAAGCGGCGGCCGGGCCAAGGACGATCATCGCGCAGAGCGCACCTATCGCTGCTGCGAAACTGACGAGACGTTTGATCACGCGACATCTCCTATCGGGCGGGCCGGAGACGGGCTCCACGCCGCCATGGGGGTGCCGGTGACTCAAGCGAAATGGTCTGGACCTGTCAAGGTCTGGACCAATTTTGGTGTACGGCTGACCTGAATTCGCCGCGCACCGCCGCCTGCACGGCCGAGCACCGCCGCCTGCACAGAACGGAGCACGGTGAACGAGGAACCCGCACTCGCGTCCTGAACCGGCACGTGGCGCTCGGGTGTGGCGCGGCGGCCGGGACGGCGTCCGTGATCGGCTCCGGGGCGCGCAACCAGCCGGGTCAGTCGGGCCGGTCGGGTAGGCCGGTCGTCGGCCACCGGCGAGGCGGCAGGTTCGGGCAACCGGTGCGGCACAGTGCGGCACAACAGGCCAATAGCAGACGCCTCCACTTCATCGGTTGTTGACGCCCCGTCAATCCGGGACTCCTAGGTTCCGCAAGCGCCCCTCGCGACCCCGCCGCCCGACCGGTGCGGCAGGGACGGTCACGAACCCCTGGAGTGATCAAGTGGAACGTCGTAGTTTCCTGCGTGGAGCAGTCGTCGGCGGCACGGCAGCGGCATTCGGGTACACGCTCATGCAGGGCGCGGCCTACGCGGCGCCGGCACAGAAGGGCCCCGGCCCGTACGGCGCGCTCGGCACGGCAGACTCCAACGGCATCCAGCTGCCCGGCGGCTTCACCAGCCGGGTGATCGCCCGGTCCGGCCAGAAGGTCGGCTCCACCACCTACACCTGGCACGACGCCCCCGACGGCGGTGCCTGTTTCGCCGACGGAACGGGCTGGATCTACGTCTCCAACTCGGAGATCTCCTCCACCGGCGGCGCGGGCGCGATCAAGTTCAACTCGGCAGGCTCGGTTACCGCCTCGTATCGGATCCTGTCCAACACCAACCGCAACTGCGCCGGCGGGGCGACCCCCTGGAACACCTGGCTGTCCTGCGAGGAGGTCAGCGCCGGCTACGTCTACGAGACCGATCCGTGGGGCGTGAAACCCGCCGTGCGCCGCGATGTCATGGGCCGCTTCAACCACGAGGCGGCTGCCGCCGACCCGGTTCGCAAGGTGATCTACCTGACGGAGGACGCGTCGAACGGCTGCTTCTACCGCTTCGTTCCGTCCACATGGGGCAACCTGTCGGCGGGCACGCTCCAGGTCCTCAAGGCCGGAACGGCCACCTCCGGCAGCTTCACCTGGGCGAACGTCCCCGACCCGGACGGCTCGCCCACCCCCACCCGCGACCAGGTCTCCGGCGCCAAGCTGTTCAACGGCGGAGAGGGCTGCCACTACGCCAACGACACCGTCTGGTTCACCACCAAGGGCGATGGCCGCGTCTGGCAGCTCAACCTGGCCGCCAACACCTATGAGCTGGCCTACGACGACTCCCTGGTCGTCGGCGGCGGAGCCCCGCTGACCGGCGTCGACAACGTCACCGGCTCGTCCTCCGGCGACCTGTACGTCGCGGAGGACGGCGGGAACATGGAGATCTGCATCATCACGCCGGACGACGTGGTCGCGACGTTCCTGCGGATCAACGGCCAGTCCTCCTCGGAGATCTGCGGCCCGGCCTTCTCGCCGGACGGCAAGCGCCTGTACTTCTCCAGCCAGCGTGGTACGAGCGGCAGCTCGTCAGGCGGCATCACCTACGAAGTCACAGGCCCCTTCCGCAGCTGACCAACCCTCTGCCACGAGCCGCGCCTGCCCGCCGCAACGTCAAGGGCCGCTCATGCACGTGCAGTTGGTCAGCTTGTCGAGGTTGGGGACCGCGCCGAGAAGCTTGCTCTCGGTATCAACGGCCAGGTGCTCACAAGAGACGAGGCAGCGTCCGAAGCGTCACAGGAGCTGGGCGGGCAGACCGCGTACTCTCGGCCTGTGCCTCGCCAAATGAAGAAGCCCCGCCGACTGGTTGCCGAAGGACGCGTGTACATGTGGGTGACGCGCCACAGCCACCGAAGGGACGACGAAGGTCGGCCCGTGGACTGCAGCCAAACCCTCACCCTGTCCGCGCAGCCTTCCGGCACAGGAGGGCAACTGCGCATCGTCTTCGCCGAGGGCCCCGGCCGGTACGTCCCGGGCGGGGCCCCCTTCGGCTCCGGAGACGTGGGCTTCATCCGGGGCGCAGACCTGAATCTGCACGAGCCAGGCGCCGTCCGGGCCTTGCTCGACGTGGCGCTGGCCCGAGGGTGGCAACCGGGGGAGCGTAAGACGGTGGAGGCCGACGGCTGGCTTCTGCTGGGGGCGGCCGCCGCCGCGCGAACCGGGGCGCAGGGCCCCGACGGTCCGTAGGAGCGCCGGCTTGTAGCCGGCGCCTCACAGGGGACGCTGGTGGGCCCGATGCTCTTCCGGGGAGTCGGGGTGCAGGCGGGGGCGTGGTGATCGTCTTGTGCTGTCGGCGGCTGCCTGTTCACTGGCCGGGGTGGACGGCCTGGACGCCGGTGCCCGCGTAGACCTTCGGCGTCAGGGTGAGCAGAAACCGTCCGTCGGGGTGGGCGGCGGAAGGTCGGGCCGCGTGGATGGCATGGACGGCGGCCCAGGAGTGCCCGAAGCGCAGCAGCTCAGTGGCGGTGACGGCGGCGTCGGTGTCGAACGCCTCGATCCGGATGAACCGCAGCCCTTTGATGTAGCCGAGCAAGCCGGGGCGGTCGGCGTCGCCGGCCGTCAGCGACAGCACCGGGGCACACAGATCACCCAGCCCGCCGGAAGCCTGGACGTAGCACGCGGCGACCGCCTCGCTGAACGGATCCTCCGGGTCGAACAGCGCCGCGGTGGTCGTGTGGTCCAGCACGACCGCGATCGCCGCCACTACACAGCAGCCTGCGGACCGGGCGAGCCGGCCCCCAGACGCTCCAGCAGGGCCCGGGCCTTCGCCTCGGCCTCCGGGCTTGGCGCGCTGCCCAGGGCGGAGGAGAGCTCGGCACGGGCGAGCTCGGCACGCTCGGCGTACTCGGCCTGGGTTGGAGTGCTCTGCGCGAGGTCTTCCACCAGGCTGCGAATGGTGGTGCCGTGCTCGGCTGCCAGCTGGGCGAGCCGGTCCCGAGCTGCCGTGCTCACCTTGATGCTCGTCTCGTCTGCTGCCATACCCCTCACCTTACCGCGCCCCTCTACCGCAGGTAGAGGACACGTGGCTACTCGGCACCACGTGCGGCGACCCTGGATTGTGCGGAAGCCCCCTCGCAGGCGCCTCATGTCCGGGCGGCGCGCACCTCTGTTCGCGGCTAGTACGCGAAACGTGCTTGAGGAGTGAGGTTCGAGGCGCCACAACACCGCGCCGAAGGCTCCGCGCGGTGTTGTGCGCGGGACGAGCGGGGGATCAGAACTGCCGCGCGACTGTTTGCTGCGCGCTCTTGGACATCGATCGGAGGGTGCCGGCTGCATCATTCAGCGCGCTTGCCGTCTCGCGACCGGCGTGACGGGCACTGCGGTGTCCTGCCACTGCGGCGGCCTGTGTCCGGTAGGCGAGAGAGGGCTTGCCGTGTGTGTCAGCCGCCGCGATGAGTAGTCCGCCGAGCAACGAGAGGTTCTTGAGGAACTGAGTGCGCTGGGCCGCCCGCTGATCCTTGTCCTCCTCCTTCCACCAGGCATGCCCGGCGAGGGTCGTCGGCACCAGTGAACCGGCCAGCGCGAGGGCGGCGAGGCGCGGAACACGTCCGGTCGCGAGCATCAGCCCGGCTCCTACCTGGACCGCGCCATTGACACGGACCAGCTGTTCCGGATCCTCGGTGAGCCGGGGGATGCGAAAGGCCAGAGGAACCGCCACCGGTTCGGCTGCAGGGGCCACGCGTTTGGGGTCTCGAAGAGTGCTCCAACCTCCGGCGAGAAAGACAGAGGCGAGCATGGGGCGGGCGAATTTCCTGAGAACGGCCATACCTACCGGTCACCCACAATGCGCAAACTCAAACAGACGTTACGCCTGTCGTGATCGACGTGCGGCTTCTCATCACTCCGCCGCGCTCATCTGGTGCTCTTCACCGTCTCTTCGGGGACGACCCGGCCTGGGCGTAGCCGCGCATCGGGGCGGCCATCTCGGGGTGCGTGCGTGCGTCGGCGCCGGCCGGCATCTGCCCGAGCGCGGTGAACAGTGACGGCCTTTGTTGCCGGGCAGGTGCTCGAACAATGCGCCGGGGGTCTCGCCAGGGAAGTGGAAGCGGACGCGGGCGACACTCCGCGTCGTGTGCCGTGCGGTGCTGGTCACGGGCACCCCGCCGATCCGGGGTTCTCCCGTACGACCCGTCCGGCTCCACCGTCCGCGTCCAAACCGCCGGCAAGGGCGCAGCGCCGGATCCGCAGGGTACGGCGCGTGCCCCGCACCGGCGGGAGGAGGCCACGCGATCCGGCAGGATGGCCGCATGTCCCACACCCCGATACGCCCCGCGCAGCCCTTCGACGAGAAGTGGATCGCCCCGGCCCTCAACGGTTTCATCGAAGGTTCCGGGCACTGGGAGCCCGGCACGCTCGCCGTGTTCACCGAGGTCGGCGGCTACTTGACCGGAAGTGGCGAAAAGGCGCCCGCACGGTACCCGGGCTGGAACTGGTACCGGTTCATCGGCCGGTGCGGTGCCGTGGCCCTGCGGGCGAGCTCCTTCCACGTGCAGGACCATCTGCGCGCGGTCCAGCTGGCAATGCTGGAGGTGTGGGCAGAAACGCCCTTTGCCGACCCGGAGGCGCGCTCCCGGATACGTACGGGCGTCCTCGAACTCGCCGACAAGGACAAGCGTGCCGTGCGGACCCGCGACGGTGCGACGGTCGCCCTGCACGGGCTCGGCGCCGGCCGGGACGGGCAGCGTTTCATCGAGTTGCGCACCGGCACCGCGCAGCCGCCGACATGCGGTCAGATCACGGCCACCGAGCCGGTGCCCGCGGCCGGTTGGGACACACCTGAGCGGCTGCGACGCCTCGTGCACCTGGTACGGCAGCAGGGCCCCGCGCCCTGGGACCGTGCGGCGGCCGCGCTGCTCGCCGAGCGGACCGGGCTGAGCCGGGCCGGTGCCGCGCTGCTGCTCGCCGGGATACCTGATGTGAAGTACGGGTACGCGGGCCTCGATGCCGAGGCGCGCAAGGTGATGGGGCTCAAGCAGTCCGACGCCGAGGCCGGTGAACGGGAGTTGGCGACCCTGCGGGTGGCCGAGCGACTCGACCTGCTGGCCGACGTATTGCCCGCGGACCCCGGGCAGCTGTGGCTGGAAGGCGGGCAGCTGGCGCTCGCCGAGCGGATCGCCGAGGCCTGGCGCAGGCAACAGGGCGTACGCCCCGCCGTTCCGGAGTCGACGCTCACCGTCGCCGCCGAGCACAGCGATATACGGATGGCCCCGGCAGCCGTGTGCGCCGTGTTCGCCGATCCCGCGCGCGAGCCGCGGCTGACCCAAGACCCGGACACCCGGCTGCGGATGAACAGCATCAGTGGCGGCGGCTGGGAGGGCGAGGAGGGTTTCCGTTTCAGGGAGTTGCTCGCCGTGGTCTGCGACGCCGTCGACTGGCTGTACGCCGAGCTTCCCGAAGGAGATCCCGTACGCCGGGGGGTCCCAGAGACCCTGCGGCTGCTGCGGGAACGCCTGGCCCACCCGGGGTTGCTGCTCTCCGCCCGCGGCCGCAGCCTGCGCGGCCGCACCGTGGCGGAACTGCTGCCGGGCTTCCCCGGCGCCCTGCCCTACCTGGACGCCGCCGAGCCGCTTTCGCATCCCACGCTCGACGACGGCCTGGTCGTCGTGTCCGAGGCAGGGTTCGACCGGCGCGGTGAGCGCGAGGCGCCCGGCGTGTTCTTCAGGCCCGGCCGCTACGGGGCCGACGAACGCTCGCGGCGCCTGGAGAGCGTGATTGACGTGGAGGACTCGCATCTGGCGCTGGTCCGCCGGCTGCGCGGTCCGGAGTTCGAGCGGATCGTGCAGCGCATCACCGAGGGGTCTCTGCCGCCGGGCGGCTACGAGACCGATCCGCGGCTGTCCGCACCACAGGTGGTCGAAGAGGTGGTCGCCACCACCGGTCTGGAAACGGACGCCGCCACTTTGTATCTGCAGCTGCTGGCCCTGCCCGTGCCCACCGATCGCCGTATCCGCCGCTTCAACCGGTGGACTGCCGCGCACCACAAGGCCGTTGCGGCCGCGCTCGTCGAGGCCGGTCTGGTGGTCGCCGACCGCAGGGCCCGGTCCGGGCGGGGGATGTTCCTGCCCGGTGACTGGGCGGGCGGGGACAAGTTCTACCCTCCGATGGAGACCTGGAAGGCTGAGCTGCTCGGGGTCCGGATCATCGGGCGCAAGGTCTGCTCCCGGCCCGTCGCCGGCCCCTTGCCCGAACTCTTCGCCCGGGCCTGGCGGACGCGTCCCAGCTGAGGGTAACGGTGTGTTCCGCAAGGTGCGCCAGAACATTGTTGGGCCGCATGTCACCGAGGAGACGGTGAAGACCGATGCGAGCCGGGTGCTCACCCGACTGGGCCTGCGTGACCGCACGCAGGCGGTGGACGTCCGGCGAGTCAAGGCTCGTCGTGCCGGACGCTACGGGGCCATAACCTCTCCGCGTCTCCGGCCGCCCTCGCCGTCAATTCGAGAGCTGACGCAAAGTAGGGCCCCGACTGCAGAGTGGAATTGATGATGCGGAGATCGAGTGTGTTACCCATACGCAATCCCGAGGGCAGGACAAGAGCCCCGTGCGGTGGCAGGATGCACCGCAACTTGCGCAGCACACAGCGCTGTTGATCTCGCTCGCGCCCTGGCCCGAGCCTGCCCTGGAGGTCCTGTGTCCGCTCGTCCCCCGAAGCCCGTTCGTTCCCCGGTGGCTGCCGTAGCCCTGACCGCAGTCGCCGTCCTGCTGATGACGAGCTGCACCAGCACCAAGTCCGACAGTGACGGCGACAAGAACGGCTCGGGGGTCAAGCTCGTCTCGTCCGGCAAGATCAAGACCTGCACGCATCTGCCCTATCCGCCGTTCCAGTCGAAGAAGGACGGCAAGATCGTCGGCTTTGACGTGGATCTGGTCGACCTGGTCGCCAAGGAACTGGGGGTCGAGCAGGAGATCGTCAACACGCCCTTCGAGGGCATCGAAACCGGCCAAGACTTCAACATCCGCAAGTGCGACCTGGCCGCCGCCGGCATGACGATCACCGACGAGCGCGACAAGGTCATGGACTTCTCGGACCCCTACTTCAACGCCACCCAGGCGCTGATCACCAAGAAGGGGCAGCCCTACAAGACCTTCAAGGATCTCAAGGGCAAGAAGCTCGGCTACCAGAAGGCCACCACCGGCGGCATCTACGCCAAGAAGGAGAGCAAGGGCCTCGACGTCGAACTCGTGGAGTACGAGGACGTCGGCCTGCTGCTCACGGCGGTCAAGGCAGGCAAAGTCGACGCGGGCATCAACGACAACGGCGTGCTCTTCGAATACATCAAGGACAACCCGGACACCGAGGTGACCGCGGAGTTCGACACCGGTGAGAAGTACGGAATCGGCTTCCGCATCGGCAACGAGGCACTGCGCACGAAGGTCAACGAGGTCCTCAAGGAGGCCCGGACCGACGGCAGTTACGACAAGATCTACAAGAAGTGGTTCGGCACCACTCCGCAGAGCTGACCTCGAGGATCCACACGGCTGACCATCACGCGGCTGACCAGAGGAGTTCTGCACGTATGTCCATGTCCCGACGGCAGCGGGCACGGCTGTTCCGCGGCGCCCAGTACGCCGTGCTGTTCATCGCCATAGCCGTGTTCGCGCTCGTGGCCGACTGGGGCACCCTGCGCCAGGCATTCTTCGACGTGGAGATCGCCAAGGCGCTGTTCCCTGAGGTGATCACCACCGCGCTGGTCAACACCGCCTACTACACACTGCTCGGCTTCGGCTTCGGCCTGGGGCTCGGCATCGTGCTGGCGCTGATGCGGCTGTCCACGGTGCCTCCCTACCGCTGGATCGCGATCGCCTATATCGAGTTCTTCCGCGGCGTTCCCTCCCTGCTGGTGTTCATCGCGCTCGGCTTCGGGGTGCCGCTGGCCTTCGAGGTAGCGCTCGACATGAACATCACGGTGATGCTGTCTCTGGGCCTGGTGGGTGCCGCCTATATGGCCGAGACGATCCGCGCGGGCATCCTGGCGGTGCCCAAGGGCCAGACGGAGGCGGCCCGTTCGCTGGGCATGTCACCGGGGCGTGCGATGGTGTCGATCGTGATGCCGCAGGCGTTCCGGATCGTGCTGCCGCCGCTGACCAACGAGCTGATCCTGCTCACCAAGGACTCCTCACTGGTGTATCTGCTCGGCCTCTCGCTCGGCCAGTTCGAGCTGGCCAACTTCGGCCGGGACGCGCTGAACGAGCACAAGAGCCTGACCCCGATCCTGATCGCCGGACTGCTGTATCTCGTCATCACCCTCCCGCTCGGCCATCTGGTGCGGCGGCTCGAGGCCCGTACGGCGAAAGCCAGGTGAGCACCATGAAGTTGGACAAGACACCCGATGCGCCCGCACCTTCGGGCCAGGCGATCGAGGTGCGCGAGCTGCGCAAGTCATTCGGCGATCTGCAGGTGCTCAAGGGCATCGACTTGACGGTCGGGCGCGGCGACGTGGTCTGTGTCATCGGCCCCTCGGGCTCCGGCAAGTCGACCCTGCTGCGCTGCGTCAATCTCCTGGAAGAGCCCACGTCGGGCACGGTGACGGTGGCCGGCACGGAGGTCACCGACCCCGATGTGGACATCGATCGCGTACGCCGTCGGATCGGCATGGTCTTCCAGTCCTTCAACCTCTTCCCGCACCTCACGGCACTGGAGAACCTGACCATCGCGCAGCGCCGCGTGCTGCGGCGCAGCAAGGAGGAGGCGGAGCGCATCGCGCGGGCCAACCTCGCGCGGGTGGGCCTCGTCGACAAGGAGCAGTCCTATCCGGCGCAGCTCTCCGGCGGCCAGCAGCAGCGGGTCGCGATCGCCCGTGCGCTGTCCATGGACCCCGAGCTGATGCTCTTCGACGAGCCGACCTCCGCGCTCGACCCCGAACTGGTCGGGGACGTACTCGCGGTGATGCGCTCGCTCGCCCGGGAGGGGATGACGATGCTGGTCGTCACCCACGAGATGAGCTTCGCGCGCGAGGTCGCCGACCGGGTGGTCTTCATGGACGACGGAGTGATCGTCGAGGAGGGCACGCCAGAACGTGTGGTGGGTGACCCGCAGCACGAGCGGACCCGCCTTTTCCTGGCGCGCGTACTCGATCCTGCGGCGGCGGAAATGGGCGAGGTCCCGGACACCGGACCGCGCGAGAGACGCGCGGACCGCTGAGCGCACCTCGGGACCGGTTATCCGGGTGGAGAACGGCGAGCATGGCGAAGTGAGCGGCCAGGAGCAAGCACCTTGCGGCGCCCGTAGCGGTCGGTCGGCACGCCAGAGAGCTTCATGCCGCGGGCCTGGTCCAGGCGGGGGCGGAAGCCGACAGGCGGTAGGCGGTCACCGAGGTCACGATGAGCAGCAGCAGGACAAGAACCAGGATGTGGAGGAGTTCGGCGTGCCCCAGGAGCAGGGCTCCGACCAGGGCTCCGAGGAACATGGCGAGCACGGAGAGAATACGTCGGCCGGGCCGGGGGGTGGGCCCGCCGGCCGGGGAGGAGTCCGCTGCCAGTCCCGTCAGGGTGAGCGTCAGGACGGTGGTGGTCAGGTCCGGGACTCCGAGACGTCGTGCCACGGCGTTCTGCATGCCCATGGCGATACCGAGCAGCACGATCAGGGTGTAACGGGCCGGGCTTGTCACCTCGCCGTGTGCGAGGGCCAGCGCGCCCACTGACCCGGCGACCAGTACGGCCTGGAGGGCAGTGGTCGTGGTCAGGAGCCGGCCTCGGTGCGCGGCGAACCGGGTGCCGAACCGCCCTCCCGCCAGCGCTCCGACCAGGAAGGACACCATCGAGACGATGGACGCCGATACGGACAGGCCGGGCGCACCTGCCAGGGCGAAGCCCAAAAAGACCACGTTGCCGGTCATGTTGGCGACGAAGACCCGCCCGAGAGCCAGATAGCTCACGGCATCAATGAGGCCGGTCACCACCGTCAGCACCAGCATCAGAGGCGGCAGGGGTCCGTGCCGGTCGTCCTTCGGGGGGACCAGTGTGTGGGCGGCGTCAGTCAACAGCCTTCGCATGGCCCGTCCTTTCCTTCGTCGTCCCGCTGCTCAGTGCGGGATCGTTCAGCAACGTGCGGGTGAGCAGTCCGCTGATCAGGCCGATGCCGATCGCTGACATCGAGACCCACAGCGGCCAGGGGGCCGGCCCGATGAGGTGGTCGAGAGACCAGCGCCCCGGGCCGGTGAGGGCCACGGCTGCAGCGGCGGTAACGAGCACCAGCGGGTACTCGTAGCCGTCGTTCTGCACCCACAGCCCCTTGTGCCGCTTGACGGTGCCGGCCACCGTCATCACTCCCGTGGCGGCCATGGCTGCCAGGGGAGTGAGGAGGCCGGCCGCCAGGAACAGGCCGGCCCCGATCTGGCTGCCGCCCGCGGCGAGGGCGGTGAGTCTCCCGCCGCGGAAGCCGTCCCGGCGGAACTCCTCGGTTCCGCCGGCCAGGCCGTTGCCTCCTAGTCGGTAACTGACCTTCTGCACTCCGTGTCCGGCGATGAGGAGTCCCACCACCAGCCGGAGCACCAACAGTCCGCTGTCCATCGTGCTGTGCCCGTTCCTGACGTCCGTCGTCGATCGTGTGGGGCGCGTCAGCCGGCGGCGTGCTCGCCGATGACGGCCTGTGCGTAGACGACCCCGAGACCGTAGGTGCCGCCGTGCTCCTTCACGACGTCCATGACCGGCAGGTACGTCTCGGTGCGAGCCCAGTCGCGCTGCAGCTCGAGGAGCACCTGCACCCAGGTCACCGGCACCACACCGGCCTGGACCATCCGCTGGACGGCGTGCTCATGAGCCTGCGGGCTGACGCCGCCGGACGCGTCGGTGACGACGTAGACCTCGTAGCCCTGAGCGAGCGCGGACAGGGCAGGCAGGACGACGCAGACCTCGGTCCACAGGCCGGCGATGACCAACTTCTGGCGGCCGGTGGCCTTGACGGCCTCGACGAAGGCCTCGTCCTCCCATGCGTTCATCGTGCTGCGGTCGACGATCTTCTGATCGGGGAAGACGCCCGCGAGCTGCGGCATGAGCGGGCCGGAGAAGGACTCGGCGGCCACGGTGCTCAGGACCGTGGGAACGTCGAAGACCTCGGCGGCCTTCGCCAGGCCCACCGTCGCGTTGATGATCGCGGTGCGGTCGCCGCTGCCCGTGCCGAAGAACATCTGCGGCTGGTGGTCCACGAACAGCACCGCGCAGTTGTCGGGCGTCAGCAGATCAGGGCTGGGAGCAGCGGTGACCTCGGCGATGTTGACCATGAGAATGCCTTTCCGTCGAAGGTTGGCGGTCGCGGACGGTCGTCTACGACCAGGAGAGGAAGATCTTGGCGCCAGGTGGTGGCGTATGCCTGGCTCAGAAGGAGAAGCAGGGATCGAAGACCGGACTGTCGGTCTCGGGAACAAGTCCGCGGCGGGCGCGCCACTGGCGGTGCAGCTCCGACTCGGCGACGGCCTCGCCGAGGAGCTCGGCCTGGCGGACTCCCGACCTGCCCGGGACCGGTGTCGCCTGGTAGCCGCCGAAGTGCGCCACCGGGCTCCACTCCGGTGTCACCGGAGGCAGTAGTTCGTCGACGCCCTCGTACTCGCCGGCGGCGTAGACGATGCGGCCGCCGACGACCGTCAGCAGGGCCTCGATGCGCGCGATCTCCGCGTCGGGAACCGTGAAGTAGTCCTCCGACAGCACGGTGAGATCCCCGAGGAAGCCCGGGCGCAGGACGCCCTTGCGTTCCTGCTCGCCGGTCAGTGCGGCACCGGCCGTGGTGAACATCTCCAGTGCCGTTTCCCGGTCGACCCGGTTGTGCGGCGGGTGGATGGTCAGATCGCCGACCGTACGGCCGGTGACCAGCCAGTGCAGGGCGATCCACGGGTTGTACGAGGAGACGCGGGTGGCGTCGGTGCCCGCACCCACGGTCAGGCCACGGCCCAGCATCGCCCGGATCGGCGGTGCGTCCGCGGCGGCTCCGACCCCGTAACGGCGGACGAACGCCTCGCCCTGGAAGGACAGCCGGTTCTGCACGGACATGGCCCCGCCGAGGGCCACGATGCGGTCGAGGCTGTCGGCCGACACGGTCTCCGCGTGGTCGAACAGCCACCGGTTCTGGCCGGGGAAGAGACCCTCCGCGGCGAGTCTCTCGAACACGGCCAGATCGCGGCGGATGGTCTCGTCGTAGGTGGCGTGCAGGCGGAAACCCCAGCCGTTCTCCATGAGCAGGCGCACGGCCTTCTCGAACTCCACCTCGTAGTCGGGGGCGTGTTCGGGTCGTGGCTCGGCGAAGTTCTCGAAGTCCGCCGCTGCCCAGGTGAGGTTCTCGCCGGCGCCGTTGAGGCGGAGCCATTCGTCTCCGTCCCCGGGCCGGACCGTGTCGATCCAGCGGGTGAGGTCGTCGATCTCCTGGCCGGCGGTCTGGGGGAACAGATGGTAGGCGATGCGCAGGGAGAGCTCGCCCTCCCTGGCCAGTTCCGTGACCGTCTCGTAGTTGTCGGGGAAGTTCTGGAACCCGCCCGCCGCGTCGATCGCTGACGTGAGTCCGAAACGGTTCAGCTCCCGCAGGAAGTGACGGGTGGACGTCTTGCGGTGTTCCTCGTCAAGGACCGGCGCCTTGGCCAGGGTTGAGTAGAGGATCAGGGCGCTCGGGGCCGCCAGCAGCATGCCCGTGGGGTCGCCGTCACGTCCCCGCATGATCTGCCCACCCCGTGGATCGGGGGTGTCCTTGTCGTAGCCCGCGGCCTTGAGCGCCGCGCGGTTGAGGATCGCGGACTGGTACAGGTGCAGCACGAAGACCGGGGTGTCCGGGGCAGCGGCGTTGAGTTCCGCGACCGTGGGCAGCCGCCGTTCGGCGAACTGCTCGGCCGACCAGCCACCGACCACCCTGACCCACTGGCCCTTGGGGGTGCGGGCCGCCTGCTCCCGCAGCATGGCCAGGCCCTGGCGCAGCGTGCGGACGCCGTCCCAGCGGAGCTCCAGCACGTAGTTGAGGCCACCGCGGATCACGTGCAGGTGGGCGTCGTTGAGACCGGGGATCATTCTGCGGCCGAGCGCGTCGACCACCCTGGTGGCGGGACCGACCTGTTCGGCCACGTCCTTGTCACTGCCGACGACAGTAACGACGCCGTCGCGGATGGCGATCGCCTCGGCCTGCGGGAGACGGGGATCACCGGTATGGATCTTGGCATTGCGGACGACGAGGTCCGCCGCGTCGTCGGTGTCGCGGGGAACCAGCCCACCTACCGGCATCGTGGACATCGTTCGACTACCTCCTGCGGGGCGTACAGCGTGTGATGTGCGTCAAGACCGCGCGCACAAGCGGGATATGGACGTCGGCGAGGTGCACGAACTGCCGTGCTGCGGCTGCTTCGCCAGTCACGCTATGCCGGTTGGTCCTGACCCGGTTTCCGGCGAGCGCACTGCGATTTGCCTGGCAGCGCACGGACATGCCCGGCCTGACCGACCCCGGCAACACCGACGTTCGGACGGAACGCAGACGGGATCGGCAGCAGCAAGAACCCCGGTACCCCGTCCCACTTCCTCGTCAGCGGCGATCGTTCGGGATGTCGGTCATCGCCGAGGGAGCGCTTCGCGCCAAGTCATTCTTCCGAGGTATGGCGCGCTTGGTCAGGGCCGGGAACAGGGCTGAGCGCGGCGAGCCTTTCCTCGAACGGCGTGACGTACTCGAAGGAGTCTCGCCGGCGCGAGGGGAGTGTGGTGGACAGCCCGGCCATGAGCGCCGCCAGTTCCCCGGCCGCGCGCTCAATACGCTGTCCGAGTCCCTCCGCGCCCCAGTCCTCCGAGGCGGCGTACACGCCGGTGGGGACGACGACCGCCTTCAGGTAGGCGAAGAGCGGCCGCAGCGCGTGCTCAAGGACCAGGGAGTGCCGGGCGGTGCCGCCGGTGGCGGCGATCAGGACGGGCTTGCCTGCGACGGCTCTGTCGTCGGTGGCGCCGAGGGCGTCGAAGAAGGACTTGAACAGCCCGCTGTACGAGGCTGAGAACACCGGGGTGACGACGATCAGGCCGTCGGCCGCGCCCACAGCGTCGAAGGCGGCGGACAGCTGCTGCCCGGGGAAGCCGTTGGTGAAGGTGTGCGCGATCTCCTCGGCAAGGTCACGCAGTTCGATCACCCGGACGTCGGCAGGGGCGGGTTCCGGTGCGGTCGCGGCCGGCGCGGCGGCCGCCGCGAGGCGATCGGCGAGGAGCCGGGTGGACGACGGGACGCTCAGTCCGGCCGAAACGACGACGAGCTTCATGCCGCGGTTACCTCTTCCCGGTTCTCCGTGGACTCCTTGGCCGCCAGCAGGGACGCGTGGGTCGGCGCATCCGGCACGCTCGCCGGACGGTTCTTGGCGAACTCCTCGCGCAGCACCGGCACGACCTCCTCGCCGAGCAGATCGAGCTGCTCCAGGACGGTCTTCAGGGACAGCCCGGCGTGGTCCATCAGGAACAGCTGGCGCTGGTAGTCACCGGCGTAGTCGCGGAAGGCGAGCGTCTTCTCGATCACCTGCTGCGGCGAGCCGACCGTGAGCGGTGTCTGCTGGGTGAAGTCCTCCAGCGACGGCCCGTGTCCGTACACCGGCGCCTCATCGAAGTACGGCCGGAACTCGCGGACCGCGTCCTGGCTGTTCTTGCGCATGAACACCTGGCCGCCGAGGCCGACGATCGCCTGCTCGGGCGTGCCGTGCCCGTAGTGGGCATAGCGGGCCCGGTACAGCTCGATCATGCGCTTGGTGTGGTCGGCGGGCCAGAAGATGTTGTTGTGGAAGAAGCCGTCTCCGTAGTACGCGGCCTGCTCGGCGATCTCCGGGGAGCGGATGGAGCCGTGCCAGACGAAGGGCGCGACCCTGTCCAGCGGACGCGGAGTGGAGGTGAAGCCCTGAAGCGGGCTGCGGAACTTGCCCTCCCAGTTCACCACGTCCTCGCGCCACAAGCGGTGCAGCAGGGCGTAGTTCTCGACGGCGAGGTTGACGCCCTCGCGGATGTCCTTGCCGAACCAGGGGTAGACGGGGCCGGTGTTGCCGCGCCCCATCATCAAGTCCACCCGGCCGTCGGCCAGGTGCTGGAGCATCGCGAAGTCCTCGGCGATCTTCACCGGGTCGTTCGTGGTGATCAGGGTGGTGGAGGTGGACAGCACAAGCCGCTCGGTACGGGCCGCGACGTAGCCGAGCATGGTCGTCGGTGACGAGGGCACGAAGGGCGGGTTGTGGTGCTCGCCGGTAGCGAAGACGTCGAGCCCGACCTCCTCCGCCTTGAGCGCGATGGCGACCATCGCCTTGATGCGATCGTGCTCGGTCGGTGTGCGGCCGGTGGTCGGGTCGGGCGTGACGTCGCCGACGGTGAAGATGCCGAACTGCATGCTCACGGCCCTGGGTTGTCCTTGTGACATCGGTAGTGTCCTATCGGATGTGAAAAGTAGAGTGCTTGCGTCGCTTCGGCCGATGCGTTGAGGTGGGCACAGCGGCTCTACCGCCTCGAAAGCCAGTGGGCGTTCAGGCCGGTGCTTGCCGGGGAACGCACGGGTCCTTGCCTGTCGAGGCAGCTCTGTCCGGCTTCCGCCTTGCCGGCGGTCGCACGGTGCTCCGCCCGGTACGAAGACGCCCGCCACCGCTGCATCGGCGGTTCGCCGGGGCAGCGGCACGGACGTCCTCGCCGGTTCAGGAGCGAACGAGGGGCGTGTCGACCAAGTGCTCGGCCAGGAACCAGGCCTGCAGTTCGCCCGTCCTCACTACCTGCGAGACCAGCAGGTCATTGGTTCCGTCGTCGCCCAGCTCGACGGTGCGTGCGGCGGCGTCGTGGGCCTCGACCAGGATGGTTTCGTGAGCCTCAAGGAGTCGCGAGAGCATCGCCGGCACCTGCTCCACACCATCCGGGGGCCGCGGAATGGAAGTGATCTCCGCGACGTGCCGGGGATCCCCTACCGCGACGCCGCCCAGCGACTGAACGCGTTCGGCGATGGTGTCCACGAGTTCCAGCTGTTCGCCCGCGTGCTTGTCAAGCACGAGGTGCAGTTGGTAGAAGGTTGCGCCGCGCATCAGCCAGTGGTGCTTCTTGTAGAGGCCGTAGAGGATCTGCGTGTCCGCCAGGACCTTGTTCAGACGCTGGCAGGAGTACATGCGGGCTTCGTATGACAGGCCGAGCGGGAACTGCTTGACGGTCCCGAAGTCCTGGATCACCTCGCCCTTCTGGTGCAGCCACGGCTGGCTGCCGCTCACGTGATGGGAGTTGGTGGTCATGGTCCGCCTCCAGCGGTGCTGTGCTGTGTGTACCCGAGTGACGCTAGGCGGCGAGACAAGACCGCATTGCCCGGCAGCGCATGCGGTGGTGCCCGTCAGCGCACGGCGTCTGCCACCCGTCACGGGTTTCGCTCTCGGGCCAGTTGTCGTGCACCGGAGGACTCATCGCCTCCACGCGGGCGTCTTAGCCTCGCCGGACAACTGCGCCCGGAGACGGGCGGAACGAGGAACGGCGATGAGCATGGACGAGCAGGTGGATGTGGTGGTCGTCGGTCTGGGGCCCGGCGGCGAGTACGTCGCGGGCACACTGGCCGAGGCGGGCCTTGACGTGGTGGGGGTCGAAGCGGAACTGGTCGGGGGCGAGTGCCCGTACTGGGCATGCGTGCCCAGCAAGATGATGATCCGGGCCGGGAATCTGTTGGCCGAGGCCGGCCGGATTCCCGGCCTCGCCGGTAAAGCGGAGGTGACTGCTGATTGGGCCAAGGTCTCCGCACGCATCCGCGACGAGGCCACCCACGACTGGAACGACCAGGTGGCGGCCGAACGATTGGTGGCCAAGGGCGGTCGGCTTGTCCGTGGAGCGGGACGTCTGGCGGGCCCTCGCCGGGTGACCGTCGGGGACCGCACCTTGCAGGCCCGGCTGGGTGTCGTGCTCGCTGCCGGAACCCGGCCCCGGATCCCGGGGGTGCCGGGTCTCGCACAAACGCCGTACTGGACGAACCGGGACGCGATGGCCGCGCGGGAACTGCCCGCGTCGATGATCGTTCTGGGGGGAGGCGCCGCCGGTGTGGAGATGGCCCAGGTGTTCGCCCGGTTCCGATGTGCCGTCACGGTGATCGAGGGGCAGGACCGGCTGCTGTCGAAGGAGGAGCCGGAAGCGGGTGAACTGGCCGCGCAGGCCCTTCGCACGGACGGCGTCCGTGTCCTCACCGGTGCGCGGGCCCGGCAGGTGGGCCATGACGGTGCCGAGTTCACCGTCCTGCTGGACGAGGGCGCGGAACCTCTGCACGCCGAGAGGCTGCTCGTCGTGACCGGACGTCATGCCGACCTGTCCGCACTGGCAGTGCATACGGTGGGGCTCGACCCCGCGGCGCCGGCCGTTTCCACGGACGGTCAGATGAGGGCCGCCGAAGGGCTGTGGGCCGTCGGCGACATCACCGGGCGGGGCGCCTTCACCCATGTGTCGATGTACCAGGCGGAGATCGCCGTCCGGGACATCCTCGGGCAGCCCGGTCCCGACGCCGACTACCGGGCGCTGCCCCGGGCCACCTTCACGGACCCCGAGATCGCAGCCGTGGGGCTGACCGAGCAGCAGGCGAGGGAACGGGGACTGCGGGTAGCCACCAGTGTGCTGCCCCTGGCCTCCTCCACGCGTGGCTGGATCCACGGGTCCGGCGGTGAGGGGTTCATCAAGCTGGTCGAGGACGCCGACCGCGGCGTGCTGGTCGGAGCGACGTCGGCCGGGCCCGCGGGCGGCGAGGTGCTGTACGGGCTGAACGTCGCCGTCCACGCCGAGGTGCCCGTCGACCGTCTCCGGCACATGATCTACACCTATCCCACCTTCCACCGGGCGGTCGGGACGGCATTGGGAGCCCTCCGCTGAGCCGCATGCAGGTGTCCCCGACCGTCCCCGCCGCTCGACGGTGGCGCACCATGGCAGGCCGTGACCCCGGAGAGCCGCACCGCTCCGCCACCCCGCTGGAGCTCTTCTTCGACCTGTGCTTCGTCGTCGCGGTGGCGCAGGCGTCGGAGGGCCTCCACGAGGCGCTGGCACACGGGCACCACCTGGCCGGTGTCCTGCGATTCGCGCTGGTCTTCTTCACCATCTGGTGGGCCTGGATGAACTTCACCTGGTTCGCCTCCGCCTACGACCCCGACGACACCCCCTACCGCCTTGCAGTACTGGTACAGATCACGGGCTCCCTCGTCCTTGCCGCCGGCGTCAGCCGCGCCTTCGAGGACGGGGACCTGCTCGTCATCACCCTCGGCTACGTGGTGCTGCGTACGGCGCTGGCCGCGTTGTGGCTGCGGGCCGCGTTCTCCGATCCTGCCCGACGGAAAGCCACGCTCCGCTTCGCGGCCGGAATCACGGTCTGCCAACTCGGCTGGGTCGCCCTGCTGCTTCTTCCCGCTGAGACCCGGCCGGCCGGGGCCGCGGTGATCCTCGCGGAGATCCTGGTCCCCGTCTGGGCGCAGTCGGCGGGAATGACCCCGTGGCATCCGCACCACATTGCCGAACGCTACGAGCTGTTCACCCTCATCGTGCTCGGCGAGTCCGTCGCGGCTGCCACAGTCACCGTGCGGGGGGCATTCGACCGGCACCAGGGCACCGGTGCGCTGTATGCGCTGGCCGCCGGCGGCCTGCTCATGGCCTACGCCATGTGGTGGTTGTACTTCGCCAAGCCCGCGCACGCCTTGCTCGCAACGACGCACCAGGCTCACCGCAGGCGGTTCGCCTGGGCTTACGGTCACTACTTGATCTTCGCGTCGGCCGCCGCGGAGGGAGCGGGCCTGGCCGCGTACGCCGATCACGTCACTCGCCATGCCGGCACCTCGTCGGTCGGCGCCGGACTGGCGGTCACCGTCCCGGCCACCGTCTTCCTGATCACGGTCTGGGCCGTACACCTCCGGCCGCACCAGCACCAAGTGAGCGAACGCGTCCCGTTCGTCGTCGCCGCGCTTGGCGTACTGCTTGCCGCATGGTCGCCGGCGCCCGCGCTCGTCGCCGGTGTGTTCCTGGGCGGGCTGGTCACGGTGGTCACCGTGCGACAGCGGCGATGAACTCCCCCTGTGCAAAAGCCGCGCGGGCACTCCCGAAGAGGAATGCCCGCGCGGCTGCGCGATATCGGTGACGATCCATCAGGTGGCCCGCGCGCACCGCGTCACGGATGGAGCCATCGAGGATGCACGCGGCACCCGGCGACCGAGCCGGGAAGCGTGCTCGGCAGTGCGTGGTGCTCCAGCTCCACGCTGACGCCGGACCGACTGCCGGCGTCAGCGAAGGCACCGGTCAGCGGTCGTGCAGCGCGGTGCGGAGCACGGAGACGGCCTGGCTGATTGCGGCTTCGGCGGCGTGGGTCTCACGCAGGGCGTTGAGCATGACGAAGTCGTGGATGACGCCCTGGTAGCGCACGGCCGTGACGGGCACTCCTGCCGTGCGGAGTTTGGCCGCGTAGGCCTCGCCCTCGTCGCGCAGGACGTCGGCCTCGCCGGTGATGACCAGCGCCGGCGGCAGGCCGGTCAGCTGCTCGGTGGTGGCGCGCAGGGGAGAGGCGGTGATCTCCGCACGCTGGTCTTCGTCGGTGGTGTACTGGTCCCAGAACCACTGCATGCCGTCGCGCCGCAGGAAGTAGCCTTCGGCGAACTGGTGGTAGGAACCGGTGTCGAAGGCGGCGTCGGTGACCGGGTAGAACAGGACCTGCTGGGCCAGCGGGATGCCGCCTCGCTCCTTGGCCATGAGAGTCAGGGCGGCGGTCATGTTGCCGCCGACGGAGTCTCCGGCCACAGCCAGCCGTGAACCGTCCAGCTCCTTGGCCGCACCCTGCTGGACGATCCACTGGGCGACTGCGTAGTTCTGCTCGATGGCCACGGGGTAGCGGGCTTCGGGGGAGAGGTCGTACTCGGGAAAGACCACGGCTGCTTCGGCACCGGTGGCGAGTTCCCGGACCAGACGGTCGTGGGTGTGTGCGTTGCCGAAGACCCAGCCTGCGCCGTGGATGTAGAGGATCACCGGCAGGGCGCCGTTGGTACCGGCCGGCTTGACGATGCGGGTCCGGACGCTGCCCGTCGGGCCGCCAGGGACGGTGATCCACTCCTCGTCGACGTCCGGCTCGGCGATGTCGCCGGACTGCACGGCGTCGACGGCCTTGCGGCCCTCCGCCGGAGGCAGGTCGAAGAGGTAGGGCGCATGGGCGGTCGCCTCGGCGAACGCGGCTGCGGCCGGCTCCAGGACCGGCTGAATCGGCTCGGCATTGTGGGACATGGGAACTCCTGGGACTGATGTGTGGTGCCGGTGTCTCCGGCGAGGCGTCTTTCGCGGACGGGTAGGTCCGCTGGGCCGTCTCCGGTGACGCTAGGGCTGCGGAGCCGCCTGCTGTTGCGCGTCGGTGTACCGGCTCTGACCTGATCGTGCACGGAAGACGGGTGCGGTGCACCGCGGGACGGAGGCCTTGCGTTCACCAGCAGCCGGACCCGGACCGACGGGCATGGTGTGACGGACGGGGCAGCCGGGGCAGGGTCCCTCGTGCACGTCCTCGCCGTCGTCCCGTCCGGTTCGGTCCGGAGCGGGTGCGGGATTTCTGCGGGCGGCGTTCGTCCCGCGGCACGGCTCACGGGCGTGCCGCAGAGGGCCGTTCACGACCCGGGGCCATCGGCCCGGCGGGCTCTCGAACGCGCGGGAGCGCCGTCGGGGTCCCCGTTGCCCGAGAAAAAAAACCCGCGAAAGGACCGCACGGCCCCAGGCGGGGCCGGCGGCGCGCCCAAATACACAAG
>NZ_JBSGSG010000072.1:0-50491 GCF_053606765.1 Streptomyces sp. NPDC055189
CCCCCTGAGGGGTGCCGCGCGACAGCGAGGAAAAGCGCGGAACTACGCGGAAGGGCGTGGGACGGCGCCGGTCAGAAGCGGAAGACGGCGCCCGTCGAATGGCCCATCTCGCAGGCGTTGCCGTAGGTCTTCTGCCAGCTGACCGGCTTGCCGCGATAGGTGCCCGTGGCGCTCGCGGTGACCGGGGCGTACTGCTTGGTGCAGATCCCCTTCTTCGCCGGCAGCTTGTCGAAGTCGCCCTTCGCCGCGTCGATGGCCGCACAGGCCTCGGCCGTGTGCGGATGATGCCCGGGCTGCTTGGTCGTGCAGTCGATGAGCACGCCGCGGACCCAGGCGTTGTCGTCCCCGGTGACGGTGAGGAAGATGCCGGTCGACCGCGCCGGAGCCGCCCCGTCGGCCGCGTGGGCCGCGTGGGCGGGCGCTGCCACGGCGAGGGAGACCAACGCGGCGGCGGTGGCCGCGACCGGGCGCAGGCGGGACGTGGGACGGGAACTCATGGGGACCTCCTGGGAGGGGGACGTGCCGTGTAGGAGAGAGGCCAGGCCACCCCCGCGCGCGCCGCTCACCGGGCCGACACGCCGGACAGTCACCCGTACGAGTCCGGGACACGGTCCGTACGGGCGTTGTCGCTGCCGGCAGGACCGAGGCCGCCCGGCTTCGATCCCTTCTCCCGTCGGGATGTCGCACCTAAACTGACCGCTGCGCGCGAGGACCCGTGACCTGCGACGACGCAGCACCAAGGCCGGTCCACCTACGTCAAGGAGCAACGGGTGTTCTACTACCTGCTCAAGTACGTCGTCCTGGGGCCGCTGCTGCGGCTCATGTTCCGGCCGCGCATCGAGGGGCTCGAGCACATCCCGGAAACCGGCGCGGCGATCGTGGCGGGCAACCACCTCTCGTTCTCGGACCACTTCCTGATGCCCGCCATCATCAAGCGGCGGATCACCTTTCTCGCGAAGGCCGAGTACTTCACGGGGCCCGGCCTCAGGGGCCGCCTCACGGCCACGTTCTTCCGCAGCGCCGGGCAGATCCCGGTGGACCGCTCCGGCAAGGAGGCGGGCCAGGCCGCGATCCGCGAGGGCCTCGGCGTGCTGCGCAAGGGGGAGCTGCTCGGCATCTACCCCGAGGGCACCCGCTCGCACGACGGGCGCCTCTACAAGGGGAAGGTCGGCGTCGCCGCGATGGCGCTCAAGGCGCAGGCGCCGGTGATCCCGTGCGCGATGATCGGCACGTTCGAGGCGCAACCGCCGGGCCAGAAGGTGCCCAACTTCCAGAAGGTCTCCATCCGCTTCGGGGCCCCGCTGGACTTCTCGCGCTATGCGGGCATGGAGAACGAGAAGGCGGTCCTGCGCGCCGTCACCGACGAGATCATGTACGCCATCCTGGGGCTCTCCGGACAGGAGTACGTCGACAAGTACGCCGCGGTCGTGAAGGCGGAGGAGGCCGAGCGGGCCGCCGCGGCGAGCAGGCGCAAATTCCCCCGGATGCCGCTGAGTTGACGCTCTGACGTACGGTCCTGCTGATGGGCGGCGACGCACGGGCGACGCCGCTCCGCCAGCACACGGGAGACACGGATGAGCGAGCACGGCCTGTACACGAAGCTGATCGGGCTGCTTGAGGAGCGGGGCGCGGCGTTCCGCGTCATCGAGCACGAGGCCCAGGGCGCCACGGAGGCGGTCAGCGCGCTGCGGGGCAACACGCTCCAGCAGGCCGCCAAGTGCATCGTGGTGATGGTGAAGATCGGCAAGAAGACGAAGCGGTACGTGCTCGCGGTGGTGCCCGGCGACCGGCGCGTCGACCTGAACGCGGTCAAGCAGCTCCTCGGCGGCACGTACGCGGGCTTCGCCACGCAGGAGGCGGCCGAGCGGCTCGCGGGCAGCGTGAGCGGCACGATCCTGCCGTTCTCCTTCGACCCCGAACTGGAACTGGTCGTGGACCCGGCGCTGCTCACGCACGACGAACTCTTCTTCAACGCGGCCCGCCTCGACCGCTCGCTGGCGCTGCGGACCGCGGACTACGTGGCGATCGCGGAGCCGCGTACGGCAGGGATCGCGCAGGAGGCGGCGGCGTAGAAGACGGGGCGGACGCAGAAGAAGGGGGCACCGGACTTCTCCGGCGCCCCCTTCCTTCCAGTACCTAACCGCTGACTGCTACGGCTTGGGCGTGGCGTGCGGGGTGCAGGTCACGTCCTTGCTGTCCAGCTTGCCGGTCAGCAGGTAGGCGTCGACGCGGTCGTTGAGGCACGGGTTGACCAGGTTCGTGATGCCGTGCGAGCCGGCGTCCTTCTCCGTGATCAGACGCGAGCCCTTGAACCGCTTGTGCAGCTCGACGGCACCCTCGTACGGGGTGGCCGCGTCGCGGGTCGACTGCGCGATGAGGACGGGCGGCAGGCCCTTGCCGGTCTTGACCTCGACCGGCTCGTGCTGCTTGCTCTTCCAGGTGGCGCAGGGCAGGTTCATCCATGCGTTGGCCCAGGTCATGAACGGGTTGTCGCGGTGGATGCGGGTGTTGTCGCGGTCCCACTTCTTCCAGCTGGTGGGCCACTTGGCGTCCGCGCACTCGACGGCCGTGTAGACGGCGTTGCCGTTCTCCGATGCGATGTTGCCCGCGGTGTCCGACAGGTCGGGGCTGGCTGCCTCGATCAGCGGCTTGGCGTCACCGGCGACGTACTTGCTGAAGTTCGTCGCGATCTCCACCCAGGCGGAGTCGTAGTACGGAGCGCTCTGGAAGTAGGCGATGAGCTCGGCGGGGCCGACCACTCCGCCCAGGGGCTCCTTCTTCGCGGCGGCGCGCAGCTTGTCCCAGTTCTTGGCGACCTTCGCCGCCGAGTCCCCGAGGTGGAAGGTGGCGTCGTACTTGGCGACCCACTTCATCCAGTCCTTGAGGCGGATCTCGAAGGCGATGTCCTGGTCGAGGTTGGCCTCGTACCAGATCTTCTTCTTCGAGGGGTTGACCACCGAGTCGACGACCATACGGCGCACGTGCGACGGGAACAGCGTCCCGTAGACCGCGCCGAGGTAGGTGCCGTAGGAGACGCCGAGGAAGTTCAGCTTCTTCTCGCCGAGCGCGGCCCGGATGACGTCCAGGTCACGTGCGGTGTTCGGCGTGGTCATGTGCGGCAGCATGTCGCCGCTGCGCTCGGCGCAGCCGTCCGCGTACTCGGCGGCCAGCTTGCGCTGGGCGCGCTTGTCCGCCTCGGAGTCCGGCACCGGGTCGAGCTTGGGGGCCTTGACGAACTCCTGCGGGTCCACGCACGAGATGGGCGCCGAGTGGCCGACACCGCGCGGGTCGAAGCCCACGAAGTCGTAGGCCTTGGCCGTCTTCTCCCAGAGCTTGGCCTTGGTGGCCACGCGGTTGGGGAAGCGGAGCCCGGAACCGCCGGGGCCGCCGGGGTTGTAGACGAGCGCGCCCTGGCGCTCCTTCTTCGTCCCGGTGTTGCCGATGTGGTCCACGGCGAGCTTGATCTTCTTGCCGTTGGGCTTGGCGTAATCGACCGGGACGGTCACCCAGCCGCACGTGACGGCCTTGTCCAGCCCCCAGTCGGCGGGGCACGCCTGCCAGTCGATGCCTGCCTTGGCGGCACGCTGCGCGGCGAGCGCGACACCGCGCGCCTCGGAGCTGGTCCGCTGGCGGGCGTCAGCGCTGCCGCTCCCCTGACGGGCGTCCGCATTGGCGACCGGCGCCATGATCGCGCCCGCTATGAGCGAGCCCGTGATCAGCGTGCCGGCTGCGCCGAATGCTGTGGTGCGTCTCAACTGGTTCCTCCCCCTGTCGATTTACCTGTCGATTTTCGAACAGTAGGAGGATCCTGTCGGTCAACGGGTTCAGTGCGACAGACCGGGCAGGTGTTTCTTTACCAATCCGATAACCGGGTCGGGGGAACCGGTGAGCGGTTTGTCCGGGTGAGGAGCTCTGGCCCCTCGGGCACCAGGCCTCGCCCACGGGCGCCCACGTCGCGCTCGCCTCAGGCGGCGAGCCAAGCGCGCCGATGCCGTGCGACGGCGTACAGCGCATCGATCTCCCCGGCATCAAGCACCCCGCCGAGCGGGCCGAGCGCGGACACTTCCCGCTCGCGATACACGCGCACGGTGAACTGCGTTGCCGCCTTGGTCAGTTCCGTCACGCCGACGAACGCGATGACCGGTTGCACTTGAACCAGGACCCATGCCCGCGCGCGATGTCGAGTCTCAGTTGATGGTTGACGGGTCGGCGTCAGAAGTTGCTTGACGTCCGACCTGGACATCGTGGCTTACTGGCCGGCATGGCGGACCGTTTCCCTGAGATCACCTCCGTGGAGGAGTTCATCCGGCTGCGCGAGAGCGAGGACCCGGCGGAGTACGACCGCGCGGCGTGGGCGACCATGCCGGTGCCCGTCTGGTGGGACCTTGTGCGCAATCATCCCGGCATGCGTTTCTGGGCCGCGCACAACAGGACTGTGCCGTCGGAGATCCTGACCGAGCTGGTCAAGGACCCGGACTGGCGAGTCCGGGACCGGGTGGTCAGCAAGCGCCGTTGCCCGCCCGAGGTGCTGGACCAGTTGGTCGACGATCCGCATGACGGTGTGCGCAGGCTCGTCGCGGGCCACCCTCGCTCCTCGCGGTCGGCAGTGGAGCGATTGGTTGATGACCCGTGGCCGGTCATCGCGCAGGAAGCCCGCGCCCGGCTGGCCGACTGGCCGTCCATGCAGCCGCCCGGGCCTTCCTGACGCAGCGATCACCCGACGGAGCAGGGAACACCGCCGAGCGGTTATGACCGTGCTCAGGTGAGTGTGCGCAGCGCCTCGTCCAGAGTGCGGCGTACCCGCAGGGCGTCGGGGGCGATGGCTGTGACGAGCACGGCGGGGCCTGCGAGTGGAGTGAGTGCCGCCGCGTCGCCGAGCAGCGCCGGTCCGGGACGGCTGTGCTCGAACTCCGGGCGTACGACGACGAGCTGGCCGATGGCGCGGTTTCCCGCGAGGACGGCCGGGCCGTCCCAGCCGCCGGGGGCGCCGGGGCCGCAGGAGAGTTCCTGGTCAAGGAGGAGGCGGCCGGCGCGGCGCACCGTGAGGCGGCTGGTGAGGCGGCCCGCTTCTTCGCCGGTCCTGCCGAGCACCTGCTCCTCCCGCAGGACAAGGCTCGCCCCGGCGTCGAGCTCGGCCCGCGTGGTGACCCGCAGGTCGCTGTCGCGTACGGAGATCAACTGCTCCGGCAGCCAGGTCAGTTCCGCGTCGTCACCGACCGTGAGGCGTACGTCGTAGCGTGCCGGCTCCTTCGACTGCCCGGGCAGGGCCAGCGTGGCGGCGGCCGAGTTGATGTGCAGCCGGGCCCCGTCGCGGGCTGCGGCCTCGACGGTGAGGTGATCGCCCCCGAGGGGGCCGCTCATCGCTCCGACAAGGGTGACGCGGGCGCCGGGTACGGCCGACCGGGTGCGGCGCGGCACGATCGGCCCCTCGCCGTCGAGCACGGGCAGGACGGTGCCGCCCCGCCCGTCACCTCGCGCGGTGATACGGGCGGTGCCGCGCACCCCGGATGCCACGACGGTGTGCACGGTCATGCGGACGCGGTCCAGGCGGCGTACTGGGCGCGCGCCCAGGCGGCGACGGGGCCGACACCCACGTCCGACCGCAGCGACTGGAAGATCACGGGCAGCTCGGCGCGCTGGGCCTTGGCGTCCGCGGCCATCCCGGCGAGGTCGGAGCCGACGTACGGGGCGAGGTCGGTCTTGTTGACGACGAGCAGATCGGCGGTGGTGACGCCGGGGCCGCCCTTGCGCGGGATGTCGTCGCCGCCCGCGACGTCGATCACGAAGATCTGCGCGTCGACGAGGCCCTTGGAGAAGGTGGCGGTGAGGTTGTCCCCGCCGGACTCGACGAGGATCAGGTCCAGCGGCCCGACCTCGTCCTCCAGGTCCTCCACGGCCTCCAGGTTGGCGGAGATGTCGTCGCGGATCGCGGTGTGCGGGCAGGCGCCGGTCTCCACGGCGGTGATCCGCTCGGGCGGCAGTACGGCCTCGCGCAGCAGGAACTCGGCGTCCTCGCGGGTGTAGATGTCGTTCGTGACGACGGCGAGGGAAAGCTCGGCGCGCAGCTCCTTGCAGAGCGCGGCGACGGTGGCGGTCTTGCCGGAGCCGACGGGCCCGCCGAGGCCGATTCGCAGGGCGCGCCGACGGCCGTCGGGGCGGTGGGCGTCGGCGCTCACGGCCTTGGACTCGTCGTGGGAGTGGTCGAGGTGCATGGTGCGACTCCTATGGTTCAGCAGTTTGTTTCGCCCTGTGGGGCAGGGCTGGTGGCCGGTGCGGGGAGGGCCGAGCGCCTTTACGACGCGAACAACCTCGCGGGCCACGCGGCATGCGCTTCCGCCCCGATCTCGAGCAGCGGTGCGGACGCCGCGGGCAACGCGTCGACCCCCGCATCGAGGGCCTCCCGCGCCGCGTCCGCCGCTGCCCGGGCAACGATGTCGAGCTCGGGCGCAAGGCGGGCAAGAACGCCCGTCGCGTCGAACGGGTCGAGGCTCAGCAACCGCACGGTCGCCGTCGCGGGCCCGCTGACGCACTCGTACGCGGAGCAGTACGCGGCATCCTGCGCCCCGAGCCCCGCAGCACGGGCGGCGAGCCCGAGCACGACGGGCTGGTGCGCGCCCTTGGGCCGGGCGGCGGCCAGCTCGTCCAGCGAAGGGTCGGGCCACGCGGCCCGCGCGGCCCGCATCATCTGGCGCCCGAGCCGCCGCCCGGCGACCCGCAGCGCGGCCGAGGGTGTCCGTGCGTCGGCGGCCTCGTCGAGCTCCAGCGGATCGAGTCCGAGCGCGGCTGCCGCCGCCAGTGCGGCCGACACCAGCCCCGTGGTGTGCAGCCGCCCCCGGCAGAAGTCCTCCAGGTCGGCGGCCCCGGTGATGCGCCCCGCCTTGACGGCCTCCTCGGCCCCGCCGGAGTGCGCGTGCCCTCCGGCGGGAAACCGGCCGTCGGCCAGGACGAGTAGTGCGGCTTGCGACATAACGGCGCCCGTCAGAACAGGAAGTACCGCTGCGCGAGCGGCAGTTCGGCGGCGGGGGCCGGCTCGACGAGCTCACCGTCGATGGTGACGGCGAAGCTGTCGGGGGCGACCTCCACCCTCGGCAGGGCGTCGTTCTCGCGCATGTCCGCCTTGCTGCGTCCGCGCGTCGAGCGGATCGCGGTGAACTCCTTGGCCAGGCCGAGCCGTTCGGGCAGCCCGTCGTCGAGCGCCGACTGGGTGACGAAGTTGAAGGAGTTGAGCCCCGGCGCGGTCCCGTGCGCGCCGAACATGGGGCGCGGAAGGACGGGCTGCGGCGTGGGGATGGACGCGTTGGCGTCGCCCATCTGCGCGTACGCGATCTGCCCGCCCTTGATGACCAGCTGCGGCTTGACGCCGAAGAACACCGGGTCCCACAGCACCAGGTCGGCGAGCTTGCCGCTCTCAACCGAGCCGATCACGTGGTCGACGCCCTGTGCGACCGCCGCGTTGATCGTGTACTTGGCGACATATCGACGCGCGCGGCGGTTGTCCGCGCGGTTGTCCCCCGGCAGGAAGCCGCGCCGCCGCTTCATCACGTGCGCGGTCTGCCAGGTGCGCATGACGACCTCGCCGATGCGCCCCATGGCCTGCGAGTCCGACGACATGATCGAGATGGCGCCGATGTCGTGCAGGATGTCCTCGGCCCCGATGGTGGTGGGGCGGATGCGCGACTCGGCGAAGGCGAGGTCCTCGGGGACCGCCGCGTTGAGGTGGTGGCAGACCATCAGCATGTCGAGGTGTTCCTCGATGGTGTTGACGGTGTGCGGCCGGGTCGGGTTGGTGGAGCTGGGCAGCATGTTCGGCAGGGAGACCGCCGTGATCATGTCCGGGGCGTGCCCGCCGCCCGCGCCCTCGACGTGGAAGGCGTGCAGCGTGCGGCCCGCGACGGCGCCGAACGTGTCGCCGACGAAGCCCGCTTCGTTGAGCGTGTCGGTGTGGACGGCGAGCTGGGCTCCCGTGTCCTCGCAGACGTTCAGGCAGGCGTCGATGGTGGCGGGCGTCGCGCCCCAGTCCTCGTGGATCTTGAAGCTGACGGCACCGGCCCGCAGTTGGGCGTGCATGGACTCGCTGGAGACCGTGTTGCCCTTGCCCAGGAAGCCGATGTTGACCGGGCTCGACTCCATCGCCGCGAACATCCGGGCCAGGTGCCACGCGCCGGGGGTGATGGTGGTGGCCTTGCTGCCCTCGGCCGGTCCCGTCCCGCCGCCGATGAGCGTGGTGACGCCGGAGGCGAGCGCCTCGTCGACGATGGTCGGCGAGATGAAGTGGATGTGGGTGTCGATGCCGCCGGCGGTGAGGATCTTGCCGTTGCCCGCGATGACTTCGGTCTCGGGGCCGATGACGAGATCGGGGTGCACGCCGTCCATCGTGTCCGGGTTGCCGGACTTGCCGATGCCGGTGATGCGGCCGTCGCGTATGCCGACGTCGGCCTTGACGATGCCCCAGTGATCGATGATCACGGCGCCGGTGATGACGGTGTCGGGGGCTCCTTCGGCGCGCGTCAGGCGCGACTGGCCCATCGACTCGCGGATGACCTTGCCGCCGCCGAACACCGACTCGTCGCCGGAGAGTCCGGGGCCGCCGGAGCGGTCCTCCTCGATCTCGACGAGCAGGTCGGTGTCGGCGAGCCGGATCCGGTCGCCCGTGGTGGGGCCGAACAGGTCGGCGTACGCGGCGCGGGACAGCTCAGGCATCGAGGGGACCTCCGGTCTCGCCACGGAGACCGGGCACGATGCGCAGACCGGCCAGGGGGACGAGTTCGACGTCGACGGGGATTCCGGGCTCGAAGCGCACCGCGGTGCCCGCCGGGATGTTGAGCCGCTTGCCGTGCGCGGCGGCGCGGTCGAAGTCGAGACCGGGGTTGGCCTCGGCGAAGTGGTAGTGGGAGCCGACCTGGACGGGGCGGTCGGCGGCGTTGAGGACGGTGAGGGGGGTGACCTCGCGGCCTGTGTTGTAGGCGATGGGTTCGTCGGCGAAGAGGATCTCGCCGGGGACGACGGGCTGCGCGGGACTCATCTGGCCGGCCCCCGTCAGACGATCGGGTCGTGGACGGTGACGAGCTTGGTGCCGTCCGGGAAGGTGGCCTCGACCTGGACGTCGTGGATCATCTCGGGGATGCCGCTCATGACGTCGTCGCGGGTGAGCACCTTGCGCCCCGAGGACATCAGTTCGGCGACGGTGCGGCCGTCGCGGGCGCCTTCGAGAATGTGGGACGTGATGAGCGCGATCGCCTCGGGGTGATTGAGCTGCAGCCCCCGCGCCCTTCGCTTCTCGGCCACGTCCGCGGCCACATGGATGAGCAGTCTCTCCTGCTCGTGCGGGGTCAGTTGCACGCGTCCCACCTCACAGTCCTCGCTCCGGACCGTGCGGGGTCCGGCTGCCGCGGCCACCGCGACGGATATAGATGTAACACACAGGCAGTACGCTCGATCTTGCGCACCCCGGTTACGAAAACCCCTGGTGGCGTGGCATTGCAGGCTAGTTGGGAGGAGTTTCAACGAGGTTAACCAGCGCTTGACCGCTTCATGACCATCAGCTGGGGTTCCCCATACCTGCCGGTACCCGCGGGGCTGGTTCGGCCATTTCCGTCAGCCCGGGTTCAGTCACTCGAGCCAGCTCGGACTCGTCCACTCCCGTCAGCTCGGGCCGACCACTTCCGTCAGCCGGGCTCGCTCATGCTCATCAGGCCGCGCAGCCCGTCCTGCAACGCCTCGATCGGAACCTCGTCGAACAGCGCGAGCTGGGCGGCGAACCCCTGGGCCGCGGCGATCATCACCCGCGCCACATGGTCGGCCGGGACGTCGGCACGCATCATGCCTGCCGCCTGATATCCCTCGACGATCTTCACCCAGGCCACCCGCACCTTGGCGTAGCCCTCGTTCATCACGGCGGCGAGCTCTTCGTTGCGCAAAGTCTCCGCCCACACCTGGACGATCAGACGCGGGAAGTACGAGACCTCCCCCTCCAGGACGCCGGGCTTGCGACTGAGCACCTGGGACAGCGCACGCCCGACCAGCTCGTCCGGCGGTGGCGGCGGGGTCTCCTCGGCGGCCGCCTCGAAGGTCGCCTGGATCCACTCGAGGACCTCGCCGACGATCGCCCCGATCAGCTCCTCCTTGCCCCGGAAGTAGCGGTAGACCGCTCCGGCCGAGAGGCCGACCTCCTTGAGCACGTCCTGCATCGAGGTGGCGTGGAAGCCATTGCGGGCGAAGCAGAGGGCGGCGCCGTCGATGATCTGGCGGCGACGTGCGTCTAGGTGCTCCTGGGATACGCGGGCCATACCGCCAAAAGTAAAACGAACATTCATTCTTGACAAGCGGCCGCGCCGGGCGGACAGTAAGGACATCCCGTAAAACGAACGATCCTTCTCTTTGAATCCGACCGCAAGCCTCCCGATCGTCGAGCCCTCGGACCGTCAAACCTTCCGACCATCAAGCCCAAGGAGCTCAGCTCATGTCCACGCCGGTCACCACCCCGCCTCCGCAGGGCCGCCGCATGGTGGCGGTGGCCATCCTGGTCTCCGCGCTGGTAGCCCTCGCCCTGTGGGCCTTCGCATGGCCCGCCACCAGGACCGCCCCGCGCGACCTCCCGCTCGGCGTCGCGGGGCCCGCCACGGCGACGGCTCCCCTCCAGGCTCAACTCAAGGAGAAGGAGGGCGCGTTCGAGATCCATCGGTACGCCGATGAAGCCGGGGCCCGCGACGCGATCGAGGACCGGGAGGTGTACGGGGCGGTCGTCGTCACGCCGCAGGGAATGGAGCTGCTCACCGCGACGGCGGCGAGCCCCGTGGTCGCCCAGCTTCTGGAGCGGGCGGTGGCAGGCCAGGCGCCGGAGGGCGCCCGGGTGACCACCACCGATGTCGTGTCCGCACCCGCGGCCGACCCGCGCGGCGCCGCCCTCGGCGCCAGCGTCCTGCCGCTCGCGATCGCGGGCGTCGCGGCCGGTGCGATCGTGACGCTGCTCGGCCTGCGCGGCATCCGAGCGGTGGCCTCTCTCGTACTGGCCGCCGCACTGGTCGGCGTGGTCGCCGCAGCCCTGACGCACAGCTGGCTCGGCGTGCTGACGGGCAACTGGTGGGCGGAGGCCGGAGTGCTGAGCCTCTCGACGCTCGCGGTCGGCGCCACCGTCGCCGGGTGTGCCGCTCTCCTCGGTCCTGCGGGCATCGGAGTCGGCGCACTGGCCATGGTCCTGCTCGGCAACCCCTTCTCCGGGGTGACGTCCGCGCCGCAACTCCTGCCCGAACCGGTCGGATTCATCGGCCAGTTGCTGCCGCCCGGCGCCGGAGGAACCCTGCTGCGCTCGGTGTCCTTCTTCGACGGCGCACGCGTCACGGCTCCGTTGGTCACCCTTGCCGTCTGGGCCCTGGTCGGCCTGACGGCCGTGCTGCTCGGCGCACTGCGCCGTCATCCCGCTCCGGTGCGCGACGAGGCTCCGGCCACGAGGGAAGCGGTTCCGGTCGCCTGACCCGGCGGCAGGCGCAGACAGCCGTACACCCCTGCTGTAGCGGACGGGGGTGTACGGCCTTCTCTGTCTTCTGTGCCTTCTCTGCGCTCAACTGCCTTAGGGCTTAGAACGGCTAGGACGGGTTGGGGCCCCGGTGTTCGGCGGCGATGCCGAAACGGTGCCGCTCCCCCGGTCCCGACGACGGGGACGACGGGGAGCGCAACGACGAGACGGAGCTGACCACCTGCTCCTGCTCCTGCCCCTCGCTCTCGTGCGCGACCGAGTGCGATTCCGCGTCCGCGTCCGGCAACTTCTCTAGTCGTTCCAGGTCGGCGGCGGAGACAAGGGCCACGAGCGGCTTGCCGTGACGGGTGACGACCACCCGCTCAGCGCCGTAGACGACGCGGTTGATCAGCTCGGCGAGCTCTGCACGGGCTTGCGTCACCGGAATCTCGTAGGCCATGCTCCCCAGCTTAACCGCCGCCCCGCACGGCCATCCGGCACGCGCGAAACGGATACGCCGCAGGTCAGAGGGGGAACAGTCGGCACTGCGGCGCCAGGCACCCGGTCATGTCACGCGCCGGCTTCCTGATCGCGGGCGCGTGGCGCCTCCTGCAACCGCCGGGGCGTATCACCGCGTTCGACGTCGTGCTGGGCCAGGAGCGTCAGCAGTTCCGCCACCGCGAGTCCCGAGTCGGCGGGGTGGCGCAGGATGGTGCCCGCTTCGATGCGGTACGTGTTGGACCTGCCCTGGCGCGTGTGAGACAGATACCCGCCCCCCTCCAGATCGGAAACGATCTTCTGTACGGCACGCTCGGTGAGGCGGCAGCGCGCGGCGATGTCCCGGATGCGGGTGGCGGGGTCGTCGGCGATCGCGGCCAGCACGCGGGCGTGGTTGGTGAGGAACGTCCAACCGCTGTGTGGTTCAGGTACTGCACCCATCACCCCACGATAGGGCGTTTGATTCACGCATTCAAAAGGACGAACAACGTTTCCGGTATCTCTTGACGGGTGAGCCTTGTCGGCCCGACGCTGAGTGAGGTGATGACGCACGGATGCCTACGGAGTGGCCGCCATGACAGAACGTGCACTTCCTGCGCAGCTCGCGGAGGACAGCGAAGCCGCCCCCACCGCGTCCCCCGGCTCGCCGGCCGAGAACCTGCGCGCGCTGCTGCCCGTCGAGGCGCCCCGCACCGGTGCCCGGCCGGGCACGCCGACCAGTGCCGACAGTGCGTACGGTGCGGACACCCCGGACACCTCGAACACCTCGGACATCGACGACGAGCAGAACCCGCACGCCCGGGCCGAGCAGGCCCCGGACGACGAACTCCTCCAGCTGCGGCGGGCCATGCGGACGCGACCAGTCATCGACATGGCGCGCGGCGTCCTGATGGCCTCCTTCGGCCTGAACGCCGAGGACGCCTGGAGCGTCCTGGTCTCGGTCTCCCAGAACACCAACACCAAACTGCACGCCGTGGCCGACGACCTGGTCAGTGCCGTCACGGGCGGAGAGATCCCGCCGCCTTTCCGACGGCAACTGGCCGCGACGGTCGCCCGCCTCCAGACGCCGCCGGCTCCGTCCGGCGCCGACGAGGGATGAGCCCGAAGCGACCGACGGGCCGCGGCTCAGTGCCTCGGCGCAGTACCGCGGCGCAGTACCGCGGCGCAGCGCTCTCAGTTCTGCAGAGCCGCGACCCGCAGCGCCATCGGCTGCACCACGGGCTGTGTCAGCCTCTCCCGTCCGCTGACCTCCGCCCACCACGCCCCGCCGTCCTCCATGTGCCGAAGGAGCACGCCCTCACGGATGGCCCAGGGGCAGATGGTGACCGTCTTGACGCCCGTCAGCTTCATCGCCGTATGCCCCACGATCGCTCCGGCCAGGCTCTGCACGGCCCGCGGCGCCGACACCCCCGGCAGCCGGGCACGTTCGGACGCCGGCAGTGCGGCGAGCCGGTCGCGGCAGTCGCGCAGTTCCGCGCGGGTCAGCTGCCGCGTCATGAAGGGACCGTGGCGTCCGGGGGCCGCGCCCCCGAGCCGCGCCAGCTGCTGGAACGTCCGTGACGTCGCCACCGCGGTGCGCGGTCCCTCCCAGCGGATCCGCGCGGCGACGTCCCGCAGCTGGTGGCGCACCTTGCGCCGCAGCTCCTTGACGCTCTGCTCGCTCGGCGGATCCTCGCCGTCGAAGAACTCCCGGGTCAACCGGCGTGCGCCGAGGGGCAGCGAGGCCACGTAGTCCGGCAGCCGGCCACGCCCGAAGGCCACTTCGAGCGAGCCGCCGCCGATGTCGAACAGCGCGAGAGGCCCGGCCCGCCAGCCCATCCATCTTCGGGCCCCCAGGAAGGTGAGTTCGGCCTCCACCTCGCCGGGCAGCGTGCACAGCCGTACGCCGGTCTCCTCGTCGATCGTCCGCAGTACGTCGAGGCGGTTGGGCGCGCTGCGTACGACCGTCGTCGCGAAGGCCAGCGGCTCGGCCGAGCCCCACCGCCGGGCGGTCGCGGCGGCAGCGGAGACCGCCGACACGAGCTGACCCATGGACTCTTCGGGGATCATCCCGCTCGGCCCGACCTGCTCGGAGAGTCTCACCTTCCACTTGGCGGTGTGGACCGGCAAGGGCACACCGTCCTCGGCGTCCACGACAACAAGCCGGACCGCGTTCGCTCCCACATCCATCACACTCATTCGCATGTGACTCTGAGTACCCATCAGACCAGCGAGCAGTCACCCGCTCTGATCAGAGCAGCCGAACAGAGCCACCGAACCGCGACACCGGCGGAGCCGGCTAGTCCCGTGGAAGCAGCGATCCCAGCGGCCCGAGGTCCAGGTTCAGGTCCTCGGGCCGCAGGCCGTACCGATTGCGCAGTTCGGCCATGCGGTCGTCGAGGAGCATGAGCGTGAGACCGATCCGCTCCTCCTGGTCCTCGTCGAGCTCCCCGGTGTCGAACCGGCGCACGGCCTGCCGCTCCATGAGCTGACGCAGCAGCTCCACGACCGTCAGGACGAGTTTGATCAGGTCGCGTTCCACCGTGTCCGGTTCGAGTTCGAGCCGGTTATTCCCCGTCGTCCGCTCACTCACAGGAACTCCTCGAAGGGGGAGGGAACTTGCTCGTTCACCGAGCTGATCAGTGCGTTCAGGTCGATACGGACGAGATCGACGTCTGCGATGCGCAGGGTGAGGTCGCCGGAGATGACGACCCCGCCCGCGAGCAACCGGTCGAGCAGGTCGACCAGGGCGACCTCCCTGCGTTCGACGACTGTCACAGTCCCGCCTCTCCCGCCGCACCGTCCGCGGCGTCGTCGGCGTCGGCCTCCAGGCCCGCGAAGGAGTACGCGGCCCACGGCCCGGTGAGGTCCACGCGCAGGCCCGCCTCATCGGCCTTCACGCCTTCCACCAGTTCGGCGAAGGCCTCGGACTCCGAACGCGGCACCAGATAGGACGCGTTGAGTACATTGCGGCCCGATTCCCGGGAGAGCGCGGAGTTCTGGGGCGCGTGCAGCCGTGCGTCCTCCGCGTATTCGCAGAGCATGCCGTGCAGCCGTTGCGCGAACTTCTCGGCGCTCTCCCACATCTCTTCGTGGGCCCGGTTGCGCTGTCGCCGCTGGCGCAAGTAGTCCCTGCCGCTCGCGGGCTTCCCCGGCTCCTGCGCCGGGCGCGCGGCCTCCGCCTCGGCATGGATCTTCACGCCCCATTCCACCCGGCCGTCGAGCCGGTCGAGCGTCCGCCGCAGGGAGTTCTCACGCTCCTCCATCATCGCGCGCACGCCCGCGTCGTCCCGGAAGACCGTGGCGAGCCGCAGCGGCAGCGGTGTGGTGACCGCGGTGAGCGCGTCGATCACGGCCTGGTGGGCGCGCGCCGTCTCGCTCAGCCAGTCCAGGTCCTCCAGATGGCGCTTGAGCGGCTCCTCGGCGAAGTCCTGCTCCGGCACCGTGCCGACCACGGCGATCAGGCCGTGGTGCGACAGCTGACCGGGGGGCGCGCCGTCCACCCCGGTCACCTGCGCCTGGAGCGCCGCGTCGAAGGGGCGGCAGATGGCGTAGACGTACCGCAGTCCGCTCATGTGCTTTCCTCCGCCTTGCTCTGCTTGGCCTTGCCGCGCGCTGTCCCGCTCTGCTCGCTCTTGCCTCGCTCCACCGTGCGCCGCTCCGCGGTGCCTTGCTCCAGCTCGGCGACCTGAGCCCGCAACTCGGCGTTCTCACGGGCCAGTTCATTGCGACGCGCGCCGGAGGACAGTGCGGGGTCGTCCTCCCACCAGTCGATCCCCATCTCCTTCGCCTTGTCGACGGAGGCGACGATCAGGCGCAGCTTGATGGTCAGGAGTTCTATGTCGAGCAGGTTGATCCGGATGTCCCCGGCGATCACGACACCCTTGTCGAGCACACGCTCCAGGATGTCGGCGAGGTTCGCACCGCCGCCCTGCCCGTACGGTTCGGGCATCCGGCTGGGCATCGTCATCGGCGACTCCCGCTCGCCGCGGGCTCTTCGTCGTACTTGGCGTCCTCTTCGTCCTCGGCCTCGTCCTCGTCGTACTTGGCCTCTTCCTCGCCCTCGTCCTCCTCTTCCTCGTCTTCGTAGGAGTCCTCGGGCTGCTCCTCGTCGCCCTCGCCCTCGCCCTCGTCTTCCTCTTCCTCGTAGGAGTCCTCGGGCTGTTCCTCGTCCTCGTGCTCTTCTTGCTCGTCGTCCTCGTAGGACCCTTCGGGCTGCTCCTCCTCGTCGCCCTCGTACTCGTCCTCGGCGACGTCCTGCGCTTCGCCCTCCTGCTCCTCGCTCTGCTCCTCTTCGAGGGCGTCCTCGTGACTGCGGACGACCTCGCCGTCGCGGATCTCACCGCGCCAGCCGTCCTCCGCCTCGCCCTTGATGGTGATGAACCGCGAGAAGTTCTTCAGGTCGAGCCGGGCCCGACGGCCCTGGGCGCGCCAGATGTTGCCGGTCTTCTCGAAGAGACCCTTCGGGTAGTACTCCAGAACCAGCAGGACCCGCGTCAGGTTCTCCGCAAGGGAGTGGAAGCTGACGACGCCCTTCGTCGTGCCCTTCGCGCCCTCCGAGGTCCAGGCGATCCGGTCGTCCGCCACCTGCTCGGTGGTGTGGGCCTTCCAGCTCCGGTTGGACCAGAAGATCTTGGCCTGCCAGTCGGACGTGGTGTCGTCGGCACGGTTCGCGCTCTTGACGCCCTTGGCGAAGGTGCTGAAGTCCTGGTACTGGGTCCACTGGTCGTACGCCGTGCGCAGCGGCACGCCGACGTCGATGAACTCCATGATGACCGTGGGCTTCTTGCCGGCCCCGCCCTTCTTGCGGCCCTTGCCGCCAGTCAGGTTCTTGAAGGCGCCGACCACGTTGTCCTTGGCCCGGCCCGCACCGACCTCGATGGCGGAGCGCAACGGCCCCTTGCCCTCGGCCATCTTGCGGCCGCCGTCGAGAGCCAGCTTGGCGAAGCCCGGGCTGTTGCCCTCGGCGATGTCGTTCAGCTTGTTCGTCGTCTGGCCGAGCTTGTGGCCCACTCCGGTCAGGAGCCGCTGGGCCTGGGCCCCGAGGTAGTCCTGGACCTCTGACTTGAGCCGGTCGGCGGCCTCGCTCTGGGCGAGGCTGCTGAGCGGATTCTCCTTCGCCCCGTCCTTCGCGGACTTCAGGGTGTCACTCATCACGACCGCCCTCCTTCGGCAACCGGGCTCCCGTGGTGCGGCGCGCGGACGTCTTCGCCGCGGCCCTGGCGGGCGCCTTCTTCGCCGTCTTCTTCGCAGGGCTCTTCTGCGCCGACTTCTGTGGCGCCGGCTTCCTCGCGGGGCTCTTCTTGGCCGCCGCCTTCTTGGGGGCGGGCTTGCGCTCGGGAGCCCTCTTCCTGGGCCGGGGCTTCTCCTCGGGCTCCGGCTCCGACTCCGCCTCGGCGGACTCATCGCCGTCCCGGTCGTCCCGGTCGTCGTCGTACTCCGCGTACTCCTCGTCCGAGCGCTCCGAGCCGTCCGAGTCGTCCGCCTCGTCCTTGCTGCCGCGGCCCGGTATGTCCGGTGTCACGCCCGCGAGTTGGTCGCGCACATCGGCCGTACGTCCGTGCAGCCGGTCGGCGAGACCCGACACCTGCCGCTCCAGCAGCGCGCCGGTGGCGGCCTTGCCGACTCCGCGGAGGTCACCGCGCAGCTGATCGCCGATCTCCTTGAACTGCGGGTTGTTCTGCAGCTGCTGGGAGAGCAGGTCGCCGATGGCGCGCGGGCTCAGGTTCATCCGCTTGCCGGCCACCATGGTGCCGACGGCGAACGCCAATTTCATCTTCTTCGTACGTCCTAGAACGTATCCGGCCCCTACGGCGAGGCCCATGCCAAGTCGATTCATCGTGTGGTCCCGTTGTCGGGTCCCGCACCGGAGTGCAGGCCTATTTCCAGGCGGTCGAGCAACTCGTCCTCCTGGCGGTCGAATTCCTCCTCGCTGAGCTCGCCCGCCTCGAGCTGCTGCTCGAGCTGGGCGAGTTCGGCGCGGACGGTGGCCGGGTCGTAGTAGAGGCGCTCGGCCTCGGCGAGTACCTGGTTCACCGCCCAGAGGCTGCCGCGCACGGGTGCGAACGGCAGCATCAGCACTTCGCCGATCAGTCCCATGGCGCTTACTCCTGCCCGATGTGCGAGCCCGTGGCCTCCGGCGTGGCGCCCGCGGGCTCGGAGGGCCCTGGCTCGACGAAGCTGTAGGGCGGCAGCGGGCCGTTGACGCGCAGCTCGATGTGCGGGTGGCTCTTGCGGGCTTCCTCGACGGCGTCGAGGAATGCCCCGGCCGCATCGCGCTCCACCAGGAGCGACAGGTTGGCCAGCCATCCCGTGGACTCCGGGCCCACGCTGACGGCGTGCGCCGTCGGCTCCAGGATGTGGTGAAGTTCCACCGCGTCCTCGGCCTCCCGGCCCTGCAGGGCTGCCACCACCATCTCGCCGAGCTGCAGCTTCTGTTCGTAACTGCCGCCGCCCGCCTGCCGGTTGGCTTCGGCGAGGGCCTGCACCTCCGGGTTGTCCGCCATCACGCGGTGCAGGGCGGCCTGCTCGTCGTGGCTGGCCTTGACGTTGTACTCGACCTTGCCCGCCAGCGTGGTGAGCCGTTCGCGGTAGTGCTCGGCGCGTTCCGCGAGCACGCTCGTGACGGACTCGTCGTCGGGGGCGACGTTGCCGAACCGCATGGGAAGGACCGGCCCTTCGGCGCCCGCCTCGTTCAGTACGTTCTGGTGGGCGAGGAGGTCATTGCGCTTGGGGCGCAGCCCCTCGGGCGCGTCACTGACGATGGCCGCCAGGTCGCCTTCCTTGAGGATGCGTACGGGGCGCGCCGGCTTTCCCACGCCTTCCATACCTTCGGGGAGCGGAGCGTGAGAGCTCGCGGTGATGCCATAGACGTACGTGCTCATTCCTGCTCCTCCTTCCTGCGCGCGGACGTGCTCTTGCGTGCGCGCGGACGGGACTCGGACTGGCCCTCTTCACGGGACTGCTTGAACGCGTCGGAGATGGTCTCGGCGGCACCGGACAGGGCGCCCTTGGACTTGCCGCGCGCACCGGATTCGGTTATTTCGCCGACCAGGTCGGGGAGCCCGGGGTCCTTGTGCGGGCCCGACTCCAGGTCGAGGCGGTTGCACGCCTCGGCGAAGCGCAGATAGGTGTCGACGCTGGCGACGACCACACGCACATCGATCTTCAGGATCTCGATGCCGACGAGCGATACACGCACGAAGGCGTCGATGACGAGGCCGCGGTCAAGGACGAGCTCCAGTACGTCATACAGGCCACTGGAGCCGCCCGAGCCGCCGGACTGTTGTGCAGGAACTACGGTCATGCCGACCGGCCCTCCTTGTCTGTGAAGTCTGTGGAAAGAACTGCGGAATCCCGCGCACAGGATTTGCGCTCAACGGCTCCATCGGCCGCCGCTCTATCGGCCGCCGCCCTTTTGGGAGTCGGCGCGGCCGCGTTCGTAGCGGCGGACACGCCGGTAGCCCATGAGTTCGCCCTGCGGGTCGCACTGCACCTGATAGCTCGCGAGGAGACTCATCGTGTCCGGCACCCTGGTGAGTTCCAGGACCTCGATCTCCAACGTCCAGCCCTCTTCGGTCTGTTCGAAGGACGACACGGACTCGGTGGTCATGCCGGTGAGCTCGGCGAGCTGGGTGCGCGCCGTGCGCAACACCTCCATGGGGCCCGGACGGCGCTTCGCCCTGCTGCTTTCCGCGCTTTCCGTGCTTTCCGCACTTTCCGCGTGTTCGGTTGAATTCTTCGAGTTCGGGTTCGAGTTCGCGCTTGATTTCGCGCTTGATTTCGCGCTTGCATTTGCGTTCGAGTTCGAGCGCTGTGAACTCGTCCGCCTCTTCGCTGGATCTGACGATGTGTTCAATATGGCCACCTCTTCTTCACGAGTGGCCCGTAATCCGTTGGCCAAACATCCACATCGAGGCGGCTTCGCTCATCGGCCGGGGCGGTGCGGCACATCGGGGTCCACACCGCCGGGACGCGTCGCGTCCACGGTCGGCGGCGTCACCGGGCGCTCGGGGGCCGCCACCGGCGGGGCCCCGGGCGCGGGAGCCGCGGAAGGCGTGTCAGGGGTTGGGCGGGCCGCGGAAGGGCGGGCCGCGTCACGCAGCAGATGGGCCACAACACCGAGTACCACCGCGGTGATCAGCGCGGCCGCCCAGTCGGGCAGGCCAAGGGCGATCACGAGGCCGATGGCGAGCGCGAGCGCGGCGCCCGCGTAGAGGCCGGCGGCGCCCGCCCCCGCGTACAGCGCGGCCTTGCGCCGCTGTTTTCTCGTCTGCTCCCTCAGTTCGTGGCGCAGTTCGTCGCGTACGGCCTCGCGGGCGGCACGCGTCAGTTCATCGACGAGGTTCTTGTCCAGATGCTCCAAGTGATTCATGGCGCCCGAGTACCCGGCCGCCCGGACGCGTAACGCCGGGCCCCGGCCTCCGCTCGCCGTGCCGGGTGGCTTGTTCGAAGGCGTGACCGATCTGCAGAACCCGTAGATCCGCACGATGCGGCCCCACGATCTGCAGCCCGACCGGCAGCCCTGCCGGGGTGAACCCGGCGGGCACGGAGAGCGCCGGACTGCCGGTCGCGGACACCAGGTACGCCGAGCGCATCCACTCCAGGTAGTCGGTCATCGCCACTCCGCCGACCGTGTCCGGATATTCCTGTTCGGCAGGAAACGGTACGACTTGACTGGTCGGCAGGATCAGGGCGTCGTACCGCTCGAAGAACTCCCGCACCCGGTGGAACAGTTCGCCGTGCAGCACGGTGGCGCGCTCCAGGTCGATACCGGTGAGCGTGCGCCCCTGTTGTACGTTCCGCACCAGGCTGGGCTTGATCCGGTCGGCCGCGGTCTCCGCGAGCGCACCGAGCGCGAGATGGAACTGCCAGGCACGGAAGGTCCGGAACACCTCGTCGGCGCCGGAGAGGTCGGGGCACGCCTCCTCGACCGTGCACCCGAGGTCCGCGAAGACCGTGACGGCGGGCGTGAGCACGTCGGTGACCTCGCGGTCGACCGGGACCGCCCCTCCCAGGTCCGGCGACCAGGCGATCCGCAGCCCCGTCAGATCCCGCTCCAGCGATCCGGCGAACGCGCTCCCCGGCGTCTCCAGGGAGATCGGCGAGCGCGGGTCGGGACCGGCGACGACGGAGAGTAGCAGGGCCGCGTCGGCGACGGTCCGCGCCATCGGCCCCTGCACGGCCATCGTCGACCAGGGGGTGGCGTCCGGCCAAGTCGGCACCCGCCCCGGCGAGGGGCGCAGGCCCACCACGTTGCAGAACGACGCGGGGTTGCGCAGTGAACCGCCCATGTCGCTGCCGTCGGCCAGGGGATGCATGCCGCAGGCGAGCGCGGCCGCGGCTCCCCCGCTGCTGCCGCCCGCCGATCGCCGGAGGTCGTAGGGGTTGCGGGTGGCGCCGAAGACCGGGTTGACGGTGTGCGAACCGGCCGCGAACTCGGGCACGTTGGTCTTGCCGATGGTGATCGCCCCGGCGCCGCGGATCCGCTCGACGATCAGTTCGTCGCGGTCAGGGACGTTGTCGGCCAGGAGCGGCGTCCCGTAGGTGGTGCGGATGCCGCGGGTGTCGTGCGTGTCCTTGTGGGCGACGGGCAGCCCGTGCAGCGGGCCCAGCGATGCGCCGCGCACCGCCTGTTCGTCGGCGGCGCGCGCCTCGTCGAGCGCGCGCTCGGCCACGAGGGTCACCACGGCGTTCACGTCGCCGTTGACCTGCTCGATCCGGTCCAGGTGCGCCTGGACGACCTCGCGCGCCGACAGCTCGCGGGCGCGGATCCCTGCGGCGAGTTCACGGGCGGTGAGGTGGACGAGCTCGGCGCCGTCGGAGATCTGACGGGTGCCGGGGGCTTGGTGGGCGGCGGGGGCCTGGTGGGCTTCAGGATTCATGCGGGGCTTTCGGCTCGGGGCGACTGACTGCTGACAACTGACAACCGACGCGAACACCTGGCAGCCGACGGACGGCCAACCGGACGCCGAGTTCGCGACGGTTCGCGACGGTTCGCGACGGGTTCGCGACGGGTTCGCGACGAGCCGGAGTATGCCCACGCCGCCGCTCCCGCCACCCGGCCCCGCACGCCGCGCCCCTGGCTTTCAGCGGGCGGCTGAAACGCGGCGCATCTGTTGACTCCGGCCGATCACCCGAACACGCTCCTCCCGACGACGTTACGTACGTCCTGTACATTTTTTACAGGAACCCTCGGGGAGCAGCCGCCCCCGGCAGAGGAGAGACGTGCCATGAACCGACCCTTCGCCCGCTATGTCCTGCCCGAGTTCACCGAACGCACCAGCACGGGGCAGCGGACCCTCGATCCGTACTCGAAGCTGCTCGAGGAGCGCATCGTCTTCCTCGGCACGCCGATCGACGCCACCTCGGCCAACGACGTGATGGCGCAGTTCATGCACCTCGAATACCTGGCGCCCGACCGCGACATCTCGCTCTACATCAACTCCCCCGGCGGCTCGTTCAGCGCCATGACGGCGATCTACGACACGATCCAGTTCGTCACCTGCGACGTGGAGACGGTCTGCCTGGGCCAGGCAGCTTCGGCGGCCGCCGTCCTGCTGGCCGCGGGCACCCCCGGCAAGCGGTGCGCGCTGCCCGGTGCCCGGGTGCTGATCCATCAGCCGTCGCTCGCCGAGCCGATCCACGGCCAGACGACCGATCTGGCGATTCAGGCCGACGAACTCCTGCGCACCCGAACGCAGTTGGCAGAGCTGCTCGTCCGGCACACGGGCCGGAGCCCCCAGCGCGTCGCCGCCGACATCGAGCGCGACAAGATCCTCAGCGCCCCCGAGGCCGTCGAGTACGGCCTGGTGGACCGGATCATCGCGAACCGCAAGTCATCCCTCGACACCCCGCACCTCGACGCCCCGCGTCCCAACACCCCGGAAGCGGGGTGAACCGCCGGTGCTGCCGCCCGAACTCCCCCCGTTGCCCGCACTCACCCGCGCCGAGGGCGAGTTAATCGACCGGTATCTCGAAGTGGTCGACCTGGTGGGCCGGATCAACCCCGCCCGCGCATCGGACACCTATGGCGGACTGCGCGCCGCCCAGGCCCTGGTCGGCAGCGCGACAGCCCTGCGGGACGCGCTGACGCTCATGCACCAGCGCGGCGAGAGCGCCGTGCACGCGCCGACGCTGGCCAGGGCGCTGCGCGTGCTTGACGGGGAGCGGCGAGCCGGGCGGGTCACCGTGCCGCCTCCGCAGGCGTCCTGAGCCCCCGTCACCACGGCCCTGACCCCCGAACCGTCCGGACCCGATTCCAAACGAACCAAACGGGCTACCTCGTTCGGCGTAGACATTCGTAGTCTTTCGAGCCGTCTTCGGTTGCGTCAGATGCGTACGCGTGGGCCGGAATTCTTCGTTCCGGTGCTGGTCGAACGATGCTCGGACCCCTTGGTCCGATCCCGGATCCGACCCTGTCCACCCGAACGGTTCAGTCGTGAGGAGGTTCACAAAACGCCGTTTCGGCTCGGAATTTGACCACTTGGCGGGTCAAGATCCCTTCCGACGACAAGCCCCCGCCACAGCGGCGGGGCGATCCGGGCGGACGCCGAGTCCTGCCGCCGCCCGGATGACCGGTCGACATCGGTGCATCGGCAGGAGTGGAGGACCCAGGCATGACGGGTCGGTCCGGAAGGTCCGGACGCCGACCCTTGGGGTGAAGCCGCACATCGCGGCCGGGCAACTTCGCCAGCCCGAATCCGACAGGTCATCCTTCACAGGCGGCTGACGAAGGGTTGCGCATGACTGCGCTGAATCATGTTCCGTCGCTGCTCACCAGGGCCGGTTCGGTATCCGCCCTCACGCTCGCCGTCGTAGGCGGCACGCTGGCGGCTCCGGGACTCACGTCGGAGGCCGAGGCCGCGACGCACGCGACCAAAGCGCTCAAGATCGCTGCCTCGAAGAAGGGCTCTCCGTACCGCTACGGGTCGACGGGTCCACATCGGTTCGACTGCTCGGGCCTGACCCTCTACTCGTTCAAGCGCGCGGGCAAGAAGCTGCCACGCACCGCCGCACAGCAGTACAACAAGACCCGTCACATCTCCGCGTCCAAGCGCGAACGCGGCGACCTGGTCTTCTTCCACTCCGGCCGGAACGTGTACCACGTCGGCATCTACGCCGGTAAGGGCCGGATCTGGCACGCCCCGAAGTCGAACACCGTGGTGCGGCTCGAGAAGATCTGGACCAAGAGCGTCTGGTACGGCAGGGTGCGCTGATCACCCGTCACCGATCTACGGCTGTCGGACGGTGGCGGCCTCACCGCCACCGCTCGACCGGCCCCCGTCGGGCGTTTTGACCGGCGCGTCCGTCAGGCGTGGAGAGCGTCGACGCGGATACTCGTGCGCCATGGCCGAAAACAACAGCTCCACCGCTGCGGGCGAGCCGTCGCGCAACGAGACGACCTTCGAACGCGCCGACCGCAACTTCTCGGAGATCCTCCAGGAGCTGCGCGTCACACAGGCCGGGGTGCAGATCCTCTTCGCGTTCCTGTTGACGCTCGCCTTCACCGAGCGCTTCCCGTCGCTCGACACGGTGCAGCGCGCCACGTACGTCAGCACGCTGCTGCTCGCCGTCCTCGCCGCGGCGCTGTTCACGGCACCGGCCGCCGTGCACAGGTCACTGTTCGGGCGGCAGGCCAAACCGCGGATCGTGCGGGTCTCGTCCCGCCTCGCCGGGTTCGGCCTGGTGGTCCTGGTGTTCGCGGTCGCCGGTGCCGTGCTCCTGGTCGTCGACGTGGCGGTGGGCAGGACCGGCGGGATCATCGCGAGCGCGGGCACGCTGGTGGTGTGCGCGGGCCTGTGGGGCCTGCTCCCGCTCCTGGTGCGTCGCGCGGCGGACAGGGACAGCGAATAGGCCACGCCGGACGATGTCAGCCGAGCAGCGCCTCGGTGAGGAGCACCAGGCCGAGCGCGCTGAGCACGACCCCGGTGCCGCCCTCGATGGCGCGGGCCACGCGCGGTTTGCGCAGCCGCCGGCCGAGGCGGTCCACCAGGAGCGCGACGACCGGGAACCACACCAGGGCCAGGGCCACGATGATGGACGCCAGCAGCAGGGTCCTTGGCATCGCGGGGCTGCCCGCGGGCACGAACTGGGGCAGCACGCTGAGGAAGGTGATGGGCGCCTTGGGGTTGAGGGCGTTGGTCAGAAAGCCCTGCCGCAGGCTGCCCCCGACCGCCGTCGGCTCGCCGCCCCCGCCGTGTGTGGCGGCGAAGTCCCGGAGCGGACGCGCCGCCGACCGCAGCGCCCGGTAGCCGAGATGGAGCACGTAGGCCCCGCCCGCGATCTGCAGCGCCCGAAAGAGCGTGGGCACCGCCGCGAGGACCGCCGCGACCCCGGCCACCGCGAGCGCCGTGTGCAGCACGAGCCCGCCCGCGACACCGACGGCGCAGACGACTCCGGCGCGGCGGGAGGCCAGCGCGTTGCGCACCACCACCGCGAAATCGGCGCCCGGTATGGCGACCATGCCCGCGGCGACCCCGGTGAAGGCGACCAGTTCTGCGTCCATGGCACCCAGCCTGCCGTTCTTCTGCCTTCAGCAGGTATGTGCAATATCCTGACTCTGCCTAAAGCAGGCGTTTAGCCCCACGCCGACGGACAGCGCCACGCGGTCCCACCGCCCGTCGGCCCCCTGCACCGGGAGAGACCATGTACGACCCGACACGGCTGGCCGCACTGGTGGCGGTCTCCGAGGCCGGGTCGATCACCCGTGCCGCCGAGCGCCTCGGCTACACCGTGCCCGCCCTCTCCCAGCAGCTGGCCAAGCTCGAACGCGAGGCGGGCACCGCACTTCTGGTACGGCATCACCGCGGGGCACGTCTCACCGGCGCTGGCGAGTTGCTGCTCGCCCGGGCGCGCCGGGTCCTGGACGAGATGGAGCAGGCCCGGCACGAACTGGCCCGGCTCGCGGGGCTGTCCGGCGGCAGGCTGAGCGTGGGCACCTTCACCAGCGCCGGGATCCATCTGGTGCCGCCCGCGCTGACCGCGTTCCGCCGCGCCCATCCGGACATCGATCTGACGGTACGGGGCTATGAACCGCCGCTCGGCGTCGCGGCCGTGGCGGCGGGCGAGGTCGATCTGGCCCTCACGCACACGTACGAGCCGATGGAACCGGTGCCGCTGCCCGCGTCCGTGACCGCGGAGCCGGTCCTGGTCGAGGAACTGGTCCTGGTGACCTCGCCCGGCCACGCGCTCGCCAGCGCCCCGGCACGGCTGCCCCTGAGCGAGCTCGCCGGTCACCCGCTGATCAGCATGGCGCCGGCGCATCGGCCCCGCCGGGCCGTGGAGTCCGCGCTCGTGGCGGCCGGAGCGACGCCCTCGGTCCTGGTGGAGACCCCGAACTACGCCCTGGTGTGCGCGCTGGTCAGCTCCGGCCTCGGCATCGCCGTCGTACCGGAGATGGTCGCGCGGACCGCGGTGATGCCGGTGGGGGTGCGGGCGCTTGAGCCGGGGAATCTGCGCCGTACGATCTCGGTCGTCCACCGCACCGACGAGTCGCATCCCGCGGCGGACACCTTCCGGGCGCTGCTCAGGGGCGCCTTCGGGCGCTCAGCGGGTTGAGGGCCAGGCCGGGGTCGCCGCGTCGCCGCGGACCTGCGCGGTCCACGGCAGCGCGATCCAGACCGTCTTGCCGCCCTCGGGGGTGGGCGTGACCGAGAGACGGCCGCCGCACTCCATGGTCAGCCAGCGGATGATCACCAGGCCGCGGCCGTTGTCCTGCTGGACGGCGGCGGGCAGCCGCTTGGGGTAGCGGGGGTGGCTGTCGGTGACACCGATGCGCAGTTGTTCCTCGCGGTCCAGTTCGATGTCCACCGTGAAGGTGGGCGACTGGCCGCGGGTGTGCTGGACGGCGTTCGTGGCGAGTTCGGAGACGATGAGCCGGATCGTGTCGGCCACTTCCGTGTCGTCCGGCAGACCCCATTCCGCGAGGACGTTCGAGACGTACTTCCGGGCCGCGGAGACCGAGGCAGGATCGCTCGGCAGGGTGACGGATGCTTCCTGAAGGTCGGCCATGGCGACGTGTCCCTTTCCCACCGGGGCTCGGCTCCGACTCGTAGCGGAAGGCACGAGGACAGTCCCGGAATGGTGCTTCGCGCCAGCCTGCCACTCCCGGGCCCCTCACAGGTGGTCATCCATCAAGATGTGCATATATCTGTCGCTCGAAGCGGTGAACTCTGCTACGGAAGACCGTATTTGGGCGCGGGGCCGACGCTTCCTCTACTGTCGCCGGTGAGCGGCCGGCGGAGGCCGGGGAAGAGGCTCCGTCGGGAAGGAGACGGACATGCGGTACGGTCCCGCGGTGCGCCGCCGGAAACTCGGTGCCGAGCTTCGAGCGCTGCGCACGCAGGCCGGGCTCACCAGTGGCCAGGCGGCGGACCGGGTCGGCTGGCATCAGTCGAAGGTCAGCCGGATCGAGACGGGGCGTAGCGGGGCCAAGGCCGCCGACGTACGCCTGCTGCTGGAGGCGTACGAGGCGAAGGACCCCCATCTGCGCCAGTTGCTGGTCGCGTTGGCGGGCTCGGAGGAGGACAGCGGGCGCGGCCACTGGTGGCACGCCTACCGCGACCTGCTGCCGCCCGCCTACCGCGACTTCATCAGCCTGGAGTCGCAGGCCTGCCGGGTCCGCACCCTTGAGACCACGGTCGTTCCCGGTCTGCTGCAGACCCCGGACTACGCGCGTGCGGTGACGCGTGCGGCACTCGACGGACTGCCGGACGAGCAGGTGAACGCGCTGGTCGAAGTGCGTCTGGCCCGCCAGGACGTGCTGCGCGCGGCCCCGCCGCTGCGGCTGAGCGTAATCCTGGACGAATCGGTGCTGCACCGGCAGGTGGGCGGCAGCGAGGTGCTCGACGGTCAGTTGAAACGGTTACTGGAGGCCGCACAACTCCCCCACGTGCGGCTTCAGGTGCTGCCGTTCGCCGCAGGCGAGCATGTGGGCCTCATCGGTTCTTTCGTTATTTTTTCGTTTCCGAACATTTCTGATCTGGATGTGGTTGTTCTCGACCACTTGACGAGTAGCCTCTACCTCGAACGGAGAGAGGACCTCCGGTCGTACACGGATGCCTTCAACTCCCTTCAGGCAAAGGCACTTTCACCCGAGGAATCAACGGACCACATCGCCGGGATACGTGACGGCGCGTAAGGGGGCACCATGACTGCACTCCCTCGGCACGTACCTTCCAGCACCTCTCTGCACGGCGCTCAGTGGCACCGCAGCAGTCGCAGCAACGGAATGAACAACTGCGTGGAGACAGCCTCGCTCGCTTCAGGGCCGAAGCAGGGGCTGCTCGCCGTGCGCGATTCGAAGAACACCGCAGGGCCCGCCCTGCTCTTCTCGTCCGCCACCTGGGAGGCCTTCGTCAACGGCCTTCGCTGACTACCATGGCGCGGTGCGGCTGATCACTCGTACGGCATCGGCGATCTGAGCGTCGGTGAGATCCGCACGGGCGGTCAGCCGCAACCGCGAGATGCCGTCGGGCACCGACGGCGGACGGAAGCAGCCGACGGCCAGGCCCGCGCCCCTGCAGTCGGCCGCCCATCGCACGGCCGCCTCGGGCGACGGCGCCCGCACGGAGACGACGGCGGCGTCGGGACGTACCGCCGAAAGACCCTCTGCCGTAAGGCGTTCATGCAGCTCGGCTGCGAGCGCGCGAGCCCGGGCGGCGCGCTCGGGCTCCCTGCGCAGCAGCCGCAGCGCCGCAAGTGCCGCACCCGCGGCGGCAGGCGCGAGCCCCGTGTCGAAGATGAAGGTGCGGGCCGCGTTGACCAGATGGTCGATGACCTCGGCGGGGCCGAGGACCGCGCCGCCCTGGCTGCCGAAGGACTTCGACAGGGTGACCGTGGCCACCGTGTGAGCGGTGCCCGCGAGCCCGGCCGCCTGCGGGGCACCACGCCCGCCGTCGCCGAGCACCCCCAGACCGTGGGCGTCGTCGACGATCAGACCGGCACCGGACTCCGCACAAACGGAAGCGAGTTCGGTGAGTGAAGCCGCGTCGCCGTCGACCGAGAAGACCGTGTCCGACACGACGACCGCCGGACCCCGATGACCGTCCAGCGTCTTGCGCACCGCTTCGGGATCGGCGTGCGGCACCACCTGCGTCGTGCCGCGTGCGAGGCGGCAGCCGTCGATCAGCGAGGCGTGGTTGCCCGCGTCCGAGACGATCAGCGAGCCGTGCGGGGCCAGCGCCGTGACCGCGGCGAGATTCGCGGCATATCCGGAGGAAAAGACCAGGGCGGCCTCGAAGCCGCAGAACGCGGCGAGTTCGCGTTCGAGTTCCGCGTGCAGTTCGGTGGTGCCCGTCACCAGACGCGAACCGGTCGCCCCGCCGCCCCAGCGCCGGGCCGCCGCCGCCGCGCCCTCGATGATCCCGGGGTGCCTGGCCAGGCCCAGGTAATCGTTGCTCGCCAGGTCGAGGAGGCCCCCGGCGTCGGCGGGGCGGGGGCGCAGGGTGCGCACGAGTCCGGCCTGTGCACGCAGGCTCGCCTGCTCGTCGATCCAGTCGAACGGCGAGCTCGCCATGGGGGTTCCTCCGGGTCGTAAGGACTGGCCGTTTTGTAGACAGTGCACAGACCCTAGCCGTCCGGCCACCGGGCCAGGATGTGGCAATACCCACACCTCTCAGCGTTTCTGTTGTGCGAAGTCTCCTTGGAAAGGGAGCCTCTCGTACGTAAGGATCGGCGCCATGGATCTGCTGAACACGCTGGTGGACAAGGGGCTTCGGCGCGAGCTGCCGACCCGCGAAGAAGCGCTGGCCGTATTGGCCACCTCCGACGACGAACTGCTCGACGTGGTTGCCGCGGCCGGGAAGGTACGGCGGCAGTGGTTCGGGCGGCGGGTGAAACTCAACTATCTGGTCAACCTCAAGTCGGGTCTCTGCCCGGAGGACTGCTCGTACTGTTCCCAGCGTCTGGGCTCGACGGCAGGCATCCTCAAGTACACGTGGCTCAAGCCCGACGAGGCATCGCAGGCCGCGGCGGCCGGGGTGGCGGGCGGCGCCAAGCGGGTCTGCCTGGTGGCCAGCGGCCGCGGCCCCACCGACCGTGACGTCGACCGGGTCTCGCAGACCATCGAGGCGATCAAGGACCAGAACGAGGGCATCGAGGTGTGCGCGTGCCTCGGACTGCTCTCCGCGGGCCAGGCGGACAAACTGCGCACGGCGGGCGCGGACGCCTACAACCACAATCTCAATACGTCCGAGGCGACGTACGGCGAGATCACCACGACCCACACGTACGCCGACCGCGTAGACACCGTGCAGCAGGCGCAGGCCGCGGGCCTCTCCGCCTGTTCGGGTCTGATCGCCGGCATGGGCGAGACGGATGAGGACCTGGTGGACGTGGTCTATGCGCTGCGCGACCTCGACCCGGACTCGGTGCCCGTCAACTTCCTGATCCCCTTCGAGGGCACCCCGCTGGCCAAGGAGTGGAACCTCACCCCGCAGCGCTGCCTGCGCATCCTGGCGATGGTCCGCTTCGTCTGCCCCGACGTGGAGGTGCGCATCGCGGGCGGCCGCGAGGTGCACCTGCGCTCGATGCAGCCCCTGGCCCTGCACCTGGCCAACTCCATCTTCCTGGGCGACTACCTGACCAGCGAGGGCCAGGCAGGCAAGACCGACCTGGACATGATCGCGGACGCCGGTTTCGAGGTCGAGGGCGCCGGCACGGTGACGCTGCCGGAGCACCGCGCGGACGCGATCGCGGCGGCGGGGTGCGGGTCGCACGCGGGCGGCGGGGGCGGCTGCGGCTCGCACGGGGACGGCGGGGGCGGCTGCGGGCCGTGCGGCTCGTCGGAGCCCGCCGGTTCCTCCGTGCCCTCGCAGGCCGAGGCCGCGCAGGACGAGACGTCCGAGGTGCGCACCGATCTGGTGGCCGTTCGCCGCCGGGGCGCGGGAACGGATCTGGCGCCCAATGCCTGACCTCTCCGCCCTCTCCGTGCCCGAACTGCTCGACCTTGACCGCCGCCACGTGTGGCATCCCTACGGCCCGATGCCCGGCCGCCAGGAGCCCCTGGTCGTCGAGTCGGCCGGCGGCGTACGGCTGCGACTCGCGGGCGGCGGGGACGAGTTGGTCGACGGCATGTCGTCCTGGTGGTCGGCGATCCACGGCTACAACCACCCCGTGCTCAACGACGCGGTGCGCGGTCAGCTGGACCGGATGAGCCACGTCATGTTCGGCGGGCTCACCCATGAGCCCGCCGTCCGCCTGGCGAAGCAGCTTGTCGACATGTCGCCAGACGGCCTGGAGCATGTCTTCCTCGCGGACTCCGGTTCGGTGTCGGTCGAGGTCGCGGTCAAGATGTGCCTGCAGCACTGGCGCTCGCTCGGCCGCCCGGAGAAGCGCCGGATGCTGACCTGGCGCGGCGGCTACCACGGGGACACCTGGCAGCCCATGTCGGTGTGCGACCCCGAGGGCGGCATGCACGAGCTGTGGCAGGGAGCGCTGCCCCAGCAGGTGTTCGCGGACGCGCCGCCCGCGGGATACGAGGCGTACGACGACGCGTACGCCGACCACCTGCGCGAGATGATCGGGCGCCACGCCGACGAGCTGGCCGGCGTGATCGTGGAGCCGGTGGTGCAGGGCGCGGGCGGCATGCGGTTCCACTCCCCTGCCTATCTGCGGGTTCTGCGGGAGGCTTGCGACGAGCATGACGTGCTGCTCGTGTTCGACGAGATCGCCACGGGGTTCGGTCGTACGGGCGCGCTGTTCGGCGCGGACCACGCGGGTGTCACGCCCGATGTGATGTGCCTGGGCAAGGCGCTGACCGGCGGTTATATGACGCTGGCGGCCACGCTGTGCACGCCGCGGGTCGCGGACGGCATCTCGCGGGGCGAGGTGCCGGTGCTTGCCCACGGCCCGACGTTCATGGGCAATCCGCTGGCCGCCGCGGTGGCCTGCGCCTCGATCGAGCTGTTGCTCGGGCAGGACTGGCAGACCGAGGTCAAGCGCATCGAGACGGGCCTGCGCGGCAGCCTTGCCGAGGCGGCCGAACTGCCGGGCGTCCGGGACGTACGCGTGCTCGGCGCGATCGGCGTCGTCCAGCTCGACCACGACGTGGACATGGCAGCGGCCACCCGTGCCGCGACGCGCGAGGGGGTGTGGGTGCGGCCGTTCCGCGACCTCATCTACACGATGCCGCCGTTCATCACGAGCGACGACGACGTGGCACGGATCGGACGCGCCGTGTGCGCGGCGGCGAAGGAGGGCTGAGCGCAGATGGCAGTCATCGTGGTGTCCGGAACCGGCACCGAGATCGGCAAGACCGTCACGACGGCCGCCGTCGCCGCCCTCACGCTCGCCGCGGGGCGCAGTGTCGCGGTGCTCAAGCCCGCGCAGACGGGGGTGGCGCCCGGCGAGCCGGGCGACGCCGAAGAGGTGACGCGGCTGGCGGGCGACGGGATCACCACCCTCGAACTCGCCCGCTTCCCCGAGCCGTTGGCACCGAACACCGCCGCGCGCCGGGCGGGCATGGCACCGGTCCGTCCGCACGAAGTCGCCGAGGCGGCGCAGAAGCTGGCGGCCGCGCACGACCTGGTCCTGATCGAGGGCGCGGGCGGGCTGCTCGTGCACTACGACGACGAGGGCGCCACCCTCGCCGACGCGGCCCGCCTCCTCGCGGCCCCGGTCCTGGTCGTCGCACCGGCGGGCCTCGGCACCCTGAACACGACCACGCTCACCGCGGAGGCCCTGCGCGCCCGCGACCTCACCCCCCTGGGCGTAACGGTCGGCAGCTGGCCCGCCGCACCGGACCTGGCGTCGCGCTGCAACCTCGCGGACCTGCCCAAGGCCGCGGGCGCGCCGCTCCTGGGCGCGATCCCGCAGGGCGCGGGCACGCTCGCCCCGGCCGATTTCCGCAGCCGGGCCGGGGGCTGGCTGGGTCCGGAGCTCGGGGGCGCCTGGGACGGCGCGGCGTTCACGGCGGCGGAGGCGCCGGGGGCGCTGGAGCGCTGAGACACGGGAGCACCGGGACACGGCAGGTGGGGCGGTTTCGGCGCCCGTACGGCTTCGGGCGGGTGCGCCTCAGTGCACGGCTGTCGCCCCGCCTGCGGACGCGCAGCTCACGGGCACCCTTCGCATCGTCGAGGGTGCCCGTGAGCCGTTCACTCGCGGGCCGTCACAGGAGGGAAAGCCCTCTCTGCGGGGCACCATTGCGGTATCCGCTCGCCCCGCCGAGGAGGGTCCATGTCACCTCGCTCCGCCAAGGCCGCGTCCCGTGACGCCGTCCACCATCCCGTCTTCGCCCGTTTCTACGCCCGCCAGAGCGTGGCCGCCGAGCGCGTGATCGCCGCGTACCGCAAAGAGCTGCTCGGCGGTCTGTCCGGCCGGGTGATCGAGGTCGGCGCGGGCAACGGCCTGAACTTCGCGCACTATCCGACGGCGGTTTCCGAGGTCGTGGCCATCGAACCCGAGCGCATCCTGCGGCAGTTGGCCGCGTCCGCCGCCGTGCGGGCCGATGTGCCGGTCGACGTCGTGCCCGGCGCCGCGGAGGCCCTGCCCGTCAAGAGCGAGGCCTTCGACGGCGCCGTGGCCTCGCTGGTGCTGTGCAGCGTGCGCGACGTGCCCCGCGCCCTGGGCGAGCTGCGGCGCGTCCTGCGCCCCGGCGGCGAGCTGCGGTTCTTCGAGCACGGCGTGGCGCCGGGCCCGGCGATGGCGACCGCTCAGCGCGCCCTGGACCGCACGCTCTGGCCCCTGCTCTTCGGCGGCTGTCACGTCGCACGGGACACGGTGGGCGCCCTGCGTGACGCGGGCTTCGAACTCGGCTCGTACCGGCGCCTGTTGGTGCCTCCTAAAGGGCCGCGGCTGCCCTCTTCGTACTGCGTGCTCGGCACCGCACGGCGACCGGAGAGCGACTGACCGGCGGCGGGGCGGGCGTCAGATCGCCTGCGTGAGGTTGACCGCGTTGCCGTCCGGGTCCTTGATGTGCGCGACGCGCTGCCCCCACGGCATGTCGTTGGCAGGACCGAGCGTCTCGCCGCCGAGGGAATCCACCCGTTTGAGGAGGTCGTCGACCGCCTCCACCGCCACGCTCAGCAAAATGCGCTGCGGCGTGTCGAGCGGCACGCTCGTGTCGGAGACGACCCCGAGTTCCGAGTCGCCGATGCGCAGGTCCACGAAGAACGCGGGCCCTTCCTCCGGGGTCCTGGACACCTCTTGCGCCCCGAGCAGCTCTTGATAGAACCGCAGCAGGCGGTCGAGATCCGGGGTGATGATCATCGGCAGGATGGCGGCGGGCATGGGCGTCCTCCTGGGGTGCGACTCTCTCACCCCGAACCTATCGCCGCCGCATGATCTAAAGGCTCCACTTGCGCAGTTCGTCCGCGATGGCCCCCACGCTCGCGCCGTCCTCCTTCACCAGGCGGGCCAGTTCGCGCACCTGCTCGGGCGAGGTGACGACCTTCATGCCGCTGGCGACCAGATAGGCGTAGGCGACGGACGAGGCGAAGAGGGCGTTGGAGCGTTCCAGGGCGGGAATGTGCAGGAGGACCTGGAGCAGGGCCGCCGCGCGGTCGTGCGGACTTTCGTAGACGGGTACGCCGAAGATCTCCGCCTCGTGCCGGCTGACGGCGGCCACCAGGGCACCCCAGTCGGTGACCTGCGGGTCTCCGGGTGTCTTGTGTTCGGCGATCATCAAAAGCCAGGCAAGATCGATTCTGAGGTTCAAGGGCTAACGTCGACCCTCGCGCTCGGGACCGAACTCTTCGGCGAAGACGGACTCGTACTGCTTCATGAAGTCGGCGGCGGCCTCGACGAAGGTGTGCCCGATTTCGCCGGCGTCCTGTTTGACGAGTTCTTCGATGTAGCGGTTCACGCTCATCCCGCGGGCGAGCGCGCGCTCGCGTGCGGCCCGGGCGGTGCCTTCGTCCACCCGCACGTTCAGCTGGGTCTTCGCCATTCCTTCAAGCTAGCGCCGTAGCGCTAGCACCGGCAAGAGGGCGCGGGAGAGCACGGAGGCGCACGGAGCGACCGCACGCACGGGCCGGGCGGCGCCGGTCCGGTGCCCCCTACATACGTATCCGGTTCACGACCTCGGAGGGATACCGGCACCCGCACCGACCCCCTACTCTCGGCAGAATCAAGGGAGTTGGAACGGCCACGACCCGGGAGGCGGCCTTGTCCACACCTGCTTCTGCATCGGCCACGGGCCTTGCGGAGCCCGCCGGGGTCGCCGCGCGCGCACGCGCCCTGACCAAGGCGTACGGCTCCGGCGAGACCACCGTGCTCGCCCTCGACTCGGTCGACGTGGACATCGCACGCGGCCGCTTCACGGCGGTCATGGGCCCGTCCGGTTCGGGCAAGTCCACGCTCATGCATCTGCTCGCCGGGCTCGACACGGTCTCCGCGGGCCAGGTGTGGCTGGGCGACACCGAGATCACCGGGCTCAAGGAGCGGGAGCTGACGCAGCTGCGGCGGGACCGCATCGGATTCATGTTCCAGTCCTTCAACCTCATCCCCACCCTCAACGCCCTCGAGAACATCACGCTTCCGATGGACATCGCGGGCCAGCGCCCCGACCGCGAGTGGCTGGAGTACGTCATCGATACGCTCGGCCTGCGCGACCGCCTCAAGCACCGGCCCGCCCAGCTCTCCGGCGGCCAGCAGCAGCGCGTGGCCTGCGCGCGGGCGCTCGCCTCGCGCCCCGAGCTGATCTTCGCGGACGAACCGACCGGCAACCTCGACTCGCGCGCGGGCCTTGAGGTACTCGGCTTCCTGCGCGACGCCGTGGACAAGCTGGAGCAGACCGTCGTCATGGTCACCCACGACCCGGGCGCGGCAGCCCACGCCGACCTGGTGCTCTTCCTCGCGGACGGCAGGATCGTCGACGAGATGCCGCGCCCCACGGCGGACTCGGTCCTGGAACGCCTCAAGCGGTTCGACTCGATGCAGGCCAAAGAGCAGGGGGGTCACGCCGAGGCCGGCGGCGCTCCGGGCGTCGCTGAGACCGACAGCGCCCGGGGCGTCGGCATCGACAGCAAGCCCGACCAGGACTGAGACGGGAGCGCGGCCATGCTCAAGGCAACGCTCCGCAGCTTCCTCGCGCACAAGGGCAGGCTGCTGCTCTCCGCACTCGCCGTGATCCTCTCGGTGGCGTTCGTCGCGGGCAGCCTCATCTTCTCGGACACGGTGGCCCGCACCTTCGACCGGCTCTTCGCGTCGACGTCCGCCGATGTGACCGTCGAGCCGAAGGAGGACCTCGACGAGGCGGTGCCCTCGGGGCAGACGCCGACGATCCCCGCGAAACTCGCGGGCCGGATCGACGGGGTCGACGGAGTCGCCCGTACCCGGATCGACGCGGCCGTCGAGAACATCACGGTCGTCGACAGCGAGAACGACCCGGTGGGCCCCACCACCGGCGCCCCCACCATCGCCACCAACTGGCAGGTCACCGACCGCAGCCCCGTCGAGCTGACCTCGGGGCACGCCCCGCGCGGCAAGGACCAGGCGCTGCTCGACAAGGACACGGCAGACAAGAAGGACGTGCAGATCGGCGACACCCTCACGGTGCTCGCCGCGCCAGGATCGTTCAAGGTGAAGGTCGTCGGCATCGTCACCTTCACCACCACCAACCCCGGCGCCGCCCTGGTCTTCCTGGACACTCCGACCGCCCAGCGCGAACTCCTGGGCAACAAGAACGCGGCGACCGGCATCTCGGTGGACGCCGCCCCCGGCGTGAGCGACACCGAACTCAAGGGACGTATCGCCGCCGAACTGGGCTCGGGCTACGACCTGAAGACCGCCGACGAACAGGCCGACTCCGCCGCCTCCGAACTCGGCGGATTCCTGGACGTCATCAAGTACGTGATGCTCGGCTTCGCCGGGATCGCCGTCCTGGTGGGCATCTTCCTGATCGTCAACACCTTCTCGATGCTGATCGCGCAACGCACCCGCGAACTGGGCCTGCTGCGCGCGCTCGGCGCCGACCGCAGGCAGGTCCGCCGCTCCGTGCTCACCGAGGCGGTCCTGCTCGGCGTGGTCGGTTCGACGGTGGGCCTCGCGGCGGGCATCGGTCTCGCGGCCGGGCTCATCGAGCTCATGGGCGTCTTCGGGATGAACCTGAAGTCCACCGAGATGGTCATCGGCTGGGGAACTCCCGTCGTCTCGTACGTCGTCGGGGTCGGCGTCACGTTCGTCGCCGCGTATCTCCCGGCCCGGCGCGCCGCCCACGTCTCGCCGATGGCTGCCCTCGCCGACGCGGAGATCGCGGGCACGGGACGGCCGTTGAAGATCCGCGCGACGGTCGGCGTGGTCGTGGGGGCGGCGGGCGCCGCGGCGCTCGTGGGCTGCGCCACCGCCGAGGAGACGTCATCGGCGGCGTCCCTGCTCGGGCTCGGCCTCGTCCTGACCCTGATCGCCACCGTGATCGCGGGACCGCTCCTGGTCCGCCCGGTGATCCGGGTCCTCGGCGGCGCGTTCCCCGCCGTATTCGGCTCGGTCGGCCGGATGAGCCAGCGCAACGCCCTGCGCAACCCGCGCCGCACGGGCGCCACGGCCGCCGCGCTGATGGTGGGCCTCGCGCTGGTGAGCGGCATGTCGGTGGCGAGCGCTTCGATGACCAAGTCGTTCGACGAACAGATCGACAAGACCCTGGGCGCCGACTTCGTCGTACAGAACAGCAACTTCATGCCGTTCGCGCAGGAGATCACCGAGAAGGTGCGGGACACCGACGGCGCCGGACTCGTGGTGCGTCAGCGCTTCGCGCCCGTCAAGGTGTCCATGCCGGACGGCAAGAGCGTGGAGACGACCGCGGCGGGCTACGACCCGCGCCTCGACGACGTCGCCCGCGTCACGTACGTCACGGGCGACACCTCCACGGCGCTCGCACCCGGAAGCATCGCCATGCAGCGGGACTTCGCGCGGGACCACAAGGTCCGGACGGGCTCGAAGCTGCCCGTGGAGTTCCCCGGCGGACGCAAGACGGAGCTGACCGTGGGCGCGCTCACCGACCAGCCGGGAGCCGAGGGGTTCGGCGTCGAGGGCGGGCTCTTCCTCGGCCTGGCGACGGTCGAGGAGTTCGTGCCCGGCGGGCAGGACTCCGCGCTGTACGTGAACGCGGCCCCTGGCACGGACGACGACACCCTGCGCGACCGCCTCGAGAAGACCCTCGACCCGTATCCGCAGGTGCAGGTGCGCGACCAGGCCGACTACAAGGAACTGATCCGCGAGCAGATCGCCGTGATGCTCTACCTCGTCTACGCGCTGCTCGGCCTGGCGATCATCATCGCGGTCCTCGGCGTGGTCAACACCCTCGCCCTGTCGGTCGTCGAGCGCACCCGCGAGATCGGACTGCTGCGCGCCATCGGACTCGCCCGGCGCCAGCTGCGCCGGATGATCCGCCTGGAGTCGGTGGTGATCGCCGTGTTCGGCGCGCTGCTCGGGCTCGCGCTCGGTCTGGTGTGGGGCGTCGCGGCCCAGCAGGTCCTTGCCCTGCAGGGCATGACGGCGTTCGCGATCCCCTGGACGACGGTGATCGCGGTCCTCGTCGGATCGGTGATCGTCGGTCTCGCGGCGGCGCTGCTGCCCGCCCTGCGCGCATCACGCATGAATGTGCTGGCGGCCATCGCCCACGAGTGAGAAGTCAGTGGCCCGCGGCCCGGCTCGCGTGCTTGGCTCTCGGGCGTGACCGAGATGCGCATACGTACGGCCGAACTGTCCGACGCACAGAACGTGCTCGACTTCTGGGAGGTGGCCGCCGAGGGGACGTCCATCACGGACGACGTCGACGGGGTGAGCCGGCTCATCGCTCGTGACCCCGACGCCCTGATCCTCGCTGAGTCCGGCGGGCTCCTCGTGGGCTCCGTCGTGGCCGGTTACGACGGATGGCGGTGCAGCTTGTACCGGCTTGCCGTGCTCCCCTCCCACCGGCGGCAGGGCATCGCGTCCGCCCTCCTCGACGCGGCCGACCGCAGATTTCTCGCCGTGGGAGGCCGCCGCGGGGACGCCATGGTCCTGGACCGCAATGAGCGGGCCCATCACGCCTGGCGGGCCGCGGGGTACGTGGCGCAGCCGGAGTGGAGCCGCTGGGTCAAGCGCCTCGGCGACTGAGCGGCCGGGGCGGGGGTACCCGTGGACAATCCGCAGGAGTGGCCCTCACTGATCCTTTAAAATGGACGGACCACTCGAACGCCAACGAAAGGTGTGAGCGTCCGCCGATGGGCGAGCCCGTCAGTACCCGACATCGCGCATTCCCCCGTTCCCTGCCCGATCATGGGACGGAGGTGACCCGATGACCGAAGTGCTCCTGCTCCTCGTGGCGGTGCTGCTCTCGCTGGCCTGCGGCGTCTTCGTCGCCGCCGAGTTCTCCCTCACGACGGTCGAACGCAGCGAACTGGAGCGTGCCTCCGAACGCGGCGAGCGCGGCGCCGCCGGCGCCCTGAAGGCCGTCAAGAACCTCACCTTCCAGCTCTCCGGGGCCCAGCTGGGCATCACCGTCACCAATCTGGTCGTCGGCATGCTCTCCGAGTCCTCCATCGCCAAGCTCATCGCGGGCCCGCTGCGCGCCATGGGCATCCCCTCGTCGGCGTCCTCGTCGATCGCCCTGGTCATCGGCACGGCCCTGTCGACGGTCTTTTTGATGGTCGTCGGCGAGCTGGTCCCCAAGAACTGGGCGATCTCCTCACCGCTGGCCGTCGCCAAACGGGTGGCGACACCGCAGCGCCTGTTCAGCTCCGTGTTCCGCCCCTTCATCGCGCATCTGAACAACACCGCGAACCGCTCCGTACGACGCTTCGGCATCCAGCCGACCGAGGAGCTGGCCTCCGCGCGCAGCCCCAAGGAGCTGGTGGCCCTCGCCCGGCACTCCGCCAAGGAAGGCTCTCTGGAGCCGGACACCGCCGAGCTGTTCGTCCGCACCCTGAACCTCGCCGACCTCACCGCGGAGAACGTGATGACGCCCCGCGTCCAGGTCATGGCCCTGGACGTGATGGCCACCTGCGAGGACGTCGCGAACGCCACCCGCGCCACGGGCCTGTCCCGCTTCCCCGTCTACCGCGGCAGCCTCGACTCGGTCGTCGGCGTCGCGCACATCAAGGACGTCCTGGCCATACCGGCCGAGCGCAGGGCCCGCTATCCCGTCGCCGAGCTGATCCGCGAGCCCCTGCTCGTACCGGAGACGCTGACCGTCGACCGGCTGCTCGACCGGCTCTCCGGCAAGCGCACGATGGCCGTGGTCATCGACGAGTACGGCGGCACGGCCGGCGTCGCGACCCTGGAGGACATCGTCGAGGAGGTCGTCGGCGAGGTGCGGGACGAGCACGACCCGCACGAGACGTCCGACATCGCCGCCGCGGGCACGGACGACGACGGCCGGACGCAGTACTCCGCCGACGGCTCGGCCCGCACCGACCAGCTGGCCCGCGTCGGCCTGCGCGTGCCGGACGGCCCTTACGAGACCCTGGCCGGGCTCGTCGCGACCGAGCTGGGCCGTATCCCGGCCGAGGGCGACAGCCTCGATGTGGGCGGCTGGCGGCTCGACGTCGTGGACGCCCGGGGCCGCCGCGCGGCCCGCGTCCTGCTGCACGCGCCCCCGCACGACGACCACCAGGAGGAGGAGCGATGATCGCCGTCCAGTTGCTGATCGGCCTTGCGACCCTCGTGGTCAACGGCTTCTTCGTCGGCGCCGAGTTCGCCCTCATCTCCGTACGCAGGAGCCAGATCGAGCCGTACGCCGAGGAAGGCGACCGGCGTGCCAAGAGCGTGCTGTGGGGTCTGCAGCACGTCTCCGCGCTGCTCGCCGCCGCGCAGCTCGGCATCACGCTGTGCACGCTGGTTCTCGGCATCGTCGCCGAGCCCGCGATCGCGCATCTCCTGGAGCCGCTGTTCGACGGCGTCGGAGTGCCGCACGGCATCGTTCACCCGATCTCGTTCGTCATCGCCCTGACCGTGGCGACGTATCTGCACATGCTGCTCGGCGAGATGGTCCCCAAGAACATCTCGCTGGCCGAGCCGGTGCGCACGGCGCTGCTGCTCGGCCCGCCCCTGGTCGCGATCGCGCGGGCCCTTCGCCCGGTCATCTTCGCGATCAACGCGTTCGCCAACGGCCTGCTCAAGCTGCTCAGGGTCGAGGCGAAGGACGAGGTCAGCGCGTCCTTCTCGGACGACGAGCTCGCCCGGATGGTCAAGGATTCCGGCGACGCGGGCCTGATCGACGACCGCGCCCAGGAGCGGCTGCACGACGCGCTCGAACTGGGCCGCCGCCCCGTCAGGGATGTGGTGCTCCCGCTGGAGAGCGTGGTCTACGCCCGGGTGGGCGTGACGCCGGAGGAGCTGGAGCGGCTCTCGGCGGAGTCCGGCTTCTCGCGCTTCCCCGTCGTGGACGACGGCCGTCGCATCGTCGGCTATCTGCACGTCAAGGACGCCCTTGACCGGATGCCGCGCGATCTGCCGTTCCGGGTGCCGGACATGCGCAAGATCGCGCAGGTCCGCGAGACCACGCCGCTGGACGACGTACTGACCGCGATGCGCCGCAGCCGCACCCATGTGGCGGCGGTGCTCGGCTCGGACGGCAGGCTGGCCGGCATGGTCACCATGGAGGACGTACTGCGGGAGCTGTTCGGTCAGCCCGTGTGACCGGGAGCCCGGCCCGCCGGACCCAGGGGGATGCGCACTGTGAGTCAACTCGTCCTGCGCGACGTGTCGTACGGATATCCGGAGCGGCCCGTCCTCGACCAGGTCTCCCTGTCGGTGCGGCCCGGCGAGAAGGCGTGTGTCATCGGTGAGAACGGCTCGGGGAAGTCGACGCTCCTGCGTCTGATGGCGGGCGAGTTCGAGCCCGCCGACGGCGAGGTGGCCGTCGTCTCGGACGGCGGCACCGGCTATCTCGCCCAGACCCTGCGCCTTCCGCCGCACGCCACCGTGCAGGACGCGGTGGACGACGCGCTCGCCGAACTGCGGGATCTGGAGCGGCGGATCCGGCGGGCGGAGGAGTCGCTCGGCGCGGCCGGGGAGTCCGAACTCGCCGCGTACGGGGACCTCATCGCCGCGTTCGAGGCCCGTGACGGCTACCGCGCCGACGCCCGCCTCGACGCGGCCCTGCACGGTCTGGGCGTACCGCACCTGGAGCGTTCCCGGACCCTGGGATCGCTGTCCGGCGGCGAGACCGCGCGCCTGGCGCTCGCCTGCGTCCTTGCCCCGCAGCCCGAACTGCTCCTCCTGGACGAGCCGACGAACCACCTGGACGACCAGGCGCTCGGCTGGCTGGAGGAACGGCTGCGCGCCCACCGGGGCACGGTCGTCGCCGTCACCCACGACCGCGTCTTCCTCGACCGGGTCGCCGAGGTGATCGTCGAGGTCGACGGCGACCGCAGGTCCGTGGCCCGCTTCGGCGGCGGCTGGCACGGCTATCTGGAGCAGCGCGCCACGGCCCGGCGGCGCTGGGAGGAGCGCTACCGGGAGTGGAGCGAGGAGGTCGAACGCCAGGAGCGACTGGCCGAGGGCGGCAGCAAGCGCCTTGCGGTCGGCTGGCGGATGAGCGAGAGCCCGCGCTTCGCGAGCAACAACCGGTCGGTGGAGGGCCAGCTCTCCGGCATCGTGCGCAACGCCCGCGAGCGGCTGCGCAGACTGCACGCGGAGCCGGTGCCGCGCCCGCCCGACCCGCTGCACTTCACGCCGGGCGAGGGCATCGAGGGCGGCGACCACCCCTTCGTACGCCCGGCGGAGCTGACGGACGTCACCGTGGGCGAGCGCCTCACCGTCGGGAGCCTGCTCCTCGAACCGGGGTCGCGCACGCTGGTGACCGGGGTGAACGGCGCGGGCAAGTCGACGCTGCTCGGCGTCCTGGCCGGCGTGCTCGCCCCGGACCGCGGGGAGGCCCAACTCCCCTCCCGCGTGGGCTACTTGCCGCAGGAGATCGAGTACAGCACCTACGAGGACACGGCGAGGCCACTGCTCGACGCGTTCGCTGCGGGTCTCGCGGGCCTCCCCGAGGACCACGCGGATGCGCTCCTTTCCCTCGGCCTCTTCCGCGAGGAGGACCTGGTGGTACCGGTCAAGGGCCTCTCCGTGGGCCAGCGCCGCCGCCTGGCCCTGGCCCGCCTGGTGACGCGCCCGGCCGACCTCCTCCTGCTCGACGAGCCGACGAACCACCTCTCCCCCGCCCTGGTCGAGGAACTCGACGAGGCACTGGCCGGATACCGGGGCACGCTGGTCGTGGTGTCCCACGACCGGCGGCTGCGGGAGCGGTTCCGGGGAGAGCGGGTTTCGGTGGAGGCCGGACGGCTGGTCAGGCCCTGACCACGGTCAGAGCCGTACGGGCCGGTCATAGCCGTACGGGCCGGTCAGACCCTGCTCCCGTCAGGGCGTGGCCCGACCCCCGCGGGTCCTGGGTGTCTCCGTGATGCCGGGCCCCCGGCCCCCGACGTTCGCGGCGCCGACCGCCGTGAGGACGGCGAGCAGCGTCGCCATCCCCGCGGTGGCGAGCGCCGCCTTCCAGTCGACGTCCAGGAGGGTGGTCGCCCCGGCGACCAGGACGGCGGCGAGCGACTGCGCGAAGGTACGGAGCGCGCGCTCCGTAGTGGCCTTCCAGAATCCAGCGGTCCACATGCTTGACCCCACCTCTCATGGTCGACGGGTCCACACCTGGCATACCGCTGGCGCGTACCGGTGCCCAGAGGGTTGACCAGGGCATTCTCAGAGGTTCAGGCTGTGGCCCGTCGTCTCGTCGACGTGGTCGGGGATCTCGTCGTGCCGGTCGCCGACCGTAGGGGTGCCCGTCGGCTCGAAGAGAAGGATCTTGGCACCGGACGGGGCCGACGGCTTGTGTTCCGTGCCGCGCGGGACCGTGAAGACGGCGTCCTTGGGAAGGGTGACCGTGCGTTCGCCGGCCGACTCGCGCAGGTGGATGCGCAGTTCGCCCTCCAGAACCAGGAAGAACTCGTCGGTGTCGTCATGCACGTGCCACAGATGGTCGCCTTCCACCTTGGCCACGCGTACGTCGTAGTCGTTGACGCGGGTGACGATGCGCGGGCTCCACAGGGCGTCGAAGGAGGCAAGGGCCTTGCCCAGGGCGATGGGTTCGTTGCTCATGGCTCAAGCGTCCGGCGTTCGCCGCCGTCACCGTGAGTGGTAGAAATAGCGTATGTCGCAAGGATCCTCTCAAGCTGCCGCGGCAGGGGCCCTGCACCGTGTCGTCGTCATCGTCGACGCCAACTCCAACCCCTTCGAACTCGGCTGCGCCACCGAGGTTTTCGGACTCCGCAGGCCCGAACTCGGGCGTGATCTGTACGAGTTCGGTCTCTGCTCGCCCGATCCGCACACCCTGATGCGGGACGGCTTCTTCACGCTCACGGGCGTCGCCGGACTCGACGCGGCGGACTCGGCGGACACCCTGATCGTGCCCAACCGGCCCGACATCGAGGTCCCGCGCCGCCCGGCCGTCCTTGACGCCGTTCGCCGCGCGCACGCCCGCGGGGCCCGGCTCGTCGGGTTCTGCAGCGGTGCCTTCACGCTCGCCGAGGCCGGAGTGCTCGACGGGCGCCGGGCCACCGCGCACTGGCAGTGGGCGGACGACTTCCGGGCGCGTTTCCCCGGCGTACGGCTCGAACCGGACGTGCTCTTCGTCGACGACGGCGACATCCTCACCGCCGCGGGCAGCGCCGCCGCCCTCGACCTCGGGCTGTATCTGGTCCGCCGGGACCACGGCGCCGAGGTAGCCAACGCGGTCAGCCGACGCCTGGTCTTCGCCGCCCACCGGGACGGCGGCCAGCGGCAGTTCGTGGAGCGTCCGGTGCCCGACGTGCCGGACGAATCCCTGGCCCCGGTCCTCGCCTGGGCCAGGGAACGGCTCGACTCGCCCCTCTCCGTGCCGGGCCTCGCGACGCACGCCGCGCTGAGCCCCGCGACCCTGCACCGCCGCTTCCAGGCCCAGCTGGGCACCACGCCCCTGGCCTGGCTCACCGGCGAGCGTCTCGCCCTGGCCTGCCGGTTGATCGAACGGGGCGTGGCCCCCTTCGAAACGGTCGCCCGGCGCAGCGGCCTCGGCACCACCGCCAACCTGCGCGCCCTGATGCGCCGCGACACGGGCCTTACCCCTTCGGCGTACCGGCGCCGGTTCGGGCCCGCGCCGGAGTGAGGCGGTCCGCGTCCAGGCGTCGGCCACTGCGCGTACGGCGTCCGCCCAGTACGTACCGCCCGGCATCTCGCACTGGTGGACGAGAGGTGAGATCAGGGTCCGGCAGGTGTCAGCGCTATCTCCTGCGGTGCGCGCCCCGCCCGCGGGCCAGCGCCTTCGCGTCCTTCTTGAACGCCCACTCCATCTCGGGTTCCATCGCGAACTTGAAGAGGCGCTGCACCGGCGGCGTGCACAGCGCGGTGATGAGGGCCGCCGCGCCGATGGTGACCGTGATCTCGCCGAGCGGCGTGTGCAGCCAGTCCAGTTCGTACCAGTCCCAGAAGCGGGAGCCCTTGGCGACGAAGCCGTGCAGCAGATAGCCGTAGAGCGTGCCCGCGCCCAGGGCGGTGAACCAGAGCCTGCGCCCCGGGACCCAGGCGAAGAAGCAGGCGACCAGGACCACCGAGCAGCCGAACATCGCCAGCGTCATCACGCCACCGGCCCAGCCGGGCGCGGCAAGCTCCTGTGCGCTGTCGCGGCGGTAGAACCACGCGGCGTTCATGCGCGGCGCAGCCCAGTACGCGAACAGCAGGGCCAGCGCGAAGACGGGCAGCGCCAGGATCCGGGCCTCTCGGCGGCGCACGATCTGGAAGTGCTCGGGCTTCAGGCACAGGCCGAGGACGAAGAAGGGCAGGAACTGCAGCACGCGTTGCAGGTCCAGGTCGTCGCCGATGTCCGGCGAGACGGAGGCGAGTATGGCGATGGCCAGCGCGATCGGCAGCGGCCAGCGCACCACCTTCCACAGCGGGGTGGTCAGCCGCCAGACGAAGAGCGCGACCAGGAACCAGGTGAGGTACCAGGGGTCGAGCAGACTGATCGGGTATGTGGGGTCGTCGCCCGCCCAGCGCTTGAAGAAGGTGTACGCGACTTCGAAGATGACGTACGGCACGGCGATGCCCGTCACCAGGCGCTTGAGGCGGCCGGGGCTCGCGTCGAAACTCCGCGAGAAGTAGCCGGAGATGACGATGAACGCCGGCATGTGGAAGGTGTAGACGGTGATGTAGAGCGCGGCCGCCGCCCGGCTGTCGCCTCGCAGCGGCTCCCACGCATGGCCCATCGCGACCAGCACGATCGCCAGGTACTTGGCGTTGTCGAAGAACGAGTCGCGTTGCTTGACCGGCGGCTTCGGCGCCACGGTGGGGACCGTGGGCGCCGCCGGAGGGGCACTGCGCGCGGCGGGCAGCGGCGCCCGCAGTGCCCCGGCTTGATCCATCGAGCGGACAGGCTCACTCACGGGACCTCCCGGGGGAACCCGGGCCCGCGGTCTCGCGTCTTACGTCAAATGCGGGTGCTACACCTGTGTAGAACATCACCGGCACCCTAGCCACCGGAGCCCCCGCACGTACAGTCGCGCCACCTGTGAATCAGCCGAGCACCCCCGGTGGATCAGCCGGGTGCACCCGATGAATCAGCCGAGCGCCGCCGGTGAGGGACCGACCAGCTCGGTCAGGACGTCCTCCATGGTGACGAACCCGAGCACGGTTCCGCTCGCGCCGGTGACCGCGGCAAGGTGGCTGCCCGCGGCCCGCAGCGCGGTGAGGGTGTCGTCCAGCGGGGTGTCGATGTGCACCCGGGTGACCGCGTGCAGGGCGCCGCGCGGGAAGGGCCGGTCCCGCTCGGTGATGCCCAGGGTGTCCTTGATGTGCAGGTAGCCGAGCAGGGTGCCGTCCGGCCCGGTCACCGGGAAGCGGGAGAAGCCGGCGTCGGCGGCCACCCGCTCCAGGCGCGCCGGGGTCACGGAGTGCTCGACGGTGTGCATCTTGGCCATCGGCACGAGGATCTCGCCGACGGGCCGGGTGCCCAGCTCCAGGGCGTCGCGCAGCCGCTCGCCGTCGGCGGCCGACAGGAGCCCGGCGGCGCTGGAGTCGACGACCATGCGGGCGAGCTGGTCGTCCGTGTAGACGGACTCGACCTCGTCCTTCGGTTCGACCCTCAGGAGCTTCAGGAGGGTGTTGGCGAAGGCGTTGATGCCGAAGACGACCGGCTTGAGGGCGCGGGTGAGGGCGACCAGGGGCGGGCCGAGCAGCAGGGCGGTCCTGGCGGGCGCGGCGAGCGCGATGTTCTTGGGGACCATCTCGCCGATCAGCATGTGCAGATACGTCGCCACGGTCAGCGCGATCACGAACGCGATCGGGTGCACCAGTGCGTGCGGGATGTGGACCGCTTCGAAGCCCGGCTCCAGGAGGTGCGCGATGGCGGGTTCGGCGACCGCGCCGAGCACCAGCGAGGAGACGGTGATGCCGAGTTGGGCGGTGGCCATCATCGCGGAGATGTGCTGCAGGCCCCACAGCGTGATGCGGGCGCGCTTGTCGCCCTCCTGGGCGCGGGGCTCGATCTGGGAGCGGCGTACGGAGATCAGGGCGAACTCGGCGCCGACGAAGAAGGCGTTGGTGAGCAGGGTCAGGGCGCCGATGGCGAGCTGGAGCGTGGTCATCGTGCCTCCTCCACGGCCTGGCGGGGCACCTGGAGTGCCGGTTCGGTGATGCTGATCCGGTCGGCGCGGTGGTGCTCGACGGTCAGGACGGCCAGTTGCCAGCCGTCGAGGTCGAGGGAGTCGCCCTTGGCCGGGATGCGGGACAGGCGGGTGGCGATCAGGCCCGCCACGGTCTCGTACGGTCCTTCGGGCGCGGTGAGGCCTATCCCCGCGAGCTGGTCGATGCGGACGCCGCCGTCGGCCTCCCACACGGTGCGGCCGTCCGAGGAGGTCTGGGCGGGCAGCAGGTCGGGGACCTCGACGGGGTCGTGCTCGTCACGTACTTCGCCGACGACCTCTTCGACGATGTCCTCCACCGTCGCCACTCCGGCCGTGCCGCCGTACTCGTCGATGACCACGGCCATCGTGCGGGTCTCGCGCAGCCGCTCCAGGAGCCGGTCGGCGGGCAGGCTGTCGGGCACCAGCAGGGGCTCGGTGGCCAGGTCGGTGACCGGGGTAAGCCGGCGCTCGCCGGGGGGCAGGGCGAGTACGTCGCGGATGTGCACGGTGCCGATGACCTCGTCCAGGCTGTCGCGGAAGACGGGGAAGCGGGACAGGCCCGTGGCGTGCGTCAGGTTCGCGGCGTCGGCGGCCGTGGCGTGCGCCTCCAGGGCGCGCACGTCCACGCGCGGGGTCATCACGTTCTCCGCGGTGAGCTCGCTCAGGTGCAAGGTGCGCACGAACAGTTCGGCGGAGTCCGCCTCCAGGGCGCCCTCGGCGGCCGAGCGCCGGGCGAGGGCGACCAGCTCCTCGGGGGTGCGCGCGGAGGCCAGCTCCTCCGCGGGCTCCAGGCCGAAGCGGCGTACGACGTGGTTGGCGGTGTTGTTCAGATGCCGGATGAAGGGTCCGAAGGCGGCGGTGAAGCCGCGCTGCGGGGCGGCCACCACCTTGGCGACGGCCAGCGGCCGGGAGATCGCCCAGTTCTTCGGCACCAGCTCGCCGACGACCATCAGGATCACGGTGGAGAGAACCACGCCGAGCAGGGTGGCCGTGGCCGGGGCGGCGCCGCCGAGGCCGGCCGCCTCGAGGGGGCCGCGCAGGAGCGCCGCGAGGGACGGTTCGGCGAGCATGCCGATCACCAGCGAGGTGACGGTGATGCCCAGCTGCGCGCCGGACAGCTGGAAGGTCAGGCGCCGGACGGCCTTCAGGGCCCCCTCGGCACCTCGCTCCCCCGCCTTGGCGGCGCGCTCCAGGTCACCGCGCTCGACGGTGGTCAGGGAGAACTCGGCCGCGACGAACAGCGCGCAGGCGAGCGTGAGGAGCAGGGCGAGCAGCAGAAGCAGGATCTCGGTCACCGTGCCACCCCCGTTCCCTCACGCTCGGACAGCGGGCGGGAAATGGCACGGTTCGTACTGGGAGGCTCACCCATTGCGGGTCCGTGGCTCCTTCTCGTACTCGTACGGGTGTCGTACGAGGGCGGTGGCGGGGAAGCGGTACTGCTTCTACAGCCACTGTAAAGGAACGGCAAACCGTACCGGCAGGGTCCTGTCGCCTCAGAGCGGGGTGGCCGCGTGCAGGATGAGGACCATGGTCACGGCCGAGTTGGCCGATGACATGGCGGAGATCGCCGCCCCCGCGGTCGCCGCCCAGGCCGCGAGCCCCACCGCGGTGAACAGCGACGGCCAGCTGCGCGCCGCGGGAGCGGGACCCAGCAGGGCCGCCACCCGGCGGGGCACGGGCCCCGGTGCGGCGAGACCGGCCAGGGTCGGGGCCGGGGCGCCGCGGGAGTGCAGGGCCGCCTTGCCGATCGCGCGGGCGACGGTCTTGCGGTCGCCGACGACATGGGCGGCGTCCTCGTCCGCCCACCGCTCGGTGGTGTAGGACACGGCCGTGCGCAGGGGGCGCAGGAAGGGATTGGCGCGCGCGGCAAGCTGCACCGCCAGGAGGTAACGGTGGTGCCGGGTCGCCAGGTGGGCGCGCTCATGGGCGAACAGGGCGCGGCGTTCGGCGGGCCCGAGGCAGTCGAGCAGGGCGGTGGTCACCACGACCCGGTCGCGGGCGCCGCCGGGCAGCGCATAGGCGTAGGGCTCGTCGTCGGGCAGGACGGCCACGGAGGTGCCGGGAAGGCCGGCGAGGGCGCGGTGGGCGCGGCGGCGTACCTGGCGGTGGCGCCACAGGGTTCGGCCGCAGGCCACGGCCACGGCGAGCAGGCCGGGGATGGCCAGGCGTCCGGCGATCCCGTCGTAGGGGACGGCGGCGCGCACCTCGGGGTCCGACCAGCCGTCAGGCAGGGGGTTTCCGGGCAGCTGGGCCGTGCCGACGACCATGAGCAGGCCCAGGCACAGGGTGCTGCAGAGCGCCATGACGGCGGCGACCACGGTGAGCAGCCGGGTGGCGGTCCGCGGGTGCAGGCGCTGCTCGGCGAGCCGGGCGACGGGCCAGGCAGTCAGCGGCAGCACGAGCGGCAGAAGGACGAACATCCCCATGGCGGTTCAGGTGTCCCTCTCCGCCTCGGCCTGGCTCAGGAGCTCGCGCAGCAGGCGCTCGTCGCCGGGCGGCAGCGCGGTGAGGAAGCTGGCGAGGACCGCCTCCCGGTCGCTCTCGCCGTCCAGGACCTTGCGCATCTTGCGGGCCGCGAGGCCCGCCTCGTCGGACGACGGCGTCCACGCGAAGGAGCGGCCCGCGCGTTCACGGGTCACCGCGCCCTTGTCCAGGAGCCGGCTCAGGATCGTCACGACGGTCGTGTACGCGAGGTCCCCGCCGAGCCGCTCCTGCACCCAGCCCGCGGTCGCGGGGCCGTCCGCCTCGCGCAGGGCCGAAAGGACCTGCGCCTCCAGCTCACCCTGCCCCCGCCGCCGGGAACGCCGCTCCTGCTCCGCCACGCCCGTCTTCCTTCCGCCGTCTTGTCGTACTGGACGAGGCTAACGCGCGCGCCGGGGCCGGTCGGCCCGCCCGCCCCTGCCGCCTTCGTCCGGAACGGCACGCTCAGGAATCTGCCCGTGCGTTCCGGACGCGATTGAGGCACCCGTGCCCCGCCCGCGCCCGCTGCGGG
>NZ_JBSGSG010000073.1:0-49403 GCF_053606765.1 Streptomyces sp. NPDC055189
TTCTCATCCCACTGGCGGGGGCGGCCGGTATCCGGCCGCACCGGCCAGAGACCTTTCAAGAACTTCCGAGGAGACACAAGACCGTGACGGACATCGTCGACGAGCTGAAGTGGCGGGGTCTTTTCTCCCTGTCCACTGACGAAGATGCACTGCGCAAGGCGCTCGCGGACGGTCCCGTCACGTTCTATTGCGGCTTCGACCCCACCGCGGCAAGCCTGCACGTCGGGCACCTGGTGCAGGTCCTCACGGTCCGCCGCCTCCAGCACGCCGGTCACCGTCCGCTCGCTCTCGTGGGCGGCGCCACGGGCCAGATCGGTGACCCGCGGCCGACCGCCGAGCGCACCCTGAACGACCCGGAGACGGTCGCGAACTGGGTGGCCCGGCTGCGCTCGCAGATCGAGCCGTTCCTGTCCTTCGAGGGCGAGAACGCCGCGCTGATGGTCAACAACCTGGACTGGACCGCGGGGATGTCCGCGATCGAGTTCCTGCGGGACATCGGCAAGCACTTCCGTGTGAACAAGATGCTGACCAAGGACTCCGTGGCCCGCCGCCTGGAGTCCCGGGAAGGCATCTCGTACACGGAGTTCAGCTACCAGCTCCTCCAGGGCATGGACTTCCTGGAGCTCTACCGGCGCTACGGCTGCACGCTGCAGACCGGCGGCAGCGACCAGTGGGGCAACCTCACGGCGGGCATCGACCTGATCCACCGCCTGGAGCCGGACGCCACGGTGCACGCCGTCGGCACGCCGCTGATGGTCAAGGCCGACGGCACCAAGTTCGGCAAGTCCGAGAGCGGCGCCGTCTGGCTCGACCCGGAGATGACCACGCCGTACGCGTTCTACCAGTTCTGGCTGAACGTGGACGACCGCGACGTCTCGACGTACTCGCGCATCCTCAGCTTCAAGTCCCGCGAGGAGCTCGAAGAGCTCGAGAAGCTCACCGATGAGCGTCCGCAGGCCCGTGCGGCCCAGCGCGCGCTCGCCGAGGAGCTGACGACGCTGGTGCACGGCGCCGACCAGTGCGCCGCGGTCATCGCCGCGTCCAAGGCGCTGTTCGGCCAGGGCGAGCTCGGCGACCTCGACGAGGCGACGCTGAGCGCGGCCCTCTCCGAGCTGCCGCGGGTGCAGGTCGGCGAGCTCGGTCCGGTGGTGGACCTCCTCGCGGAGGTCGGCCTGGTGGCGAGCAAGTCCGCGGCCCGGCGCACGGTCAAGGAGGGCGGTGCCTACGTGAACAACGCGAAGGTCGCCTCCGAGGACGCCGTGCCGTCCCGCGACGAGCTCCTGCACGGGCGCTGGCTTGTGCTGCGCCGGGGCAAGAAGAACCTGGGGGCGGTCGAGGTCACCGCGGGCTGACAAGCCACGCGCGAAGGGGGCCGGTCCGTACGGACCGGCCCCCTTCGCATGCCGCGTAGCCGCAGGTCAGGCCCGCTGCTGTTTGTTGCCTCGGATCATCTTGTACAGCATGTCTCCGACGCCCACGACGACGAGAGCCGCCACGAGTTGCAGGGCGTGCCGACCCCAGTCGATGCCCTTGGTGTCAGCGATGCCGAACCCAGAGGCAAGCGAGTTGCCGATGATCGCGCCGATGATGCCGAAGATCGTGGTCAGCCAGAGCGGACTGTGCTGCTTTCCGGGCAGGATCGCCTTGGCGATCAAGCCCAGCACGAATCCGACGACGATGGCCCACAACCAGCTCATAGCTGCCTCCTCATCCGGCTCAACATGAGCATTACGGTCAGTGTCGACCGATCCTCCATACGGCGCATGTCGGGCGCCCCCATACGTGGCCCGGCGCAGGCAGGACACCGAGAAGGGACCTGCCCCGGTCTCGAAGGCTGCGCAGCCCCGGCGTAACGTGGAGCAGGTCCGGGCCGGGGAGCGTCCGGCTTCTTGTGAGCAGGCGGTGGAATGTGATGCGGAAGCAGAGCGGCGCCCAGGTTTTCCGGATCACAGGGGCCCGGCAGGGTCTCGCGGACGATGTGCGCGGCAGGCAACGCCGGTACGTGATCTCGATGTCGATCCGTACTCTTTCGGTCATCGCCGCGGCGGTGCTGTGGAACGTCGAGCGGCATGTCGCCCTCGTCGCTCTGGTGCTCGGCATCCTCCTGCCGTACATCTCCGTCGTGATCGCCAACGCGGGCCGGGAGAGCGTCCCCTCGTTGCCGTCGACCTTCGTACCGGCACCATCCCGGCCAATTCTTCCGCCGCCGCCGGCGCGCGACGAGTCCGCGGAACCCGTCCCGGAAGGCGGCAGCGGCCCCGCACCGGGCGGTCCCAACACTCCGTACGGCCATCAGAACTGACCGTCGACGTTGCGCCAAGCTCAAGAAAAGCTCAGATCAATCATGTAGTTCCGGTGCCGGGTACCGGGTCCCCCATGACATACTTCGTACGCGCTCCGCATCCCCCGTCGGAGCGACAGACCGACGCCGGGCAGCTCCCCCCGTGGCTGCTCGGCGTCGCCTTGTTTTGAACGCATTTGGACGTTACCTGTGAGCGACGAAACACCGATCTGTTCCGCCAAGGGCTGCCGCGCCGCCGCCGTGTGGGTGCTCGCGTGGAACAACCCGAAGATCCACACTCCGGAGCGCCGCAAGACGTGGCTCGCATGTGAGGAACACCGCGAGCACCTCTCCCAATTCCTGGGCGTGCGCAGCATGTTGAAGGACGTCGTGCCGCTGGCGGAGTGGGAAGCCCGGAGCGAGTCCTCCGACTCCTAGCCGGTCCCCGACTCACTCCTGGCCCCCTGTCAGGCCCCGGCTTCTAGCCGCCGATCGCCGACATCGGGCGGTCGGGCTGCAGGAACGTCGGGTCGTCGAGGCCCGAGCCCGCCTTCTTGCCCCACATCGCGAGCTTCCATATGCGTGCGATCGCCTCGTCCGAGCCGTCCTGGCTGTCTTCGCCGTTGGCCCGCAGGGCCCCGCGCAGGTCCGTCTCCTCGGTGGCGAACAGGCAGGTGCGGACCTGGCCGTCGGCCGTGAGCCGGGTGCGATCGCAGGCCGAGCAGAAGGGGCGGGTCACGGAGGCGATGACGCCGACGCGATGCGGTCCGCCGTCCACGAGCCAGCGCTCGGCCGGTGCGGAGCCGCGCTCGCCGGAGCCCTCTTCGGTGAGCTCGAAGCGCGTACGCAGCGACTGCAGGATGTCACCGGCGGTGATCATTCCGTCGCGCTTCCAGCCGTGCTGGGCGTCCAGCGGCATCTGCTCGATGAATCGCAGTTCGTAGTCGTTCTCGACGGCCCAGGCGAGCAGGTCGGGGGCCTCGTCGTCGTTCAGGCCGGGCATCAGGACCGTATTCACCTTGACCGGGGTCAGGCCGGCGTCACGGGCGGCTTCGAGGCCCTCCAGGACGTCCTTGTGGCGGTCGCGGCGGGTGAGGGTCTTGAAGACGTCGGGGCGCAGCGTGTCCAGGGAGACGTTCACCCGGTCCAGGCCCGCGGCCTTGAGGGCCTTCGCGGTGCGCTTGAGGCCGATGCCGTTCGTCGTCAGGGACATCTTGGGGCGCGGCTCCAGCTGGGCGCAGCGCTCGACGATGCCGACGAGGCCGGGGCGCAGCAGGGGCTCGCCGCCGGTGAAGCGGACCTCGGTGATGCCGAGCTGCGTCACGGCGATGCGCACGAGGCGGACGATTTCGTCGTCACTGAGGAGCTCCGACTTGGACAGCCACTGCAGGCCTTCTTCGGGCATGCAGTACGTGCAGCGCAGGTTGCATTTGTCCGTCAGCGAAACCCGCAGATCGGTGGCCACTCGGCCGTAGGTGTCGATGAGCACGTGGGCCCCCTCCCTGATCCTGTGCAGCCGGTTCGGTTCAGATACCACGAGCCTACGTGACGGGACCGACAGCGTCGGGGGCCCGATCCCACGAGGAGCGGCACGGCCGCGTCGTAGAGATCTACCAATGATCTACGACGCGGCCGCTGACCTGCGCGTTTCAGAGGGACGAAGAGACCTCAGTGGGCTCCGGTACCGGTGAGGGACCGAACCTCCAGTTCCGCGTACTTGCCCTTGTCGGCCTCCTCCTTCGAGAGCATCGTGCCGATCCAGCCGAGCAGGAAGCCCAGCGGGATGGAGATGAGGCCCGGGTTCTCCAGCGGGAAGAAGTCGAAGTTCGCGTCGGGGAACATCGAGGTGGGCTTGCCCGAGACGACCGGCGAGAACAGCACGAGGCCGACCGCGGCCACGAGTCCGCCGTAGATCGACCAGAGCGCTCCCTGCGTGGTGAACCGCTTCCAGAAGAGGCTGTAGAGGATCGTCGGCAGGTTCGCCGAGGCCGCGACGGCGAAGGCGAGTGCGACCAGGCCCGCCACGTTGAGATCACGGGCCAGGGCACCGAGGGCGATGGAGACGATGCCGATGAAGACGGTCGACCAGCGGGCGGCCTTCATCTCCTCCTTCTCGGTGGCCTTGCCCTTGCGGATGACGTTGGCGTAGATGTCGTGCGCGAACGAGGACGACGAGGCCAGGGTGAGCCCCGCGACGACCGCGAGGATCGTGGCGAAGGCGACCGCGGAGATCACGGCGAGCAGGATCGCGCCGCCGGTGGAGTCGCCACCGCCGCCGATCTCCAGGGCGGCGAGGGGCGCCGCGGTGTTGCCCGCCTTGTTCGAGGCGATGATGTCGCCGGGCTTGAGCAGGGCGGCGGCGCCGAAGCCGAGGACGATCGTCATCAGGTAGAAGGCGCCGATGATGCCGATCGCCCAGTTCACGGACTTACGCGCGGCCTTGGCGGTCGGCACCGTGTAGAAGCGGATCAGGATGTGCGGCAGTCCCGCGGTGCCGAGCACCAGGGCGATGCCGAGGGAGAGGAAGTCCAGCTTCGAGGTGCCGCTCGCGCCGTACTTGAGGCCGGGCTCCAGGAAGGCCGAGCCCTTGCCGCTGTTGGAGGCTGCGGTGCCGAGCAGGTCGGAGACGTTGAAGTTGAACTTCAGCAGGATCAGGAAGGTGATCAGGACGGTGCCCGCGATGAGCAGCACGGCCTTGACCATCTGCACCCACGTGGTGCCCTTCATGCCGCCGATGGTGACGTAGACGATCATCAGGACGCCGACGAGGGCGACGATGAGGATCTTGCCCGCGTCGCTGGTGATGCCGAGCAGCAGCGAGACCAGGACGCCGGCGCCCGCCATCTGCGCGAGCAGGTAGAAGATCGAGACGACGATCGTGGAGGTGCCCGCGGCGGTGCGCACCGGACGCTGGCGCATGCGATAGGCCAGCACGTCGCCCATCGTGTAGCGGCCGGAGTTGCGCAGCGGCTCGGCGACCAGGAGGAGCGCCACCAGCCAGGCGACCAGGAACCCGATGGAGTACAGGAAGCCGTCGTACCCGAAGAGCGCGATGGCGCCCGCGATGCCGAGGAAGGACGCGGCGGACATGTAGTCGCCGGAGATCGCCAGGCCGTTCTGGAAGCCGGTGAACTGGCGGCCGCCCGCGTAGAAGTCGGCGGCGCTCTTGGTCTGGCGCCCCGCCCAGACGGTGATGCAGAGGGTCGCGACGACGAAGGCCGCGAAGAGGCTGATGATCAGCGTCCGGTGCTCGGAGGCGTCGGACGCCGCCGCCAGGACAGTGGTGTTCAGCGCGGGGCTCATGCGCCGGCCTCCATACGGGACTTGATCGCCTCGGCCTTGGGGTCGAGCTTGGCTGCGGCGTGGCGCGAGTAGAACCAGGCGATGAGGAACGTGGTCAGGAACTGCGCGAGGCCCAGGACCAGGGCGACGTTGATGTTGCCGAACAGCTTGGTGCCCATGAAGTCGCCCGCGTAGTTCGACAGCAGGACGTACGCGAGGTACCAGACGATGAAGGCGACGGTCAGCGGGAAGGCGAAGGAGCGGTGCGCCTTGCGGAGTTCACCGAACTCGGGGCTCGCTTGCTCCTCGAGGAATTCTGCCGTGGTCGGCGCGTACGGAACGGGGGCTTCTCCGTCCTTGGACGGTGGGGATGCTTCGGGGGCCACGGAGTCTCCTCGTGGTGCGGGTGCGGTGGGGACGGACAGCTGATCCATTGACTCTCTCTGATCCGGCAGTGATGCGGATCACGTAAGCCACGGATGGCGATGCTAAGGCCACGGGACGTGATCCGACAGGGGTCGATGTTGGTTCCGTTACCTGTTCAACGTCTCGGCGGCACGCCCGGCGCGGTGCTACGGACCGATTTCTTCCGGAATCCATTGCTGGCCTGGGAGTTCGGGGGATAACTTCACCCTGCACGACCCGTCATGTACCTGCCCGATCACGAGATGTGTTCGGGCAGTTCACGTATCCGGATGATGTGGAGATCCCATGGCTCATCTGCGTTCCAGACGTCGCATCGCGCTCAGCGTGCCCCTCGGTATCGCGCTCGCGGCGTCGGTCGGCTTCGCTCCGGGCGTCGCGACCGCGGCCCCCGACGCTCCCGCCACCGCGTCGGCGAAGGCCGAGGCCCCCAAGCTGGCGTACGTCGTCAACACCCGCACAGACTCCAAGACCATCGCGTACGTCAAGAAGGCGATCGCCAGGGCGGACGGCACCGTCGTCGTCGCGTACCCGAAGATCGGCGTCATCGTCGCGCACTCGGCCAACCCCGACTTCGGCAAGCAGCTGCGCAAGGTCAAGGGGGTCCAGTCCGCGGGCGCGACCCGCACCTCGCCCCTGACGGCCGCGGGCACCACGGAGGAGGGCGCACCGACCCTCCTGTCGAAGTCCGAGGCCAAGGCACTGAAGGCGAAGGCGGGTGCGGCCGCCGAGCCGCTCGAGGCCGACCAGTGGGATCTGCGCGCGATAGGCGCCGACAAGGCGGCGAAGATAAACCCGGGCAGCAAGAAGGTCACCGTCGGCGTCATCGATACCGGAGTCGACGACACCCACGCCGACCTCGCGCCCAACTTCTCGGCCTCGCAGTCGGCGAGCTGTGTCGGCGGCAAGGCGGACACCTCGCCCGGCGCCTGGCGCCCGGAGAAGCCGGACCACTACCACGGCACGCACGTGGCCGGCGAGATAGCCGCCGCCCGCAACGACGTGGGCGTCGCGGGTGTCGCGCCCGGCGTGAAGGTCGCGGGCATCAAGGTGGCCGACCCGGTCAGCGAGCTGTTCTACCCGGAGAGCGTCGTCTGCGCCTTCGTGTTCGCGGCCGACAAGGGCATCGAGGTCACGAACAACAGCTACTACGTGGACCCGTGGCTCTACAACTGCATGGACGACCCCGACCAGCGGGCCATCGTCGACGCGGTCAACCGGGCCCAGCTGTACGCCCAGAAGAAGGGCACCCTGAACCTCGCGTCCGCGGGCAACTCCAACCACGACCTCGCCGCCGACGAGATCCTGGACGACTCCAGCCCGGACGACTCGACGCCGGTGCCCCGCACCATCGACCCGTCCGAGTGCTTCGACATCCCGACGCAGCTGCCGGGCGTGGTCACGGTCAGCGCGACGGGCGTGCAGAACCTCAAGTCGTACTACTCGACGTACGGCCAGGGCGTCATCGACGTCGCGGCGCCGGGCGGCGACGCCCGCCAGATCCCGGCCGACACCCCGTCGAAGAACGGCCGCATCCTCTCCACGATGCCGGGCAACCAGTACGGCTGGCTGCAGGGCACCTCGATGGCGTCCCCGCACGCCGCGGGCGTGGCGGCGCTCCTGAAGTCGACGCACCCCAAGGCGAGCCCCGCCGAGATCCAGCGGCTTCTCAAGAAGCAGGCCGACAACCCGGGCTGCCCGACGACTCCGTACGACCCGGACGGTGACGGCAAGGTCGACGCCGTCTGCGAGGGCGGCAAGAACAAGAACGGCTTCTACGGCAGCGGGATCGTCGACGCGCTCGACGCCGTGAAGAAGTGAGGGGCACGCGCACCATGACCGCACCTTTCACGCGCTCCCGGCGCGTGCTCGCACTCCCGCTCGGCATGGCGGTGGCCTCGGCCGTCGCCTTCCTGCCGGGCACGGCGTCGGCTCAGCCCGATGCCGCGTCACGGCCGGGCGGCCCCGTGCCGTCCGTCGTGTCGGCACTCGGCGCGTCCCTCACGGACGGCACGTCGATGAGCTACGTCGTCAACGTCCGCGCCGGGCACGGCGGTTCGCCGTCCGCCAAGACGTCGGCGTACGTGAAGAAGGCCATCGCCAAGGCGGGCGGCAAGGTCGTCATCGCGTACGACAGGATCGGCGTGATCGTCGTCCACTCGTCGAACGCGGGGTTCGCCAAGGAGATCCGCAAGGCGAAGGGCGTCGCGTCGGCGGGGGCCACCCGCACGGCGCCGCTGTCCGCGCAGTCCGACGACGCGCTCGAGGCCGACCGGCCGCTGAGCGCGGCCGAGGCAGAGAAGGCCGCAGGACAGGCCGGGGCGGGCCAGGACGAGCTGGAGCCGCTCCAGTGGGACCTGCCCGCCATCAAGGCGGACAAGGCCCACAAGGAGTCGCTTGGCAGCTCGAAGGTCACCGTCGGGGTCCTGGACTCCGGGGTGGACGACACGCACCCGGACATCGCGCCGAACTTCGACGCGAAGGCGTCCGCGAGCTGCCTGGGCGGCGTGCCCGTGCAGAAGGGCGACGCGTGGCGTCCGGTGGCCGGCGAGAGCGACCACGGCATGCACGTGGCGGGCACGATCGCCGCCGCGAAGAACGGCACCGGCGTCACCGGTGTCGCTCCGGGCGTGAAGGTGGCGAGCCTGAAGGTGGCCGAGCCGGCGACCGGCATGTACTACACGGAGGCCGTCGTCTGCGGCTTCATGTGGGCGGCCGAGCACGGCGTCGACGTCACCAACTCCAGCTATTACACCGACCCGTGGCTCTTCAACTGCAAGACGGACGCCGACCAGAAGGCCCTGGTCGACGCCGTCGGGCGGGCCACCCGGTACGCGGAGCGCAAGGGCGCGGTGAACGTCGCGGCGGCCGGTAACGCCGAGACGGACCTCGCGCAGGACGAGATCGTGGACGACTCGAGCCCGGACGACACGACGCCCACGGAACGGACGATAAAGACCGCGGACTGCTTCGACCTTCCGTCGCAGCTTCCGGGAGTCGTGACCGTCTCGGCCACGGGCGCGAAGGGCATCAAGTCCTCGTACTCGAACTACGGCAAGGGCGTCGTCGACATCGCGGCGCCGGGCGGCGACTCGACGAAGTACCAGACGCCGGACGCACCGGCCACGGACGGCCGCATCCTGTCGACCCTCCCGGGCGGCAAGTTCGGCTACAAGGCGGGTACGTCGATGGCGTCCCCGCACGCCGCGGGTGTCGCCGCGCTCATCAAGTCGGCTCACCCGCACGCGTCTTCGGCCAAGGTGAAGGCGCTGCTCTACGGCGAGGCCGACGCCATGAAGTGCACCGATCCGTACGACATCGACGGTGACGGCAAGGTCGACGCGGTCTGCGCGGGCGGCAAGAACAGGAACGGCTTCTACGGCGTGGGCATGATCGACGCGCTTGACGCCGTGCGGAAGTAACCCTCCTGCGTGAGGAGTCGGGCCGGGCGGTCGCGGACCGCCCGGCCCTTCGCGAGAGGATCTCGTTCCATGTATGAGTACAAGGACTCCGGGTTCGTCCGCGCCGACACGGAACACTGGGTGGCGGGGCGCCTTCGGCCGCGGTGGGAAGTGGTGCTCGGTTTTGTCGGCATGATCCTTTACGTGCCGTTCTGGATCGCGCTCGCGGCGGTGGTGATAGCCGGGGTCATCGTGGCGTTGCTCCTCGGGGAGATCGTCGGGTCGGTCAGCGACTCGGGCGAGAAGAAGCTGGACGGCATGGCGGACAGCATGCTGGAGCGTCTGAGGATGCCGCGCTGGTGCGTGACCTGGCCCGAGCTGCTCCACGAAGGGGACACGGCGTACTACCGCGCACGGGTCGACAAGGTCGTGGGCCGGTGGACGGCTCGCGCGTCCGCCCCCGGTAAGCCGAAGAATCCGGCCCCTGTCGCTTGCGAGATCACGTGGCGCAACTACCGCGGTGTGGGCGGCCATTACGTCGTCGAGACCGCGACCGCCCAGGGGTGGGAGCTGCGGCCGTCCGATCCGCGGGAGTCGGTCAGGCTGTGGTGGTCGGCGGCCACGCGGGGCGAGGCGGACGCGACCACGGCGCAGTAAGTGGCCTGGCGGGTGGAATGGGAATACGCCAGTTGTTTGCCAGGACTTGCCCGTTTAGGGGGTGCCTGGTGAAGATCTTGTAGTGAGCTCCATACAACCGTCCGCCGACCCCGGCGGCGAAGCCTCGGCCGACGCGACAGCCGCCACGCCCCGTGCCGCGCACCGCGCCTTGCGCCGCCCCTCGACGGGCAACGCCGTCGCCGTGCTGATCCTGGTGGCCGTCGCCGCCGCCGTCCCGCTGCTCGGCCCTTCCGCGGCCCTGAACGGCACCGGCGAGGCCGAGGCGCCCGGTACGGCCGGGATCACTTTCCTGCGGACGGTCATGTTCGCCGCGCTGTGCGTGCAGTTGGGCGAGGTGTACGCGATACGCCTGGCCCGCCGGGTGCCGGGGGCGCCGCTGGAGCGGGAGCCGCGGAGCTGGGCGGCGTACGCGGCGGGCGCGGGCCTCGTCGCCGCGCTCGGCCTCGCCTCGGTGGTGGCCACCGGCAACCTGGTGCCGCATCAGCTCTCCGACATGGACATCGGCGGCCTCTACGCCTCGCGGGACGGCAGGCTGGCGCTCCTGGAGGTCAACGCCTTCATCGCGGCGCTGCTGTGCGCCCGCTCCCGGCGCCCGTCCACCGCCGCGCTTCCGCTGGCCGCGGTGATCGTGGCGGAGGCGTTGCGGGCCCACCCGCCGGCCGAGGACACCCCGCTCATCGGCACCGGTCTGACGCTGGTGCATCTGACCTGCGGGGTGCTGTGGGCGGGCGGCCTGCTTCAGGTGCTGCGCATGCTGCGCCTGTGGCGGCCCTCCGCTCCGGAGGCGGGCGCGGCGGTACTGGGGCTCTACGCGCGCGTGGCGGCCGTTCTGCTCGCCGCCATCACCGTGACGGGGGTGTGCAGCACCCTGCGGCGGATGCCTGCGGGCACGGTCCTGGATCAGCTGACGGACACGGCCTACGGGCGCACGCTGCTGGCCAAGGTGCTCCTCGTGGTGGCCGTGGCCGTCCTCGCGCTGCTCGCGCGACTGCGGCTGAGCAGGGCAGCCGATCCGACCTCCGCCTACTCCCCCGCCCGTTGGGAGGTCATCGCCCTCGGGGCCGTCGTGGCGGTGTCGGCGCTGCTCACGGCGTTGCCGCTGCCGATTCGCTGGTGAGGCGTGCGGGCTGCCGGGACCACGCCGCCAGTACGCCGCAGGCCAGCAGGAATTGAGCGGCGATGTAGGTGAGCATGATCCAGAAGTCGGGACGGGGTGCCTGCGGCCACTCGGCGATGCCGGTCGCGATGAGGGTGTCCGACAGGAGGAACAGCGCGCCGCCCGCCGCCGCGGTGAGGCCCAGCCTCGTGGCCCCGAACGCCATCGCGGTGAGCAGGAGGCTGTAGCCCGCCACCGGGCCGCGCATGTCCGCGGGGAGGTCCGGCCAGAGGAGTACGACCGTGCAGATCAGCGCGGTGGCGTACGCGGCCACCAGCCACCCTCCTCCCCGCGCGGGTGCTGTGCCGTGGCGCTTGAACAGGGTGAGGTAGCAGACGTGGCCCGCCGCGAAGGAGCCCATTCCGGCGAGGAACGCGGGGTCGGCGTCGAGCAGGAGGAGGGTGTCGCCTCCCCAGCCGAAGAGGAGCGCGGCGGTCAGGAGGCGCGGGCCTTTGACTGCTACTACGTAGGCCGCCAGGAGCGGCATGAGCAGGGGCTTGAAGAGGGTGTGGGCCGCGTCTGAGCCTGCCAGGAGTGCGGTCAGGTCGCCCAGCGCGGCGAGGCTGAATGCCACGAGGAGCAGCTTGGCCTTGGTGGACGCTGCTTCTTCGGTGCCCGGCATCGAGGGTTGTGCCCACCCGTTCCGCCCTGCGGAACGCCTGCCCACAACGGGACCGGGGCTCACGCCGCGGTCTCCGTCACCGGCTCCGTTGTTGGCTTGGGGGCCTCGAGGGGCTGTGGTTGCCAGCCCGGACCGCGGAACAGCCTTCCGCCCCGTTCGCGCCAGCTCGTCGCCCGCCTGAGGTCCTTTGCTATCGCCGCGTACTCGTGTGTGGCCACCCGCAGCGGGTTGTACGTGGCGATGTTCTTCGTCAGGCCGTAGACCGGGCGGTCCGTCTCCGCCACCCAGGAGCCGAACATACGGTCCCAGATGATCAGGATGCCGCCGAAGTTGCGGTCCAGGTAGCCGCCCTGCGACGCGTGATGGACGCGGTGGTGGGAGGGAGTGTTGAAGACGAACTCGAAGGGGCGCGGCAGCTTGTCGATGCGTTCGGTGTGGATCCAGAACTGGTAGACGAGGTTCGCCGACGAGCAGAACGCGAGCGCCGCAGGATGCACGCCGAGGGCGATCAGCGGGACGTAGAACGGCCAGACGGTCAGGCTCGTCCAGGGCTGGCGCAGCGCCGTCGTGAGGTTGAACTTGCGGCTGGAGTGGTGCACGACGTGGCAGGCCCACAGGATGCGGATGACGTGGTGTCCGCGGTGCGACCAGTAGTAGAAGAAGTCCTGCGCGAGCAGCATCAGCGGGATCGTCCACCACAGGACGGGGATGTGCAGCGGCGTCAGCGCGTACACCGCCGTGTAGATCGCGACGATGGGGATCTTCCACAGGAGGTCGAATACGAGGCTGCCGAGCCCCATGGTGATGGAGGTGGCGGCGTCCTTCGTCTCGTACCCGGCCTCGTCCTCGTCGGGATGGATCCGCACGCTCACGATCTCCACGACGGTGAGCAGCACGAAGGCAGGTATGGACCACAGCACGACATCGGGCAGGTTCGGCGGCATGCGTGCACCGTAAGGGCCCGTTGTCGGCCGCCGCTAGACGTAGTTACCGACAAGTATTACCAGCGGTAAAGAAGTGGATGTTGGCAGTCCCCGCCAAAAGCGGGCGCTTAAACACAGGCGGTTACTCGGTAAAACCCGGTCGCTCGGACACCCACGGTCACTCAGACACCGACCGCCCCGAGCAACGCGCCCGCCCCGTACGTCACCGCCATCGCGAGCGCCCCTCCCCCCATGTTGCGCAGCACGGCGGGCCGCACCTTCGCGGAGCCGAGCCGCGCGCTGCTCCACCCCGTGAGGGCGAGCGCGGCAAGGACCGAGACGACGGTGACCGCCAGGCGCCAGTCGGCGGGCGGCAGGACGATCGCAAGGAGCGGAAGCAGCGCGCCCACCGTGAAGGCCACGAAGCTGGCCCAGGCGGCATGCCAGGGGTTGGTGAGTTCGTCGGGGTCGATACCGAGCTCCACGCGCGCGTGCGCCCGCAGCGCGTCCCGCTCGGTGAGCTGCTCGGCCGCCTCCCTCGCCACCTCGCGGCTCAGCCCCCGGTCCGCGAGCAGATCCGTCAGCTCGGTCAGTTCGGCCTCGGGCTGCTCCCGCAGCTCGCGCTTCTCCAGGGCGAGGGCCGCCTTCTCGGAGTCGCGCTGGGTGGACACGGAGACGTACTCGCCCGCCGCCATCGACATCGACCCGGCGAGCAGCCCCGCGAGACCAGCCGTGAGCAGCGCGCTGCGATCGCCCGTGGCGCCCGCGACACCGACGACGATTCCCGCCGTGGAGACGATGCCGTCGTTGGCCCCGAGCACCGCCGCGCGCAGCCAGTTGAGGCGGGAGGCCAGAGCGCCGCCATGTGGTTCGTCGTGTCCAGCTGCCTGATCGCTCACCCGGGGAGGGTCTCACCCCCGGGTGAGCGAGTCCGGCAGGGGCACGCCGTCACCGCGTCCGGCGGAGGCACGCCCTCACCGGCTCCCGCCGAGGCACGCCGTCACCAGACGCGCGCCGATCCTCCCGAGGCGAACACCGGGCTCGTCGCGCCTGCCGGTGTCTCCTTGAGGGGTTCCTCCAGCTCCCGGACCGTCGGCCCCACGCGCGCGGCGACCTCCCCGAGCCGCTCCAGGTCGAAGCCGTAGACGCGGGCCGCGTTGCCGCCGACCATCGCCGCGATCTCGTCCTTCGGCATGCCCGCGTAGGCGATGCGGAGTCCCTCGCGCGAGAAGGGGTGCGTGCCTTCGTCGTGCGGGTAGTCGCTGCCCCACATGATCTTGTCGATGCCGATCCGGTCCCTCATCTGCGCCTCGTGCGGACGCATGAAGCTCGCGCCGACGAAGCAGTTGTCGCGCCAGACCTCGGACGGCCCCTTGCCCATCGCGTCGGCGAGCCCCGCACCGAACTTCGACTCCGCCGTACCGCCGGCGCCCGCCTTGGAGGCCGCCGCGACAAGACGCCCGTGGTAGTAGTCCAGCATGTCGAGCACGCCCGGGATCCAGCCCGAGCCCTGCTCCGTGAGCACGAGCCGCAGCTCCGGGTGGCGTCGGAAGGCGCCGCCGAACACCAGGTGCCACAGCGCCCGGTGCGAGAACCACGTCGTCTCCACCATGAAGACGGCCCGCGCGGCCGGTTCCTCGCCGAGGGGCGGCGAGGCCGACCCCGCATGGTGGTTGACCGGCACGCCGCGCTCGGCACAGGCCGCCCAGATCGGGTCGTACGTGACCGAGTAGAGCTCCGCGAGTCCGCTGCCCGGCGGCGTGCCGGGCAGCAGAAGGCCGCCGTTCAGGCCCGCGTCGGCGGCCCAGTGGATCTCCTTGACGGCCTCGTCCACGTCGTTCAGGAGGATCTGGAAGACACCCGCCCTGCGCCCCGGGGCCGCCGCGCAGAAGTCGGCGAGCCAGCGGTTGTGGGCGCGCAGGCCCGCCCAGCGCTGCTCGAACTCAGCGCGCGTGGGCGCCGGTGCCATCAGGGAGGCGCTCGGGAAGAAGGGCGGGATGGTGTTCGGGAAGACGACCTCGCCGACGATGCCGTCCTGTTCGAGCTCGGCCACGCGGCGGTCCGAGTTCCAGTTGCGGTCGGCGGTGTCGGCGAGCAGGTCCTCGTACGGATTGACGTACGTGGCGGCCCACGCGTCGAACGCGTCGTGGTGGCCCGACGCCAAGTAGGGCTTGTAGTCCAGGAGATCGGCGCCCGCGTGGCAGTCGGCGGAGATGACGGTGTAGCGCTCCTCGGGCCCGCCTTCGGTCCTGTTCTCGCTCATGTCTGTGCCCCCAGTACCGGGAAGTCGTGGTCGGTCAGCCAGTGGCGTCCGACGTCGCGCGAGCGCGCCCAGGACGCCTCGACCGCCGACTGGTCGTCCTGCTGACCCAGTTCGGCGGGCGTCGGGCCGATCCGGCGGGCCAGCGGCGCCAGCTTCTCGGTGTCGAAACCGAAGACCTCGGCGGCCGCCAGACCCAGCATCCGGCGGGTCTCCCCCACCGGGATGTCGTGGAAGGTCTTCTTCAGCCACGTGCGCGTGTCGGGCCAGGTGCCTTCGGGGTGCGGGAAGTCGCTGCCCCAGAGGATGTTGTCGACGCCGATCTCGTAGCGCTGGGCGAGTTCGCGGCGCTTGGTATTGGTGGCGCAGATGAAGAGCTGTCGGTCCAGGTACTCGTGCGGGGGCCGCTTGAGCTCCGCGAACGGGGAGAGCTTCTTGCCGCCGTGCGCGCCCAGGTAGAGGCGGTCCATGAACCACAGGAGGTTCGGCAGCCACCAGCAGCCGGATTCCGCGACGCCGAACTTCAGCCCCGGATGGCGTTCGAAGACACCGGACCAGAGCATGAACCACAGCGGCCTCGCGGGCCACCAGGTCACTTCGGAGACGTAGATCCCCAGGTGGTCCCCGTACTCGTGGCGGGGCGCCGCCCCGGAGTGGGTCACCATCGGCATCGCACACTCGGCGGCCGCCGCCCACACGGGGTCGTAACGCCGGTCGTGGTAGGGGGCCTTGTCGACCCACATGGAAGGGATCATCAGCGCGCCGAGCCCGGACTCCTTGGCCCGGTGGATCTCGGCGACGACACGGTCGACCTCCCCGGTGACCGGCAACAGGGCGACACCGCAGTGCCGTTCGGGATGCTCGGAGACGAACTCGGCGAGCCAGCGGTTGTGCGCCTGCGCGCCCGCCATGCCGAGCTCCGGATCCTGGTCCCCGGAGAGGCCGAGGCCCACCCCGAAGGGCGCCGCCGTCTGGCTGTCGACGGCGTCCGCGTCGGGGAAGACGACCTCGGCGGCCACCCCGTCGCCGTCGAGCTCCTTGAGGCGCTGGGCGGTGTCCCAGCCGCCGCGCAGGCCCTCTTCGTTGTCCTCGAACCACTTGGCGGCGAACGCGTCGTTACGGATGCCGAGCCGCGTCGCCTCCTCGCGCCGGGCGCCGCGCTCCCCCAGGAACTGGTCGAAGTCCCGGTGGAACCGGCTGTCGAGATAGGGCCGGTACTCCTCGGTGGGCAGCCCGGCGTGGCAGTCGGAGGAGATGATCAGGTACGGGTCGTTCTGCTGATCGTTCTGCTGAGTCGTCATGGGCACGCCCCTCAGTCGGTCCTCAGTCAGTCCAGGATGAAGTTCTCGAGGTACGCCGGGTCGGCGCGGTCCAGCATCGACTGCGACCTGGCCTTGATCTGCCGGTCGCTGTGCTCGCTCCGCGGAAGCAGCCAGAAACGCCCGGCCGCGATCCCCTCCGCCACGAAGTCCGCGACCTCCTCGACCGGCGTGAACGCCACCTCCTTGCCCGCGTCCTTCATCGCGGACTCCCACTGGTCGAGGCTGCGGTAAGGCGTCTTGCGCGGGCGGGACTTGGCATAGCGGTCGGGGCGGTTGCGGTGCGACTCCCACAGCCCTGTACGCAGCATGTGCGGCCCCGGGAAGAGCACGGAGGCACCCACGCGCGCGTGCTCCGCCTTCAGATGCGCGTACAGGGACTCCGTCATCGTCACGACGGCCGCCTTGGTGACCGCGTACACGGACGCCGTCGGCAGCGGTGCGATGCCGCCGTCACCGGAGGACGTGTTGACGACGTGGCCGGGCTCGCCGCCCGCGATCATCCGGGGCACGAAGGCCTGGATGCCGTGGAAGACACCCCACACGTTGACCTCGAACGCCCACTTCCAGTCGTTCGGCTCGTGCTCCCACATGCGGCCCTCGGCGCCCGAGCCGACACCCGCGTTGTTGCACAGCACATGGACGGCGCCGAACTTCTCGTACGCCGCGTCCGCGAGGGCGAAGACCTGCTCGCGCGAGCCGACGTCGACCACGCGCGCGTGCACGCTCGCCCCGTCCTCGCGAAGACCGGCCGCCGCCTTCTCCAGGGCGCCCTCTTCGACGTCCGCGAGGACCACCTTCAGGCCGCCCGCCGCGAACCGCCGCGCCATGGCGAGACCGATGCCGCTCGCCGCACCCGTGACGACGGCGACTTGCCCTTGACGCAACTCCATGTCAGACGCTCCCCTCGGGCGGGCCGTCGAGGATCTGCTGCGGGTCGTCGTAGCGCTGGTGGATGTACGGAAGCAGCGCCTGCGCGCTGACCCGCTCGGCCACCCGGCCCTGCTGGTCGGTGGTCTTCTCACCGATGGTGATCTCGACGACCGCGCGTACGGGGAGGTCGGCGACCGGGTCGTACATCGACTCGCGCAGCACGACGTCCCCGGTGATGCCCTCCAGCTTGCGCGCCTTCTCGTTGCGCACGCAGTGCACGAGCACCGGATCCGCGTCGAAGCCCGAACCGTCCACCGCGGGCAGGAACTTGAAGTAGAAGTCCGTCTTCTGCACCGGATCGGGAATCGGCAGGGTGCCGCTGACCGCGCCGCGCACCTCCACGAAGGCGATGCCGTGCCGCGCCAGCGAGGCGCGGATGACCAGGCCGTCGCGCTCCACCTCGACCTCGCCCAGCTTCTTCGGCTCCCCGAAGACCTCACGCCCGCCGATCAGCGCCCGCTCGTGGGTCATCGGCATGACAAGGGGATACCAGCCCTCCACCCCCTCGTGCGCGGCGGCGACGGCCACCGAGCCCGCGCCGAGCGGATAGCCGGGCAGGTCGACCTTGCTGATGTTGGCCCGCACCAGGGGGCGCTGCCCGGGCTTCAGCGGGGGCGGCAGGACGGCCGCCACCGCGTCCGGATCGCTCTCCCAGACGGCCACCACACCGGTGGACCAGATGTCGGGCAGCTTCGAACTCGCGGTGCGCGCCGCGGCGATCTCCGCCTCGGTGCGCGCTCCGTAACGTACGCGTGCCATGTCGTACCACCCTTCGTCAGGACTACAAGAGGTCTTGCGGGCGGTTCTGTAACACAGTTACAACAGGAGGCGTGAAGAGTGAAGAGACGCGTACGCATCCGGACCGGGAACGCGGGCATCTCGACCGGGAACAGGTACTCGCCGCCGCCACGGCGCTCGTGAAACAGCACGGCCCTGCGGCCCTGACGATGCGCAGGCTCGCCGCCGAACTCGGCACCGCCGTCACCTCGATCTACTGGCACGTCGGCAACCGCGAGTCACTCCTTGACGCCCTCGTCGAGCGCACCCTCGCCGACCTCGGCGCCATCCGGCCCACCGGCCGCACCCCCGACCGGCGCATCGTCTCCGTGGCCCGCGCCCTGCGCCGGCAGCTGCGCGGCCACCCGCACCTCGTCGCGATGGTGCACGAACGCGGCCTCACCGAGCGGATGTTCCTGCCCGCCCAGCAGGTCCTGGTCCACGAAGTGCACGCGGCGGGCCTGCGCGGCACCCGCGCCGCCGACGCCGTACGCGCCGTGCAGGTCCACGTCGTCGGCCACGTCCTGGTCGAGCGGTACCGCGAACGCGCGCCCGTGCAGCGGCCCGGCGAGGAAGAGCTGTGGGGCGCGCGGACGGCCGAAGAGGACCCGGCACTGGCCCGCGCGCTCGCCCGGCCCGCCGACCCCGAGGCGCTGTTCACCCTGTCGGTGAACGCACTGGTGTCCGGACTTCTCGGCCCCGGAGCCACCCCTGCCGGCGACGGAACCGGCCACGCGACCGACCCGCGCACCGGACCGGGGAGCTGACTGTCAGTCGCGGCCCGTATCCTCATGGACCATGCTCGAAGACCAGACGACCGCAGCGTCCGCAGCCACCTGGCCGGCCGCGTACCCAACGGGGTACGCGGTCGTCGACGTCGAGACCACAGGCCTCGCCCGCGACGACCGCATAGTGTCGGCTGCCGTCTACCGCGTGGACGCCCGGGGCGAGGTGGAGGACCACTGGTACACCCTGGTCAACCCTCAGCGCGACCCCGGACCCGTCTGGATCCACGGCCTCACCAGCGACCTCCTCGCGGACGCGCCGCTCTTCAAGGACATCGCCGAGGAGTTCGCCGCGCGTCTGGCCGACCGCGTCCTGGTCGCACACAACGCCGTCTTCGACTGGTCGATGATCGCCAGGGAGTACGCACGCGCGGAGCTCACCGCCCCCGTGCGCCAGCGCCTGTGCACCATCGCCCTCTCCAAGGAACTGCGGCTCCCGCTGCCCAACCACAAGCTGGAGTCGCTCGCCGCGCACTTCGGCGTCGAACAGCGCCAGGCGCACAACGCGCTGGACGACGCGCGCGTGCTCGCCGAGGCGTTCCGGCCCAGCCTCAAGGCCGCGGCCAGCGGCGGGGTGCGGCTGCCGCTCCTGGAGTGCCTGCCGCTCACCGAGTGGTCCGACGGGGCGCCCCGGATCGTCCGCCAGCCGACCGGACCGGGCTCCGCGTCCTCCCCGTACTCCTCGTACGGTCCGGGCAGTTGGCGCCCCTCACGCAAGCGGCCCGCCTGCCCGTACCCCAACCCGGGACGGTACGAACCGGGCAAAGCACTCCAACAGGGCATGCGTGTCGCGTTCTCCGGCGACACCTCCGTCGAGCGCGAGCTCCTGGAGGACCGGGCGGTCGAGGCCGGCCTGCACATCGCCACGAGCGTGTCGCGGCTGACCAGCCTGCTCGTCACGAACGACCCGGATTCGGGCACCTCCAAGACCGTGAAGGCACGCTCCTTCGGCACGCCCGTCATCGACGAGGCCGCGTTCGGCCAGCTCCTCCAGGACGTCGCTCCGGCGGCGGAAGGCTGAGCCGCCCGCGGACGTCAGACGGGTGATTATCGGCCCGGCTTGCGCCTGCTTGCTCGCATGCGGGCGTCTCGCGTCCCACCCTGTGGCGCATGGCACGTTGCGAGGTCTGCGGAAACGACTACGGCATGTCCTTCGAGGTTCATGCCCAAGGGGCAGTGCACGTCTTCGACTGCTTCTCCTGCGCCATTCACCGCATGGCGCCCATCTGTGAGCACTGCCGGTGCCGGATCATCGGCCAGGGCGTGGAGGTGCAGGAGAAGTGGTACTGCGGTGCGCACTGCTCGCGCGCGGAGGGGCAGGTGGGAATCGTCGACAGGGTGTGACCCGGGCGCCGGGCCACGGACTCCCGCCGCCAGGTCACGGACTCCCGCCACCGGCCCGGAGTACCCCACTCCCGTGCACCCCATGGCCGAGTTGTACCGTCATGGGGTGTACCGCTTCCTGTTGACCCGGCAGTGGGTGATCCTTACCCTCATCGGCCTGGTTCTCATCCCCACGATGATCGAGCTGGGCTTCTGGCAGTTGCACCGCCACGAGCACCGCGTCGCCCAGAACGCGGAGATCTCGAAGGCGCTGGACGCGAAGCCGGTCCCGGCCGAGCGGCTGACCTCGCCCGGCCACTCCGTGGCGGACTCCGAGCGCTACCGCAGGGTGAGCGCACACGGCACGTACGACACGAAGGACGAGGTCGTCGTGCGGCGCCGCACGAACTCCGACGAGGAGATCGGCTTCCACGTCCTGACCCCGTTCGTCCTCGACAACGGCAAGGTCCTGCTGGTCAACCGGGGCTGGATCCCGGCGAACGGACCGCAGACCGAGTTCCCGAAGGTCCCCGCGGCGCCCAAGGGAGAGATCACCGTCACCGGCCGCCTGATGGCCGACGAGACGTCCGCGCAGAGCGGCATCAAGAACATCCAGGGGCTGCCGGACCGTCAGATCATGCTGATCAGCAGCGGGCAGCAGGCGCACAGCCTCGGCAAGGAGGTGCTCGGCGGCTATGTCGAGCTGACCTCGCCGGAGCCCCCCGGGGACTCCCCCCAGCTGATCGGCGAGCCCGAGCACGGCGACATCGGCCCGCACATGGCGTACGCCGTCCAGTGGTGGCTGTTCTGCACGGGCGTTCCCATCGGCTGGGTGGTCCTGGTGCGCAGGGAAGTGAAGGACCGCCGCGCGGCCGCCGCGGAGGCGCCCGCTCCGGAGGCCACGCCCGCTTCCGTGTAGCGCCACCGCCGGCCGTCGGGTTCCGCCCTCGCGTTCCGCCCTCGTGAAGCGGCAGGATGGGGCCATGGATCTTGGACTGAAGGACCGCGTCTACGTCATCACCGGAGCCACCCGTGGCCTGGGCAACGCCGCCGCGCGTGCGCTGGTCGCGGACGGCGCGAAGGTACTGATCACCGGCCGGGATGAGAAGACGGTCGCCGAGGCGGCGGGCGAGCTCGGCGACAACGCACGCGGCATCGCGGCGGACAACGCCGATCCGGCCGTCGCCGACCGGCTCATCGCCGCCGCGCGTGAGCATTTCGGCCGCTTCGACGGTGTGCTGATCAGTGTCGGCGGGCCCGCGCCGGGCTTTGTCGCCGACAACACCGACGAGCAGTGGGAGTCGGCCTTCGAGTCGGTCTTCCTCGGGGCGGTCCGCCTCGCCCGCGGCGCGGCGGCGGAACTCGGTGAGGGCGGCGTCATCGGCTTCGTCCTCTCCGCGTCCGTGCACGAGCCGATCCCGGGGCTGACCATCTCCAACGGGCTGCGGCCGGGGCTCGCGGGCTTCGCGAAGTCGCTCTCCGACGAGGTCGGGCCGCGGGGCATCCGCGTCGTCGGGCTGCTTCCGTCCCGTATCGACACGGACCGGGTGCGGCAGCTGGACGGTCTCTCCGCTGACCCCGAGGCGACCCGGGCGGGCCACGAGTCGCGGATTCCGCTGCGGCGGTACGGAACCCCGGAGGAGTTCGGGAAGACCGCGGCGTTCTTCCTCTCGCCCGCGGCGTCCTACCTGACGGGTGTCATGCTGCCGGTGGACGGTGGCGCGCGGCACGGGTTCTGAACCCCGTACGACCTCGCGCGAACTCGCACAAGATGTCCCGGAATACCGGACGGGCTGGATCATCCAGCCCGTCCGGCGTTCGGAGACATGCGGTCAACTGACCCGCTCGGCCCGATGCTTCACGCCCCGCAGCTGTACCACCGCTGGCAGCCGGTCCAGGCCCGCCGAATCCCTCGCGTGCGCCAGCGCCTCGGCGGAGAGCAGATGCAGCGCCTCCCCCGGCGTCGCGTGGGGCTCCAGCTGCAGGGACACCCGCGCCTCCGGGGCGTTGCGGCGGCCCGTCAGCCAGACCGCGGCCCGCTGCACGCCCTCCAGCGACTCCGCCTCCCCCACCAGTACGTTCTCCAGGGCCCGCCCGCGCAGCAGCGCCCCCTCGCCGTCGCCGGTCTCCACGAGCACCTCGGCCAGCCTCCGCCGCCGGAACTGCGCCACCAGCCACCACAGCGCGAGCAGCAGGCACACCGCGAGTACGGCGATCACCGTGGGCCAGAACCAGCCCTCGTCGCGCCACCGGTCCCGGTCCGCGTCGCTCAGCAGGACGTCACGCTTCCCGTCGTGGATCCACCAGGAGGGCGGCGACGCCCCGAGTCCGACTGCGAGCACCGAAGCGCCCCCGAGGACGAGCACCAGGCCGATCAGGCCGAGGACCACACGATTGACCGTCTTCAGCATCGCGCTCAGCCCTTCCTGCCGGGCCGCGCCACCCGCACCGAGAGCGCGGGGCCGCGGCCGAGACCCAGGTCCCTGATGCCGTCGGCCAGCGTGGCGTCCAGATCGCCGCGTACGTCGTCGAGTTCACGGAAGTGCGAGACGGCGTGGACGTCCACCTTGGAGCGCTTCATGCGGACCCGCACCGACTGCACGCCGGACACGTCCATTGCCCGGTCCCGCAGCACCATCGCGGCGGCGCCCCGGTGCAGCCCCGCCCGGACGTCCGGGTCCTCGCGCCGCATGGCGAGCACCGCCCGGAGGCCGGGGGTCGCGGCGAGCACGATCAGCCACAGCCCGGCGGCCACGGCAACCCCGGCGCCGACGAGGACCGCCGTGTCCTTCAGCGGCCGCTCGGCGAGTTCACGGGCGAGGTCGCCCCGCCACGCCATGGCGGAGTGTCCGGCCCGCACCGCCGCGATGTCGTACAGCAAGAGCCCCGCGCCGCCGAGGAGCAGCAGTGCGAGGACGGTGGCGGGCACGCGCCGGGGTGACCAGAAGCGGGTCGCCTTCGTGTCGTCGGCCAGGGTGGGCGGCGGGTCGTACGACGCCGCGGACGCCGACTGGTCCAGTTCGCTCTCGGCACGTTCGACGACGGGCACCGGCTGCGTACCGCCCGCACCGCCCGCCACATGAGACCCCTGAGCCTCGCTCATCGCGTCCTCCCCTGTGCCGCGCCGTGCACGTGTGCCGAGTGCAGCCGCTCGACCCGGACCGCGACCTCGGGCACTTCCATTCCCGCCAACGCCTTTACCCGCTCGGCGACTTGGCGACGCACCGCACCGCACTGCCCGCCGATGTCCGAGGGGTATGCGAGATCGACGCTGACGCGCACGCGGGCGACGTCATGGCGGACGGTGACGTCCGCGTGCGGCGGCGAGCCGTTCGCGGGCACCTCCGTCAGCGCCTCACGTGCCGCCTGCGCCGCGATCTTCGCGACGACCCGGTCGGCGATCCGGGTCGCACCGCGTTCGCCGGGCGCGACCTGTGCCGCCACGGTTCACCGCCGCCGGTCGTCGCCACGGGTACGGAAGAAGTCGCCGAGCTCCAGGTCCCCCTCGAGGAACCGGCCCGCGACAAACCCTATGGCGCCCAATGCGGCCACCAGCAGAAACGCCCCGAACCCGCCGAAGTACCCGGCGAAGCCGAGTGCCATTCCGGCCACCATGCCGATCACGGCCATGCTCATCGTGCGCTCCTAGAGTTTGCGCTCCCGGCGACAGCATTACTGAAAGCGGCCCTATGGGTGAAGACGGCACTGCTACTGAAGGCGGCCCTTCTACTGAAGGCGGCCTTGCGGCTCATCGTCTTCCTCGTCCGGGAGCTTCACGTCGCTCACCGCGATGTTGACCTCGACGACCTCAAGCCCTGTCATGCGCTCGACCGCCGAGATGACGTTCTCCCGGACGGCCCGCGTGACGTCCGCGATGGAGACGCCGTACTCGACGACGATCTCCAGGTCGAGCGCCGTCTGCACCTCGCCGACCTCGGCCTTCACGCCGCGCGAGACGGACTTGGAGCCCGAACCGCCGGGCACCCGGTCGCGCACGGCCCCGAAGGTCCTGGCGAGCCCGCCGCCCATGGCGTGCACGCCGACGACATCGCGGGCCGCGAGCCCGGCGATCTTCTCGACGACACCGTCCGCGATGGTGGTGCGCCCGCGGGTGGCGGGGTCTCCGCCGCCCCTCCTGGTCGAGCCGCTCTTCCCCGTCGCCTCGTCGGGTGACTCCTTCGTGAGGGTCTCCTGAGGCCGGTTCCGCTGTCCGGTGTCGCTCATCGCCGTCTGTCCCTTTCGAAAGGGGATCTGCTCCTTCGCCCACACTAAGTGCGGTTACGTCCTCGCGCGCCAGGGATGCGGCAGGCTGGGGCAATGACCGGTGACGGATGGACCCATGCGGTACGGCGGCAGCTCGGCCTGGGGCGAGTTCTTCCTCTGGGCGGCCCCGGTGACGGCGCCTGGCTGACCGAGGCGTGCGCGGGCGGGGTACTGCGCCATGCGGCGGACCAGGTGAGCGGCGTACGTCTCGGCGACCTGCGCCTCGCACTCGCCGACCCGTCGAAGGCGGACGTCTCCGCCGTACCGGCCCCGCCGAGCGCGCTGCCGCCGGGCCCGCTGCGGATCACGGCGGAGTTCGCGGCCGTGCCGGCCGAGCCGCTTCCCGCGGCGGCGGCCCGGCTGCGTACGGCGCTGTTCGCGGCGGCCGACGAGCGGCTGGGCCTGGTGGTCGAAGAGGTGGACCTCAGCGTGACGACGCTGCTCGACGCGGGGCAGGCCCCCGTCCGCGTACCACTGGACACGACGGACACGGAGACTCCGCCGGACGGGGCGCAGCCGGCCTCCAAGGGCGGGGACGAGGCCCGCGCGGCGAGCACGGCGCTCGCGGTGCCGGGCGTGCGGCGGCTGACCGGCGCCCTGGGCGGGCTCGGCCGCGCCGTGCACATCGACGAGTTGCCGACGACGGACACCGCGCTGCCGCGTCGCCACGCGCGCGTGGAGCTGGCGACGGACCGCGGGCACCGCGCCCTGGACGTGGCACTCGCGGTCCGCACGGCGGTCGGCAAGGCGCTGAAGGACCACCCTTCGGTGGCCGTACTGGTCACCGCGGTGGAGTGAGGACGGGTCACCGCGGTGAGGTGACGGCGTCAGTCGCCGAGCTCAGTCGCCGAGCCCCGCCAGGTCCCGCAGACGGCGCCCCTGCGCGGCACGCTCGGCGGTGCGCTGCTCCTCGTAGGTGCGACCGGCCACGCCCTGCAGGAGGGCCTTGGTCTCGATGACGGCGTCACGCGGCGCGGTGAGGAGTGCGGCCGCCAGGTCGCTCACGGACGCGTCGAGCTGGTCGGCGGGCACGACGAGGTTGGCCAGGCCGACGCGCTCGGCCTCGGGCGCGTGGACGAACCGCCCGGTGGCGCAGATCTCCAGGGCACGGGCGTAGCCGACAAGACCCACGAGGGGGTGCGTGCCGGTGAGGTCGGGCACCAGGCCCAGACTGGTCTCGCGCATGGCGAACTGCACGTCGTCGGCGGCGATCCGCAGGTCGCAGGCGAGCGCGAGCTGGAAGCCCGCACCGATGGCGTGCCCCTGCACGGCGGCGATGGACACGATGTCACTGCGCCGCCACCAGGTGAACGCCTCCTGGTACTCCGCGATCGTCGCGTCGAGGACGTCGTCCTCACCGCGCGCCAGATCGATGAATGACGGCTCACCGTCGAAGCCCTCGGGCGTGAACGCCTGCCGGTCGAGGCCCGCGGAGAAGGACTTGCCCTCACCGCGGAGCACGACGACACGGACACTGCCCGGCAACAACCGGCCTGCCTCGGCCAACGCCCTCCACAGCGCGGGAGATTGGGCGTTGCGCTTGGCCGGGTTGGCCAGCGTCACCGTGGCGACGGCCTCGTCGACAGTCAGGCGTACGCCGTCCTTGTCGAGTACCGGTGCGGATCCGCCGAGTTCACTGCCGGGCGAAACCATGGGGGCCTCCGATGGTGGTGTGCGGTCGGTCGGGACGCGCGGACGCGCCCGTAAGTGACTGCACAGTAACCACCCGACCGATCAGAGGATCGACCGGGTGGCCACCGTCGGAGCCGGTGAACCGCCCGCAGCCGTCAGCCGGCTGCGGCCTTCTTGCCTCGCGTCGCCCCGCCGCGTCCCCGCAGCGTGACTCCGGACTCGCTGAGCATGCGGTGCACAAAACCGTACGAACGGCCGGTCTCCTCGGCCAACGCCCGGATGCTCGCACCGCCGTCGTACTTCTTCTTCAGGTCTGCCGCGAGCTTGTCGCGCGCGGCGCCGGTTACCCGGCTGCCCTTCTTCAGAGTCTCGGCCACCCGTGCCTCCTCATGGGAAGTGCGCTCTGGACTTCTCATGATCACCCCTTCCGGGCTTCCTGGCCACCCATTCGGCAAGGTCCGTACGACGAGGTTTCCCGCAAGGGAAGGCGACACCACGAGCGGAATTACTGATTCCGTGTGCCGAATTCCATGCGGCTGAATGAGTTGAGGGAAGAACCACCAGGTCAGCGCGGTGGCTGGCGAGAAACGTGTCCGAGGCCACGACCTCAGGGGAAATCCGTGTATCCCACACTTCGGTACGAGGAGACCTCACACAGATGAAGGATCACGGATCGGCCGAATGATCCATACGCAGTGGATCAGTTATTCGATCAACCAATGTGGACACCCCGGCTGCCCGTACGGGCACCGCGTTGCCCGGATCAGGCGAGCGCGACCAGATCCGCGTAGTCCTGGCCCCACAGGTCCTCGACCCCGTCGGGCAGCAGGATGATCCGCTCCGGCTGGAGCGCCTCCACCGCGCCCTCGTCGTGCGTGACGAGGACGACCGCGCCCTTGTAGGTGCGCAGGGCGCCGAGGATCTCCTCGCGGCTGGCCGGGTCGAGGTTGTTCGTGGGCTCGTCGAGGAGGAGCACGTTGGCGGAGGAGACCACCAGGGTCGCCAGGGCCAGACGGGTCTTCTCGCCACCGGACAGGACACCCGCGGGCTTGTCGACGTCGTCGCCGGAGAAGAGGAACGAACCGAGCGTCTTGCGCACCGCCACGAGGTCAAGGTCGGGGGCGGCCGAGCGCATGTTCTCCAGGACCGTGCGCTCCGGGTCGAGGGTCTCGTGCTCCTGGGCGTAGTAGCCGAGCTTGAGGCCGTGGCCCTCGATGATCTGCCCGGTGTCGGGCTTCTCGGCGCCGCCGAGGAGCCGCAGGAGCGTGGTCTTGCCCGCGCCGTTGAGGCCGAGGATGACGACGCGGGAGCCCTTGTCGATGGCCAGGTCGACGTCCGTGAAGATCTCCAGGGAGCCGTACGACTTGGAGAGGCCCTCGGCCATCAGCGGCGTCTTGCCGCAGGGCGAGGGGTCCGGGAAGCGCAGCTTGGCGACCTTGTCGCTCTGGCGTACCTCGTCGAGGCCCGCGAGAAGCTTGTCGGCACGCTTGGCCATGTTCTGCGCGGCGACGGTCTTGGTGGCCTTGGCGCGCATCTTGTCGGCCTGCGAGTGCAGCTGGCTCGCCTTCTTCTCGGCGTTCTGGCGCTCGCGCTTGCGGCGCTTCTCGTCGGACTCGCGCTGCTGCTGGTAGAGCCGCCAGCCCATGTTGTAGACGTCGATCTGGGCGCGGTTGGCGTCCAGATAGAAGACCTTGTTGACGACCGTCTCGACCAGTTCGACGTCGTGGGAGATCACGATGAAGCCGCCGCGGTAGGACTTGAGGTAGTCCCTGAGCCAGACGATGGAGTCGGCGTCGAGGTGGTTGGTCGGCTCGTCGAGGAGCAGGGTGTCGGCGTCCGAGAAGAGGATGCGGGCCAGCTCGACGCGGCGGCGCTGACCACCGGAGAGCGTGTGCAGGGGCTGGCCGAGCACACGGTCGGGGAGGCTGAGCGCGGCGGCGATGGTGGCGGCCTCGGCCTCGGCGGCGTACCCGCCCTTGGTGAGGAACTCCGTCTCCTGGCGCTCGTACTGCTTCATCGCCTTGTCGCGGGTGGCGCCGGAGCCGTTGGCGATGCGCTGTTCGTTCTCACGCATCTTGCGGATGAGGGTGTCCAGGCCGCGGGCGGAGAGGATGCGGTCGCGGGCCAGCACGTCCAGGTCGCCGGTGCGGGGGTCCTGCGGGAGGTAGCCGACCTCTCCGGAGCGGCTGATGGTGCCGCCGGCCGGGACGCCCTCACCGGCGAGGCACTTGGTGAGCGTGGTCTTGCCCGCTCCGTTGCGGCCCACCAGGCCGATGCGGTCGCCCTTGGCGATACGGAAGGTGGCGTTCTCGATGAGGATGCGGGCGCCGGCGCGCAGCTCGATGCCGGAAGCGGTGATCACGGACAGACTCCTGGGCAGGGGGGGATGGACGGCGGAAAGAGGGAAGGCGATCACGCCGTCTAATGCACGAGGAGAATGGCCATGAGGCCAATTCTAACGGTGCGGTGCAAGCTCTTTTCCAGCCTGGGCCCTTACGCCGCCGGGGACGCCGCCCGGCAGCTCGTTGCCCAGGGGCGTACGCCGGGGCACGATCCGGCCGAGGTCGTCCACGGCGATCAGCTGTGAGGTCCACGGCGTCGCGGCGTCGCCGCAGGGCTGGGCGACCATCAGGGCGTCGCGGTGGCGCACGGAGCGGGCGGGTTCGAAGGCGCAGCCCGGCTCGGCGGGCAGCACCCAGCGCAGGTCGCCGTCGGCGCTGCGGTAGGCGGCGATGCGCTGCGGAGTGACGACGGCGAGCATGCGCCCGCGGGGGTCGAGCCGGTTGAGGACTCCGGCGGCGCCGCGGGCGGCGGGGGTGCGCAGCCAGGCGGCGCTGCCGGGGATGGCGCGGTGCCAGCGGACCGCGCTGCCGTCGGCGCGTGCGGTGTCGGTGACCAGGCCGTCGTTCCAGAGCGCGATGGCGTGCTCCGGGGCGGAGAGCAGGGCGAGCGGACGGGCTCCTTCGCGCTTGTACGTCCAGCGGGGCCGGCCCGTCTCCTTGTCGTACGCCTGGAGGGCGCGGCCCCTGGTCCGCAGGCCGGGGGCGGGCGCACCGGCGTCCACGCGCGCGTGGACGCTGACGTGATCCCCGTAGGGCGCCGGTCGCGAGTGGTGGGCGGCGGTGATGAGCGGCAGGGCGAGGAGGCCGAGGACCACCGGGAGCGCGAGCCGGGAGCCGCGGCGGGCGGGCACCTGTCCCACGGACCCGGACCCGGACCCGGTCATCCCGAACGGCACTACGGACACGACGCCCCCCTCTTCGGCATCTCTGCCGGTACCTCTGCCCACGCAACAGGCGCAGAGCGTAGCGGCGGTGTCACCGTGCGGGTCCGGGCGGCGGCCGCGACACGGCGCGCGGTCCGGCCGGGGTCCCCCGTTCGGACCCCCGTCCGGCGCCTCCCGAGGTCGGGCATATCAGGATGAAGGCGCCGACATCTCGGCACAGGGCGACGAGACGCCGCCCCGGATGCGAGGCAGAGGGTGGTGCGCCCATGCAGTTCGACGACGACGCCGATCTGGACACGTCCGAGGTACAGGACGTGCGGAACAGCCGGATTCCCGGCGGCAAGGCGACGGTCGGCGGCGGCATCGCGGGCCTGATCGCGCTGGTCCTGGGGCTGCTCTTCGGGGTCGGCCCGGACCAGCTCGGCCTCTCGTCCGGCAACGAGGAGCCCGCCGCGACGTCCTCGTCCCTCGCACAGGTCCAGCAGAGCTGCCGTACGGGCGAGGACGCGAACACCAAGGACGACTGCCGCATGGTGGCCGTGGTCAACAGCGTGCAGGACTACTGGCGCCCGGAGTTCCGGCGCAGGCAGGGCACCTACTCCGACGCGCCGACCGTTCTGTACACCAGCCGGGTGGGCACGGCGTGCGGCGCCGCGTCGTCGGCGGTCGGCCCGTTCTACTGCCCCGGTGACCGGAAGGTCTATCTGGACCTGGGCTTCTTCGACGAACTGCGGACCAAGTTCGGCTCCAGCGGCGGGCCCTTCGCGCAGGCGTACGTCGTGGCGCACGAGTACGGGCACCACGTGCAGAACCTGATGGGCACGCTGGAGCGCTCGCAGGACGGGCGTACGGGGCAGAACAGCAACGCCGTGAAGGTGGAGCTGCAGGCCGACTGCTACGCGGGCGTCTGGGCCCGGCACGCGACCCGTACCGCCGACGACAAGACGGGCAAGCCGCTGATCACCAGCCTCGACGACGCGGACATCCGCGAGGGCCTGGACGCGGCGGCCGCGGTGGGCGACGACCGCATCCAGGAGAAGTTCCAGGGCCGGGTCACCCCCGAGTCCTGGACGCACGGCTCGGCCGAGCAGCGCCAGCAGTGGTTCTACCAGGGCTACCGCACCGGCGACATGGGGCAGTGCAACACCTTCCGGTGAGGCATCCCCGGGCCCCGGTAGTCGGACGGGACAGTGCTCAGACGCCGCCGGTGTGCACCTGGAAGGCCGCCCGGCGCACGGCCTTGGCGAGCGCAGGGTCGGGGTGGGCCGCGGCCAGGGCCACCAGGACCTGGACGGTGCGGGGATGGCCGATGCGCCGGACCTCGTCCAGGAGCGCGGGCACCGTGGGCTGCACCGCGGACTCCAGGTGCCGGACGAGCAGATGCGTCTCCCCGTGGTCGGCGACCGCCGCGGCGGTGTCGACCCACAGCCACGTCGACTCGTCCCTGGTCAGGACCAGGTGGACGTCCTCGGGGTCGGCGCCCTCCTGCTCGGCGAGCCAGATGAGGGCGTAGGGCCGCAGGGAGGCCTCGTCCACGACGGACCGCACCTCCGCCTCGGCCGGGGCGCCGACGACCCGCAGGGCCTCGAAGGCGAGGCCGCGCAGGAGGGCGTCCTCGCCGCGGGCCGCGTCCAGGAGCTCGCTGACGGCGCTGCCGACGGGGCGGGCCGCCAGCCACGCGCGGTATTCGGAGCGGGCCGCGTTCGGGCGCAGGCGCGCGCAGCCGCGGAGCATGTCGTCGGCGGACTGCTCGATGTTGCCCGCCGGGCTCTGCGCGGCCACGCAGATCTGCTCCAGCTTGACCCAGACCGCCCAGCTGCCGAGCGGCGTGAGCGTGGCCTGCCCTTCGGCGAACGTCAGCGCGCCGACGGCGGCGAGGCCGCGCAGCGCCCAGTCCAGGAGGGTGGCAAGGGCCGGGGTCTCGGCCGGGTCGACCGGCTCGGGCTGCGGGCCGTAGGGGATCTCGCAGCGCTCCGTGCGCAGTTCGGTGACGCGCTGGTCCAGGAGGTCCAGGAGCTGGGGCACGGGCACGGGGCCCGCGGAGAGCTGCAGCAGGGTGAGGAGCTGCGGCATGGCCTCGACGGTCTCGGCCACGGTGGCGGGCGCCAGTTCGCGCGATGCCGCGTGGGCGAGCGACCAGGCGTCGAAGAGGGCGACCCAGCCGCGCAGCACCGCGGCGTCGTCGCGGTCCCAGGCGCGCAGCCGCCAGCCGGGGCGCGCGCTGTCGCCGTGCACCTCGATGAGGCCGGCGAGGCGTGCGGTGTCCCAGTCGGCGCGCACCTGATCCGGGGTCAGCGCGAGGTCCGCCGCGGCGCGTTCGGCGGTGGCGGCGGAGAGGGTGCCCCTGCCGTCGGGTGCCGCTCCGGCGCCGCTGCGTCCGGGGCGCAGGGAAGTGTCGGCCCAGCGGGCGACGCGGACGGCATCGGCGAGGCGCCTGCGCGCCATCCTGGCCAGCTCGCCGGGGGCGGGTGTGCCCTCGGGCGGCCGGGGTGCGGGACGGCGCGCGCGCTGCTGCGTCACGGCGCCGGGGGCGGTCAGGGGCCGCGCTGTGCCGCGCTCCGCCCCCGCTCGCCTCTCGGCCCTGGGGGATTGAGCGCGGACGAGTCGGAGCCTTGAGTCGCGCGGGATACGGGACGTCACGGGAGCAGTCTTCCTGTTGACGGTCCGAAAACCCAAACGGAATGCCTCCGCAGGGCTTCGGAGCGCTGCCCAAGAGGGCTCTCGCGCGCTACATGAGGGGCGTGAGGAAGCGCCGCAGCGCCTCTTCGTACCCTGCGGGGTCGGCGTTCCACATGGCTCCGTGGGGCGCATCCGGAACGGTGTGGAGAGTGACCAGTTCCGGGCGCCTCCCGGCCAGTTGACGGGACGGCGTCCAGGGCGCGATCACGTCGTCGGGGCCGTGGAAGAGGAGCGTGGGGACCTTGAGCGCCCCGGGGTCCGCGGTCTCCAGGATGCGGTCGCCGCGCAGCCCGGTGCGGCCCTGCGCGGCACGCACGGCGAGCGGAAGCAGGAGCCCTGGCGTGCGCCGGGCGGCGGCGAGCGCGCGCAGGGTGGTCTCCCAGTTGAGCACCGGGGAGTCCAGGACGAGTCCGCTGATCCTCTCGCGCAGGGCCGAGTGCGCCGCGGCGTGCAGGGCCATGGCGGCGCCGGTGGACCAGCCGTGCAGGATCACGTTCTGCGCGCCGTGTCGCACGGCGTAGCGGATGGCGGCGTCCAGGTCACGCCACTCGGTCTCGCCGAGGTGGCCGAGGCCGTCCGGGGAGCGGGGCGCGCCGAGGTCGCCCCGGTAGGCGATGTCGAGCACCGGGAACTGCTGGTGGTGCAGGAAGTCCATGACGACCATGGGGTGCTCGCGGGTCGTGCCGAGGCCGTGCACAGTGATCACCCAGGTGTCGCGGACCCCCGGCACGAACCAGGCGGGCAGACCGCCGAGTTCGCCGGGGATGTCGATGTCCGCGTGGTCGATGTCCAGGGCGGCGTGCGGGTCGCCGATGTGGACCTGCGGGGTGAGCCAGACCTTGTCGCCGGGTTCCAGGGAGCCGTGCGTGACGCGCTCCAGGCGGCGTACGACGGTGTCCGCCTCGTGCGGTGCGGCGTCCAGGACGGGGCCGATCACGGCATGGCTGCCGTTGCCGCTGAGGCCGTACGTGCCGGGGCGCAGGCTCGCCAGGGCACGGGTCAGGGTGATCTGGCCCGCGGCGGTCGAGTGGACCGTGAGGCGGGGCTCGGTCGGCAGCGGCCGGCCCGCCGGCGGCTTCAGGGCCGCGTTGCTGGCGAACCGGCCCGCGGCGACGGCGGCTGCGCCGCCCAGGAGGGCGGTCGTGACGGCGGTGACGGCCGTTGCCGTCGCTTTGGCTGGGCGCACCTGCCCAGTGTCCGGCGAGCGGGTGGCCACGGCCAGTGGGCGTAGCCCGCGGGGTGACGTCATGCCGTCCGCGTACCCGCAGGTGATGTGCCGAATCCGTGGCCCCGCGGGACGCAGCCGCCCCGGACACGGCCCTCGGCGCGGGACACAACCGCCCCGGAAACGGCCCTCACCGCTGGCCGTAGCCCCGCAATCTGTCCTCCGCTTCCCGCAGCTGCCCAGCGGTCAGGAGCGTCGGGGCGCGGCCGGGGACCGCGCTGGCCGTCAGCCAGAGGCGGGACATCCACTCCAGCTGTGCCGTGCGGTCGTACGCCTGGTCCAGGGTGGCTCCGTACGTGATGGTCCCGTGGTTCTGGAGCAGGCAGCCCGTGCGTTCCCTGAGGGCCCGGAGCATGTTCTCGGCCAACTCGTCGGAGCCGTAGGGCGCATACCGGGCAACCCGGACCGGACCGCCGAGTGCGGCCGCCATGTAGTGGATGGGCGGGAGCTCCGGGACGAGGGTGGAGACGGCGGTGGCGTGCACCGCGTGGGTGTGGACCACGGCTCCGGCGTCCGTGGTGCGGTAGACGGCCAGGTGCATGGGCAGTTCGCTGGTGGGGGCGAGGTCGCCGAAGAGCTGGTTGCCGTCCGCGTCGACACCGACCGCGTCCCGCGGTCCGAGGCGGTCGTACGGCACTCCGCTGGGGGTGACCAGGATCGCGCCGCCTGCGCCGCCGACGCGCACCGAGACGTTGCCCGACGTGCCGACCACCAGGCCGTCCGTCACCGTCCTGCGGGCCGCGGCCACCAGCTCGCCCCACGCCCGCCCGATCGCGTCCTGCCGGTCGTCGCCCCGCTCCCGCCAGTCGTCGCCCCGCTGCCCCGTCACGCCCCGCTGCTCCGTCATGCGGCGATCCTGCCAGCCGCGGGCGGCGGCACCGTAGTACGGAGCCCGGGAGTCCGTAAGAGCACAAATGCGCACACATCCCTCTCTGGCGGCGATTGGCCGACGGTCAACCGACATACGGCGATCTTCCAGTAGCCTCCGGGAGATTTGTCCCGCACGTCGCCATAGGGGGTAAATATGGCTCGTGACCACAAACCGTCCCACCGCCGAGCCCGCGTCATCGCGGCCTCAGTAGCGACTCTGGCTCTCGGGGGCACCGCCCTCACCGAGGTTCCGGTTTCGGCGGCGGGCAAGCCCAGAGGGCATGACGTCTCGTCGCACCAGAAGCACGTCAACTGGAATAGGGCCAAGAACAAAGGCGCACGCTTCGTCTACATCAAGGCCACCGAGTCCCACACGTACCGCAACCCCCGCTTCAAGCGGCAGTACAACGGCTCGCGCAACGCGGGGATCGTCCGGGGCGCGTACCACTTCGCCGTGCCGAGCAAGTCGTCCGGCAGGAAGCAGGCCGTGTACTTCATGAAGCACGGCGGACGGTGGCGGGCGGACGGCTGGACACTGCCGCCCGCGCTGGACATCGAGCGCAACCCGTACGGCAAGCGCAAGTGCTACGGCATCAGCAGGACCGGCATGGTCAACTGGATCAAGTCCTTCAGCAATGAGGTGAAGCGGCAGTCGGGGCGGCGCCCCGTGATCTACACGACCACCAAGTGGTGGAACGACTGCACGGGCGGCAGCCGCGCCTTCGGATCGAATCACGCGCTGTGGCTGGCGCGCTGGTCGTCGACGTCCGGGCCGCTGCCGAGGGGCTGGTCGTACCTCACGTTCTGGCAGTACGACAACGGCGGCAGGCTGCCGGGTGACCAGAATCTCTTCAACGGCTCGCTGAACCAATTGAAGAGGTTCGCCCGCGGGTAGTGCGAGGGTGGTCGGGAACCTCTGGAAGCCCGGATTCCGGGCCTCGCGGCGCCGCTCCGGTCGATCTTCGTCAGGGCCATGACGGAACCGGAGTGGCGGCCCCCCGGATTGGGTCACCGCACGGCCCGACCCAGTTCACTTTCCGTTCACCCTGCTTGCCTACGTTCCACTTGCCACTGACGTCCAACAGAAGCCTGGGTAAATGGAACACATCACGCTTCTCCTCGGGATCGTGATCGTTACCGCTCTCGTGTTCGACTTCACGAACGGTTTCCACGACACAGCCAACGCGATGGCCACAACCATCTCGACTGGCGCTCTCAAGCCCAAGACGGCGGTGGCCATGTCCGCCGTGCTGAATCTCGTCGGCGCTTTCCTCTCGGTCGAGGTCGCCAAGACCATCTCCGGCGGCATCGTCAACGAGGACGGACTGAAGACAGAGGTGATCTTCGCGGCCCTGGTGGGCGCGATCCTCTGGAATCTCCTCACCTGGCTGGTGGGCCTGCCCTCCAGCTCCTCCCACGCACTCTTCGGCGGCCTCATCGGTGCCGCCGTCATGTCGATGGGCTGGTCGTCGATCAACGGCGGCACCGTCGTCACCAAGATCCTGATCCCCGCGATCGCCGCGCCCCTGGTGGCCGGCATCGCAGCGACGCTGGCCACGCGCCTGACGTACCGCATCGGGCGCAACACCGACACCAAGGCGACCGCCAAGGGCTACCGCGCCGGTCAGATCGCATCGGCGGGCCTCGTCTCGCTGGCGCACGGCACGAACGACGCGCAGAAGACCATGGGCATCATCACGCTCGCCCTGATCACCGGCGGCGTCCTGAACCCCGGCGCGAACCCCCCGATGTGGGTCATCGTCTCGGCCGGCATCGCCATCGCGCTCGGCACCTACCTCGGCGGCTGGCGCATCATCCGCACCATGGGCAAGGGCCTGACCGACCTCGCGCCGCAGCAGGGCTTCGCCGCCCAGACCAGCGCCGCGACCGCGATCCTCGCCTCCTCGCACATCGGCTTCTCGCTCTCCACCACCCAGGTCTGCTCGGGCGCCGTGATGGGCGCGGGCCTCGGCCGCAAGGGCGGTGTGGTCCGCTGGTCCACGGCGACCCGCATGTTCGTCGCCTGGGGCCTCACGCTCCCGGCCGCCGGTCTGGTCGGCGCGGGCGCGGAGTTCCTCACCAAGCAGGGCCCCTGGGGCGTCGGCGTGACCGCCGCGCTCCTGGTGATCGGCTCCGCCGTCATCTGGATGCTGTCCCGGCGCAACGCCGTGGACCACACGAACGTCGCCGACGACGAGATCGGCGGCTCTCCGGCCGCCGAGCCCGCCGGCGTCGTGACCACCGCGATGGCCGCCGTCACTCCGCCGCCCACCGGGTCGGCCGTGGCGAGCGCCGACGTCGACTTCGTCAAGGCCACCATTGCGGCCCCGACCGGCACCGTGGCGGACCCCGCCCGGCCCGCCACGGTGTAAGGACTCAGCATGGACATCGACTGGGCAGCTCTCGGCTCCGTCTTCGGAGTCAGCCTCGCGGTGACGGTGGCCCTGGTGGGCCTGTTCACCCTCGGCATCGTCGCCCTCTCCAAGCGCGAGGCGGCAACGACGTCCGGTGCCTCCGCGACCGCGGGCAGCGCCCCGGCAGCGGCACGCACGGGCGCGTACGTCTGCTTCGCGCTCTGCGCGGCGGCCGTGGCGTACGGGATCTATCTGATCGTCGCCTGACAGCCGCTCCGGCCTCACAAGAGCCGGGTGGGACGCACCTCTCGCGGTGCGCCCCACCCGGCTTTTCGCGTGTCAAAAACCCCTCACTTCACACGATCGGGCACATGCGATGCGGCGAAGTGACATATGGCATAATGGGACCTAGCTGTCTGCTAGCGTCGGCTGCACATATGGCTTTCTGCCGTATGCCAATAAATCAACAGCCGTGACGACAGCGAGGAGCCACCATGTCGAGGGATGTCGACCCGAGCTTGAACCGCCGCAGGCTGCGCATCGCGCTTCGCAAGGCCCGCGACGCCGCGGAGCTATCACAGGGCCAGGCCGCCAAAGGCCTTGACTGGTCGTTGTCCAAGATCATGAGGATCGAGCAGGGCACGGTCAGTCTTTCCGTCACCGATCTGCGCGCCCTCCTCCAGCAGTACGGAGTGACGGACCCGGATCTCGGCGCGGAGCTCGAAGAAGCCGCCCGCGGTTCGAAGGGGCCCAGCTGGTGGGCCAAGTACCACGAAGTCATCGGACAGCAGTTCAGCCAGTATCTGGGTTACGAGAGCGCCGCCGCGTCCTTCCGCACATACAACCCGATCATCGTGCCCGGCCTTCTGCAGACGGACGAATACGCGATGGCGCTCCTCGCCCCGCGCGTCAGCGAGACGCGGGCACGCAAGATCGTGGAGCTGCGGACCGCACGCCAGGAGCGGGCCCTGGAGGGCGAGGACCCGCCGTACACGTTCTTCATCGTCGACGAGGCCGCCCTGCACCGGCAGGTCGGCGGACCGCGCGTGCAGCGCGCCCAGCTGCAGCGCCTCATCGAGATCTCGGACCGCCCGAAGGTGTCCCTCCAGGTACTGCCGTTCACGTCAGGTGCCCACTACTCCACCCTGAGCAGCTTCATCCTGCTCGGCTTCCTGGACGACGAAGACCTGCTCTTCCTTGAAGCACAGGGAAACCAGTCGATCCGTGACGACCACGAACTGATCGTGCGTCACCAGGAGTGCTTCGAGTCTCTCCGCGAGACCGCGTACGCCGGAGAGCAGGCCATCGACCTGATCAATCGGATCAGGGACGGCATTGACAGCTGATCTCCCGGACCCAAGGAGTCCGGGAGGGGCGAGGAGGCCTCAAGATGCCAGCCGCGTTGCGAGAGTGGTGGTGGGGGATCCTCGCGGCCATCAGGCAGGTGCCGTGGCGAAGCGGTGATCCGGATGGTGCGCAAGGTGCCGGTGGGGCCTCCAGCGGGAGCGGCACCGGCGCGGCCGACGGTGGCACCGCCGAGGCAGGTGGCGAGCAGCCGACTGCCGTCGGTCCCTCCTACAACCAACTCGTCCGCGAGGCCATGACCGACCAGGGCCGCACGGAGCGGATGGACACGCTGGACCGCCATCGCACGGACGACAGCGTCCGGATGTTCACGACCAGGATCGTCTACTGCACCGGCTGCATACTCGTCCTGGTGCTGACGCTGGCCGGGGTGCTCGTCATCCTGAGCGTCGTCGGCATGACGGGCTTCTGGACGGTCGGCTCGGTGATCGCCGTCTTCTCGGCCCCTGTCGTCGCGCTGAGCCGCCAGCTCACCCGGCTGATCTCGCTGACAGGGGCGACGCCCACGCTCAGCGACGACCGCCGTGCTGTGGTGCCCGCCCAGCGGCCCGAGCCCGGGGCCGGTGATCATGCCTGAGCTCGGCCAGGCCCCACCAGAAACCCATGAACACGGCGGCTGCCATGGCCACGAAGGCCCAGACGGCAAGCCGGGCGGCCGTTCCTTCGACGAGGAGCGAAGCCGCCGCGCCGACCAGGGCGGCAGCGGCGCCGAGCAACGCACACCCCGCCACGACCACGACGACCCCGGATGCCTTGCGTTTCCCCCCGTGCACACCGCCCACCAGGTGCCGCATTTCGGCGAGGTGATGCTCGGTCATCCTGTTCCCCCTCCCTCTCCCCCCGCACGAACGAGAGCGCTCAGGAACGCCTGCCAGCGCTCACCGGAGAAGACGACGCGTGGCCCCGACGGGTTCTGCGAATCACGGATGATCACCGCCTCCCGCACGAAGGCCACTTCGACGCAGTCTCCGGATTCGCTGTAACTGCTCCGGTGCCATGACCATCCGGACAAACTTTTACTGGACACGCCGACCTCCCCCGGCCGGAGAGCCGGCCTCCCTCGACGCGTGCCCATCGTCCTTCGCCCACGCCGACGCACGATAGTGCCGTGATCTTGGAAGGCCGACAGGTCCGCCGAGAACCACCGCACCACGTAACGACCCGGACCGAATCACGCTTGGACCGCTCTCCGGTTGTCGTGTTCCAGTCTAGGAAAGTTCAATTTCCAGGCCTAGGGAAAAATCGGCCTCATGTGGGCCTCGGCACACTCTCCCGTCCCAGGTCAACGGCAAGTTGACGGGCGTACGCGGGCGTGGTGGACTGCCGGAGCCATTACGGCGGCAGAAGAGGAAGCCGGTGCGAATCCGGCGCGGTCCCGCCACTGTCACCGAGGAGACGACTCCTCGGAAGCCAGGAACTCTCGCCGCCGATCTCGTCGAATCAGGGCGCGGACACCCTGAGTGAGGACATATCGCCATGCGCGGCCGCCCGTTGCCGGTCTCTGTGCCCCTGCCTGCTCCCCTCCGCGTCACGGCCGGCTGAAGCCATGAGTGCCGATCGCGACTTCGCGTACGGCGCCGCCGCCGGCCTCCTCGGTGATCTGTTCCTCGGCGATCCCCGCCGCGGGCATCCGGTCGCCGTGTTCGGGCGTGGCGCGGGCGTCGTCGAGCGTGTGCTGTGGCGCGACCACCGCGGGTGGGGCGCCCTGCACGCCGTGGTGTGCGCCGGGGGTGCGGCCGGTGCCGCCGCTCTGGCCTCTTGTCTCGTACGTGATTCACGCGCCGCGTCCGTCGCGCTGACCGCCGCCACCACCTGGGCCGTGGTCGGCGGCACCTCGCTTGGTCGTGAGGCGCGGGCCATCGGCGGGGCGCTCGCCGCCGGGGACGTCGAGGTCGCCAGGGAGCGGCTTCCGCATCTGTGCGGGCGGGATCCGCAGGCCCTGGACGCCGACGGCATCGCGCGGGCCGTGGTCGAGTCGGTCGCCGAGAACACCTCCGATGCCGTGGTCGGCGCCCTGGTGTGGGGCGCGCTCGGCGGGGTTCCGGGGCTTGTCGGTTTCCGGGCCGTGAACACGCTCGATGCCATGGTCGGGCACAAGTCCGCGAAGTACCGGCGCTACGGGTGGGCCTCCGCGCGCCTCGATGATGTTCTGGGGTGGCCAGGGGCCCGGCTCACCGCGGTTCTCGCGGCTGCCGCCGGGGATGCGCCCCGTGGCGCCCTGCGGGCCTGGCGCGCGGACGCCGCCAAGCATCCCAGCCCCAACGCGGGACCCGTGGAGGCCTCCTTCGCGGGGGCGTTGGGGGTGCGGCTCGGGGGGAGCCTCTCGTACGGAGGCCGGGTCGAGCACCGGCCCGTCCTGAACGGGGACGGGCGTGCCGTCGAAGTCGCCGACATCGAACGGGCCGTGAAGCTGTCGCGCCGGGTGGGGCTGCTTGCCCTGGGGGTCGCGGCAGTGGTGAGCACTATGCGGAAGGGCGGGGCCTGATGAGTGGTGGGCTGCTCGTTGCCGGTACCACGTCGGATGCCGGGAAGAGCGTGATCACCGCCGGGATCTGCCGGTGGCTGGCCCGTAAAGGGGTCTCGGTCGCGCCGTTCAAGGCGCAGAACATGTCCCTCAACTCCTTCGTCACGCGCGAGGGGGCGGAGATCGGGCGGGCCCAGGCCATGCAGGCACAGGCCGCCCGCGTCGAACCGAGCGCGCTGATGAACCCCGTGCTGCTCAAGCCGGGCAGTGACCGCAGCAGCCAGGTCGTCCTCATGGGCAAGCCCGTGGGCGAGATGAGCGCGCGCGGGTTCTTCGGGGGGTCTGGGGGGTCGTCCCCCGGGAAAGGGCTGCACGGCGGGCGCCAGGAGCAGTTGCTCTCCACCGTCGTGGGATGCCTCGAAGAACTCCGGGGCAGCTATGACGCCGTGATCTGCGAAGGCGCGGGCAGTCCCGCCGAGATCAATCTGCGGCGCACGGACATCGTGAACATGGGCATCGCGCGGGCCGCCCGCTTCCCCGTCGTCGTGGTCGGCGACATCGACCGCGGGGGCGTCTTCGCCTCCTTCTTCGGGACCACCGCGCTGCTGAGTGCAGAGGACCAGGAGCTGGTCGCCGGGTATCTCGTCAACAAGTTCCGGGGCGACGTATCGCTGCTCGAACCCGGGCTCGACATGCTCCATGAGCTCACCGGGCGGCGCACGTTCGGTGTGCTGCCGTTCCAGCGCGGCCTCGGCATCGACGAGGAGGACGGCCTGAGGGTGTCCCTGCGGGGCGCCGTACGGGAGTCCGTCGTCGCTCCCCCGGTCGGCGACGACGTGCTGCGGGTCGCCGTCTGTGCCGTACCGCTGATGTCGAACTTCACGGACGTGGACGCGCTGGCAGCCGAACCCGGCGTCGTCGTGCGGTTCGTGGACAGGGCCGAGGAACTCGTCGACGCCGATCTCGTGGTCGTACCGGGGACGCGCGGCACCGTCCGCGCCCTGCAGTGGCTGCGCGAGCGCGGCCTCGCGGACGCCATCGCGCGGCGCGCGGCCGAGGGACGCCCCGTGCTCGGCATCTGCGGCGGCTTCCAGGCGCTCGGCGAGCACATCGAGGACGACGTCGAGTCGCGGGCGGGAGCCGTGGACGGGCTCGGTCTGCTGCCCGTGCGCGTCCGGTTCGAACGGGAGAAGACCCTCGCGCGGCCCGTCGGCGAGGCGCTCGGCGAACCCGTCGAGGGGTACGAGATCCATCACGGCGTCGCCGAAGTCCTGGGCGGAGAGCCCTTCTTGGACGGCTGCCGCGTCGGCGAGGTGTGGGGCACGCACTGGCACGGCTCCCTGGAGAGCGACGCGTTCCGGCGCCGCTTCCTGACCGAGGTCGCCCGCGCCGCCGGACGCCGCTTCGTGCCCGCGCCCGACACCAGCTTCGCCGCGCTGCGCGAAGAGCAGCTCGACCTGCTCGGCGACCTGATCGAGCAGCACGCGGACACCGACGCGCTGCTCCGCCTGATCGAGACCGGCGCCCCGTCCGGCCTCCCCTTCATCGCACCCGGGGCGCCCGCACGACCGGCGGAGGGGGACGGGTGAGAGCCGCTGTCCCCCGGGCGAGAGCTGCCGCCCCTTGCCCCGCCCCGAACCACGTCATGGAGGCCTTGTGAGTACCCCCTATCCGTTCACCGCCCTCGTCGGGCAGGACGACCTGCGGCTCGCCCTGCTGCTCAACGCCGTCTCGCCGGCCGTCGGCGGAGTGCTCGTGCGCGGCGAGAAGGGCACCGCCAAGTCCACCGCCGTGCGCGCGCTCTCCGCCCTGCTGCCGCAGGTGCCCGTCGTCGCCGGCTGCCGCTTCTCCTGCGACCCGGCCGCCCCGGACCCCGCCTGCCCCGACGGTCCGCACGACGCCGGCGGCGCATCGGTGCGGGACGCGCGGATGGTCGAGCTGCCGGTCGGGGCCTCCGAGGACCGGCTCGTCGGGGCGCTCGACATCGAGCGGGCGCTCGCCGAGGGCGTCAAGGCCTTCGAGCCGGGGCTGCTCGCCGACGCCCACCGCGGCATCCTCTACGTCGACGAAGTCAACCTGCTGCACGACCACTTGGTCGACCTGCTGCTCGACGCCGCCGCCATGGGCGCCTCGTACGTCGAGCGCGAGGGCGTCTCCGTTCGGCATGCCGCGCGGTTCCTGCTCGTGGGCACCATGAACCCCGAAGAGGGCGAACTGCGCCCGCAGTTGCTCGACCGGTTCGGGCTCACCGTCGAGGTCGCCGCCTCGCGCGAGACCGATCAGCGGGTCGAGGTCGTGCGACGGCGGCTCGCGTACGACGACGACGCGGAGGGGTTCGCCGCGCGCTGGCACGAGGACGAGTCCGCGCTGCGGGACCGGATCGTCGCGGCGCGGGCGCTCCTTCCCCAAGTGACCCTCGGCGACGGGGCGTTGCGGCAGATCGCCGCCACCTGTGCGGCCTTCGAGGTCGACGGGATGCGGGCCGACATCGTGATGGCGCGTACGGCGACGGCGCTCGCCGCCTGGGCCGGGCGCACCGACGTACTCGCCGAGGACGTACGGCAGGCCGCTCTCCTCGCGCTTCCGCACCGGCGCCGCCGTAACCCCTTCGACGCCCCTGGCCTCGACGAGGACAAGCTCGACGACACGCTTGAGCAGAACGGCGACGACGAGGACGGGACGGACGGGGACGACGACCCCGACGGTCCGGGCGGGGGCGGCGTGCCGCCTCAGGGCGAGCCCGAAGCACCCGATGCCCCGGCGCCTGACGCGCACGACTCCCCCGCCGACGACGGCGGGAGCGACAGCGGGCAGGACGAAGACGCCTCCCCCGCGCAGGCTCCCGCCGCGGCGGCCGGCGAGCAGCAGGCCGTCGGGGCCTCCGAGCCGTTCCGTACGAAGATGCTGAGCGTGCCCGGCCTCGGTGAGGGTGCGGCCGGGCGGCGCTCCCGGGCACGGACCGAGCACGGGCGCACCACGGGAGCCCGGCGCCCGCAGGGAGCGCTGACCAAGCTGCACCTGGCGGCCACCGTGCAGGCCGCTGCCCCGCACCAGCGGGCGCGCGGCCGTTCTGGGCGGGGGCTCGTCGTACGGCGGGACGATCTGCGGCAGGCGACGCGGGAGGGGCGTGAGGGGAACCTCGTGCTCTTCGTGGTGGACGCCTCCGGGTCGATGGCCGCCCGTAAGCGGATGAGTGCCGTGAAGGGAGCGGTGCTCTCGCTGCTGCTCGATGCCTACCAGCGCCGGGACAAGGTCGGGCTCGTCACCTTCCGGGGTGCCGAAGCCGAGGTGGCGTTGCCGCCGACCTCGTCCGTCGACGCCGCTGCCGCCCGTCTGGAGACGCTGCCCACGGGCGGGCGTACGCCGATCGCGGCCGGGCTGCTCAGGGCGCACGAGGTGCTGCGGGTCGAGCGCCTCCGGGACCCGGCACGGCGTCCGCTGGTCGTGGTCGTCACGGACGGCAGGGCCACGGGAGGCGTGGAGCCGGTGGCCACGGCAGGGCGCGCCGCGCGGCTCTTCCAGGCTGCCGGGGTCGCCTCCGTGGTCGTCGACTGCGAGTCGGGGCACATCCGGCTCGGGCTCGCGGGGCAGCTGGCGGGCGAGCTCGGCGGAACGGCCGTGACACTCGACGAGCTGCGGGCGGAGTCCATCGCCGGGCTGGTCAAGGACGTACAGGGAACACAGATGAGGAGCGTGGCCTGATGCCGCAGGGACAGCCGAACGTGGTACCGGACGACGGGCTCACCACGCGTCAGCGGCGCAACCGGCCGCTGGTCATGGTGCACACCGGGATCGGCAAGGGGAAGTCCACCGCCGCTTTCGGCATGGCGCTGCGGGCCTGGAATCAGGGCTGGCCCATCGGCGTCTTCCAGTTCGTGAAGTCGGCGAAGTGGAAGGTCGGCGAAGAGAACGCCCTCAAGGTGCTCGGGGCGTCCGACGAGGGCGGGTCGGTCACCTGGAACAAGATGGGCGAGGGCTGGTCGTGGATCCAGCGGGAGCCCGCCGAGGGCGAGCCCAGCCACGAGGACAAGGCCCGCGAGGGGTGGGAGCAGGTCAAGCGCGACCTCGCCGCCGAGACGTACTCGCTGTACGTCCTCGACGAGTTCGCCTACCTCCTGCACTGGGGGTGGATCGACGTGGACGAGGTGATCGAGGTCCTGCGGGACCGTCCCGGGCACCAGCACGTCGTCATCACCGGGCGCTACGCACCCGAGGCCCTGGTCGAGTTCGCCGATCTCGTCACCGACATGTCCAAGGTCAAGCACCCGATGGACGCCGGTCAGAAGGGCCAGAGGGGCATCGAGTGGTAGCTCGGCTTGTCGTTGCCGCGCCGTCCTCCGGAAGCGGGAAGACGACCGTGGCCACCGGGTTGATGGCCGCGTTCTCGGCGACAGGGCTCGCGGTGTCCCCGCACAAGGTGGGGCCCGACTACATAGACCCCGGCTACCACTCGCTGGCCACGGGTCGCCCCGGACGCAACCTCGACGCGTACATGTGCGGGCCGCAGATGGTGGCGCCCTTGTTCAACCACGGGGCACGCGGGGCCGATCTCGCGGTGGTCGAGGGCGTCATGGGGCTGTACGACGGGGTCTCCGGGCAGGGTGAACTCGCCTCGACCGCGCATGTCTCCAAGCTGCTGCGGGCGCCCGTGGTGCTCGTCGTCGACGCGTCCTCGCAGTCCCGTTCCGTGGCCGCGCTCGTGCACGGGTTCGCGTCCTGGGACCCGGAGGTGCGGATCGGGGGCGTGATCCTCAACAAGGTGGGGTCCGCGCGCCACGAGGAGCTGCTGCGGGACGCCCTCGGCGAGTCCGGGGTGCCCGTCCTCGGCGCGCTCGGCCGTGTGGGGCAGGTCAGGACGCCCTCGCGGCATCTGGGGCTCGTCCCTGTGGCCGAGCGGCAGACCGAAGCCGTCGAGTCGGTGGACGCCCTGGCCGCCCGGGTGCGGGAGGGCTGCGATCTCGACGCGATTCTCGCGCTGGCGCGCAGTGCGCCCGCGATGACCGGTGAGACGTGGGAGCCGGGCGTGGGAGCCACTCGTACGCCGGACGAGCCGTTGAGCGGCGGCGGGCGCAGGCCCGTGGTCGCCGTCGCGGGCGGGGCCGCGTTCTCGTTCTCGTACACCGAGCACACCGAGCTGCTCACCGCCGCCGGCGCCGATGTCGTCATCTTCGATCCGCTGCACGACGAGGAACTGCCGCCCGGCACCGCCGGGCTGATCATCGGGGGCGGGTTCCCCGAGGTGTACGCGCCCGAGCTCTCCGCCAACGAACCGCTGCGCAAGGCAGTCGCCGACCTTGCGCTGAGCGGGGCTCCCGTCGCCGCCGAGTGCGCCGGGCTGCTCTACCTGACCCGGGAGCTGGACGGGAAGCCGATGTGCGGCGTGCTCGACGTGCGCTCCCGCATGTCGGAGCGGCTCACGCTCGGCTACCGCGACGCCGTCGCCGTGTCCGAGAGCCCGCTCGCGGCGGTCGGCACGCGGATGCGCGGGCACGAGTTCCACCGCACCGTCGTCGAACCGGGCGCGGGGGCGGCGCCCGCCTGGGGGATGCACTCCCCCGAGCGGCGCGTCGAAGGCTTCGTGCAGCAGGGCGTGCACGCGAGCTATCTGCACACGCACTGGGCGGCCGAGCCCGGCATCGCCCGCCGGTTCGTGGAGAAGTGCGCGCAGGAGGGCGCGGGGTGAGACCGGCCCGCGCCGCGGCCTCACTCCGCGATGCCCACCACCAGCCAGATGAACCCGGCCCCCGCCACCGTGCACAGCAGCGTCGAGCGCGCCGGATGGTCGTGGTGCGCCTCCGGGAGGATCTCCGCGGCGGCCAGGTAGAGCAGTGCGCCGCCGAAGAAGCCGAGATACGCGCCGAGCAGTTGCTCCGGAATGGTGAACAGGAGCGTCGACGCGGCGCCCACGACCGGGGCCACCGCGTCCGCGAAGAGCATCGCGAGGGCCTTGCGGCGGGCGTTCCCGTACAGACTGGTGAGCGTGTACGTGTTGAAGCCGTCCGCGAAGTCATGGGCGACGACCGCGAGCGCGACCGCCACGCCCATGCCGCCGCCGACCTGGAACGCGGCGCCGATCGCGACGCCGTCCATCACGCTGTGTCCGACCATCGCCCCGGCCGCCGTCAGGCCCACCTGCGGGACCCGGCCGTTCGTGTGCGCGTCCGCCCCGTGGGCGGCCTGGCGGCCCGCGAGGAGACGTTCCACCAGGTGCGCGGCGAGGAAGCCCGCGACGAACAGGAGCAGCGCCGCCGGTACGCCGAAGACCGGCTCCCCCGCGGCGTCCAGCGCCTCGGGGAGCAGGTCGAGGCCGACCACGCCGAGCATCAGACCGCCCGCGAGCCCCAGGACGAGGTGGCGCCGGTCGGTGACCCGCTGGGCCGTCCAGCCGCCCACCAGGGTCATCACAAAGGCGCCGAGCGCCACGAACACCGCCATGCGCCCTTGCTAGCCGATTGACCCCCTGCCCCGCACATCCACATCCGGCCGCGGAGCACGCCCCGACCCGTTTCCGTCCCGTACGAGAAGAGCCCGAGCCCATGGCAGACACCGAAGCCGCCACCGGCGGGGCCCCCTCGGCGATGTCCCTCGAACAGGTGGCGGCCGTCCACGAGCCGGCCGCCGGGATCGGTGCGCGGAGCCTCGTGGTGGGCGTCGGGGCCGGCAAAGGCGCGCCCGCGGATGAAATTCTCGGCCTGGTGGAGGACACCCTCAGGGACGCGGGGCTCTCCCCGGCCTGCGTCGCCGCGCTGGCGACCGTCGACACCAAGGCCGATGAGCCCGGCATCGTCGCGGCGGCGGCGCGGCTCGGGGTACCGGTCGTGACGTACGCGGCCGACGAGCTGGCAGGTGTCGAGGTGCCCAACCCCTCCTACGCGCCGCTCGCCGCGACGGGTACACCTTCCGTGGCGGAGGCCTCCGCATTGTGCGGCGGCGGTGAACTCCTCGTGCCCAAGCAGAAGTCGGCGCCGGGCGGGCGCGCGTCCATGGCAACCTGTGCCGTCGCGCGCCACGCGTCTCCCATGCGGGGCGCCGCCAGTGTCCGCACGTCATCCGAACGGAACAGGCACAGCAATCAAGGAGTTCCAGTGACCAGCCCGCCCGCACTGCTCATCGCCGGACACGGCATCAGGGACGAGGCCGGGGCGGACGCCTTCCAGGACTTCGTACGGGAACTCGCCCGCCGTGACCCCGGACTCCCGGTCGCCGGGGGCTTCGTCGACCCGTCGTCGCCGTCGCTCGGCGACGCGGTCACCGACCTGGTGGCGCGGGGGGCGGAACGTGTCGCGGCCCTGCCGCTGACGCTGGTTCCGGCCGGGCCCGCCGAAGGCGACCTCCGCGCGGCGCTCGCCCGTGCGAAGGGACGCCACCCCGAGGTCTCGTACTCCTGCGGCCGGCCGCTCGGCCCGCATCCCTGGCTCCTGAAGGTGCTCGGCCGCCGCCTGGACGAGGCGCTCGGCGGTGCGGCCCGCACGCCCCGGGACCGCGCGAACGTCACGGTGCTCCTGGTGGGCGCCGGTTCGGCCGACCCGCAGGCCAACGCCGAGGTGCACAGGGCGGCCCGGCTGCTGTGGGAGGGGCGCGGTTACGCGGGCGTGGAGACGGCGTTCGTGTCGCTCGCCGCGCCGGACGTGCCCTCCGGCCTCGACCGCTGTGTCCGCCTGGGCGCGACGCGGATCGTCGTCCTGCCCTACTTCCTGTTCACCGGCGCCGTGCCGGAGCGCATCCTCCAGCAGACGGACGGCTGGGCGGCGGCACACCCCGGCATCGAGGTGCACCCGGCGAACGTGATCGGCCCCGCCGAGGAGCTGCTCGATCTCGTCATGGAGCGCTACCGGGAGGCGGCGGCCGACGGCGACGCGCTGACGCCGACGCCGACGGACTCCGCTGCCGGAATTGATCACGTACCTCACGTACCTCACGCACCTCACGCACCTCACGCACCTCACGCACCTCACGTACCCCATGCATATGCCCGCTGAGCACGACGGCGGGCCGGACCTGCGGCATCACGGGGATGCCGAGGTCCGCGGCGCCGCCGCCGGTATCACCGACCTCGCGGTGAACGTCCGCGCGAACACCCCGCCCGCCTGGCTCAAGCGGCATCTGGCCGCCTCGCTCGACGGCCTGGCCGCCTACCCGGACGGCCGGGCGGCACGGGCCGCGGTGGCGGCGCGGCACGGCGTGACGCCGGACCGGGTGCTGCTCACGTCGGGCGCTGCGGAGGCGTTCGTGCTGCTCGCGCGCGCCCTGAAGGTGCGTCAGCCGGTGGTGGTGCACCCGCAGTTCACCGAGCCCGAAGCGGCGCTGCGGGATGCGGGGCATGCGGTGGGGCGGGTGCTGCTCCGGGAGGGGGACGGCTTCCGGCTCTCGGGGGCGGCGGTCCCGGAGGGCGCCGACCTGGTCGTGATCGGCAACCCGACGAACCCGACGTCGGTGCTCCACCCGGCCGCCTCGATCGCCTCGCTCGCCCGCCCCGGACGGTTCCTGGTGGTGGACGAGGCGTTCATGGACGCGGTGCCGGACGAGCGGGAGGCCCTTGCGGGCCGTACGGACGTGCCGGGGCTCGTGGTGCTGCGCAGTCTCACCAAGACGTGGGGCCTCGCGGGGCTGCGGATCGGTTACGTCCTGTCCGATCCGGAGACGATCGCGACGCTTGCGGGGGCGCAGCCGCTCTGGCCGGTTTCCTCGCCCGCGCTTGTGGCGGCGGAGGCGTGTGTGGCGCCTCGCGCGTTGGCTGAGGCGTCTGCGGCGGCGCGGCAGATCGCCTCGGACCGGGCCCATCTTCTCTCCGGGCTCCGGGAGTTCGCCCCCTTCGGGCTGCGGGCCGTGGAGCCCGCGGAGGGCCCCTTCATCCTGCTCCGGGCCCCCGGGGCCCTCGCCCTGCGCGACCGCCTGCGGGAAGGGGGCTTCGCCTTGCGGCGGGGGGATACGTTTCCGGGGCTCGGGGACGAGTGGCTTCGGGTGGCGGTGCGGGATGCGGGGGTCACGGATCGGCTGCTTGAGGCGTTGCGGGGGGCGTTGACCGGGTGATTCATCCCCAACCCCGCCCCTTCCCGAGAACCCGCTCGGCGCGGGGGCCCTGTGCCTTGTACGTGCCGTCATCACCGGCTCCGCCGAGTTCGTCCTGAAACGCCGGACGGGCTGAATGCATTCAGCCCGTCC
>NZ_JBSGSG010000074.1:0-49162 GCF_053606765.1 Streptomyces sp. NPDC055189
GGAGAAATTCAGCCCGTCCGGCGTTTGAGGACGAACTCGGCGGAGCCGGTGATGAAACCGCTCCGCCGGGCGCCAGAGCCCTACGCCCAGAGCTGGCCCTGCAGCGTCTCGATCGCCGCCTCGGTCGTCTCCGCCGTGTAGACGCCCGTCGACAGGTACTTCCAGCCCCCGTCGGCCACCACGAACACGATGTCGGCGGACTCCCCCGCCGCCACCGCCTTCTTGCCGACGCCGATCGCCGCGTGCAGCGCGGCGCCGGTGGAGACCCCGGCGAAGATGCCCTCCTGCTGGAGCAGTTCGCGGGTGCGCGTCACGGCGTCCGCCGAGCCGACCGAGAAGCGCGTGGTCAGGACCGACGCGTCGTACAGCTCGGGGACGAAGCCCTCGTCGAGGTTGCGCAGGCCGTACACGAGGTCGTCGTAGCGGGGCTCCGCGGCGACGATCTTGATGTCCGGCTTCTGCTCGCGCAGGAAACGGCCCACGCCCATCAGCGTGCCCGTGGTGCCCAGGCCCGCGACGAAGTGGGTGACGGAGGGCAGGTCCGCGAGGATCTCGGGACCGGTCGTCGCGTAGTGCGCGCCCGCGTTGTCCGGGTTGCCGTACTGGTAGAGCATCACCCAGTCCGGGTGCTCGGCCGCCAGCTCCTTGGCGACGCGTACCGCCGTGTTGGAGCCGCCCGCCGCCGGGGACGGGATGATCTCCGCGCCCCACATGGCCAGGAGTTCACGCCGCTCCTGCGAGGTGTTCTCCGGCATGACGCAGACGATGCGGTAGCCCTTGAGCTTGGCGGCCATCGCGAGCGAGATGCCCGTATTGCCGGACGTCGGCTCCAGGATCGTGCAGCCGGGCGTCAACCGCCCGTCCTTCTCCGCCTGTTCCACCATGTGCAGCGCCGGGCGGTCCTTGATGGAACCGGTCGGGTTCCGGTCCTCCAGCTTCGCCCAGATGCGGACGTCGTCGGACGGGGACAGACGCGGCAGGCGGACGAGGGGCGTGTTGCCCACGGCCTCCAGCGGGGAGTCGTAGCGAGGCATCCGCGATCAGACCATGCCGCCGGCCACGGCCGGGAGGATCGTGACGTTGTCGCCGTCCGTGAGCTTGGTGGAGATGCCGTCCAGGAAGCGGACGTCCTCGTCGTTCAGGTACACGTTCACGAAGCGGCGCAGCTTGCCGTCGTCCACGATGCGCTCGGCGATGCCCGCGTGCCGCGAGTCGAGGTCGGCGAAGAGCTCGGAGAGGGTGTCACCGCTGCCCTCGACGGCCTTGGCGCCGTCGGTGTAGGTGCGGAGGATGGTCGGGATGCGGACCTCGATGGCCATGGCTGGGAGCTCCTGTCGGGGAAGTCACGTGGGTGGGCGCGCGGCGGCCCGGTGGTGCGGGTGCTTGAGTTCGGGTGCGTAAGGCGTTCGGGTGCGTAAGGCTTTGCTGCTTGCTGCGCGAGGCGCTACGCGGGGATGGCGCCGCGGCTCACGGCCGTACGGCGGCGGCTGTCAGCGCGAACAGATCGCGCTGGAAAGCCTGCACAAATCGACGTGCAGACGCGCAACGAGCAGCATGCCCGGCATCTTGTCGCTCACGTCGTGGGGAACCATGCGGTCATCGTATCGATTCCCGGTCCGGGTTCTGGAATGTGATCTCGCATGGTGGACGGTTCGCGTCCATCACGTGGATGGGGGGAGGTACGTGACCGTCGGCGCGGCGGTCACGGGGTGCACCGAGACCTCCGCCGTGACCCCGTACACCTCGGCGAGCAGCTCGCTGGTCAGCACTTCTTTCGGCGGCCCCGACGCGACGAGGCGTCCGCCGTCGAGAACGTACAGGAGGTCGCAGTAGTAGGCCGCGAGATTCAGGTCGTGCAAAGCAAGCAGGTTGGTGGTGCCGAGGTCGCGGACCAGGGCGAGGATCTCCAGCTGGTAGCGGATGTCGAGGTGGTTGGTGGGCTCGTCGAGCACGAGGACCGCGGGCTCCTGCACCAGCGCCCTCGCCACCAGGGCGCGCTGCCGCTCGCCGCCGGAGAGCCCGGCGAAGGCGCGGTGGGCGAGGTCGGCGGCGCCGACGCGTGCCAGGGCCTCGTCGACCAGGACGGCGTCCCGCGCGGTGTCCGCCTCCCAGAAGCGTTTGTGCGGGGAGCGGCCCATGGCGACGATCTGCCGGACGGTGAGCTCGAAGCCGGTGTGCCCGTCCTGCGGGACGGTGGCGATGCGGCGGGCGCGGTCCTTGGCCGAGCGGGTCGCGAGATCGGTGCCGTCAAGGAGTACGCGGCCTGCGGTGGGCGTGAGGGTGCCGTAGACGCAGCGCAGGAGGGTGGTCTTGCCGCTGCCGTTGGGGCCGACGAGGCCGATGGTCTCGCCTTCGGCGGCGTGCAGGGTGATGTCGTCGACGAGGGTTTTTCCGCCTGGAGCTGTGCGGTAGGTGAGGGACTCGGTGGTCAGGATCGACGCCGGGTGACTCATGCGGTTGCCTCCGTACGGTTCCTTCGCAGCATCCACAGGAAGAACGGGCCGCCCGTCAGCGCGGTGAGGACGCCGACCGGGATGTCCTGCGGCGCCGCGACCGTGCGCGCGGCGAGGTCGGCGGCCACCAGGAACACCGCGCCCATCAGGGCCACCACCGGCAGGAGCGCCCGGTGGGCGGCGCCGACCAGCATCCGGGCCGCGTGCGGGACCATCAGGCCGACGAAGCCGATGGCTCCGCTGTACGCGACGAGTACGCCGGTCAGGAGCGAGGCGAGGACGAAGACGGCGGCGCGGAAGCGGGCGGTGTCCAGGCCGAGGACGGTGGCGCCCTCCTCGCCGACCAGGAGCAGGTCCAGGGGGCGGGCCAGGGCGACGAGCAGCGCCGTGCCCGCGATGAGGGCGATGCCGGGCAGGGCGAGCATGTCCCAGCGGGCGCTGCCGAGGCCGCCGAGCGTCCAGTACAGGACTTCCTTCAGGTGGTCCGCGCTGTCGGCCATGATCAGGATGAGGCTGGTCAGGGCGGAGAGGATGTACGAGACGGCCACGCCCGCCAGGATCAGCCGTCCGGTGGCGAAGCCGCCGCCTCCCGACCTTGCCAGGGTGTAGACGACGAGCAGGGAGAGCAGGGCTCCGGCGAAGGCGGCGGCGGGGATGGTGACGGTGGTGGCCAGGCCCGCGCCCATCCCGAAGACGCTGCCGAGCACGATGACGGCGACGGCTCCCGCGGAGGCGCCTGAGGAGACCCCGAGGAGGAAGGGGTCGGCCAGGGGGTTGCGCACCAGGGCCTGGAGCACTGTGCCGATGACCGCGAGGCCCGCGCCTACGGCTGCGCCGAGCAGGACCCTGGGGAGTCTTACGTCCAGGACGATCGTGCGGTACGGGGAGAGCTCCGCCCTCCCCGTGAGGATTTCCAGTACCTGGGGTGCCGGGATCCTTACGGAGCCCAGCGCAAGGCCGGCTACGACCGCTGCCGCGAGGGCCATGAGCAGACCTACGACAACCGTGCCATAACGGAGTTTTCTACCGACCCTGTCACGGTTGCCGTCGATCACCGGCTCCGCCGAGTTCGTCCTCAAACGCCGGACGGGCTGGATGTTCACAGCTGGTCCGCCAGCTTGCTCACCGCCCCCGGTGCCCGCACCCCCGTCACCGCGTCCGACAGCGGCAGGACCGCGAAGCGCTTGTGCTTGATGGCGGGGACGTCTGCCAGGACCGGGTCTTCCAAGAGGCGCTTTTTCTTCTGGGCGACCGTCGTGCCGCCGTAGTCGAGGATCACGATCGTCTCGGGCTTGCGGTCGACGACCGACTCCCAGGACGCGTCGCCGAAGGACTTGTCGAGGTCGGCGAAGACGTTGCGGCCGCCGGCCCGTTCGATGATGTCGTTGCCGATGCCCCGGCCGCCCGCCGTGAACGCGGTCTTGTCGCCGCTGTCGTAGACGAAGACCGGGACCGGCTTCTTCGACCCGGCCTTCGTCCCGGACAGTTCGCGCTTGGCCTCGTCCACCCACTTGTCCGCCCGCGGCCGTACACCGAACGTGCTGCCGACCTCGCGGACCTCCCGGTAGACGTCGTCCATGGTCACGGCCTTCTTCGCGCAGCCCTCGACGTTCAGGCGGCTGTCGATGCCGGACTTCGCCAGGGCCCCGCGGCTGCGGCCCTCGCCCGCAAGGAAGGCGCTCGCGTAGCCGCCGTAGACGAAGTCGGGGTTCGCGGCCAGGAGCTTCTCGTACGAGGGGTACTCCTTGGCGAGGACCGGGGTGTCCGCGTACGCCTTCGCGTACTTCGGCAGGACCTTGTCGTCCAGGTACGCCGTACCGGCCAGGCGGTTCTTCAGGCCCAGCTCCAGCATCACTTCCGTCGCGTGCTGGTTCATCGTCACGGCACGCTTCGGAGGTGCTTCGTACGTCGTCTTCGTGCCGCAGTTCGTGACCGTGTACGGGAATCCTGCGGCCTTCGCGGCGGGCTTGTCCGATGCGGAGTCCGCGGCGGACGAGCAGGCGGCGAGCGGGACGAGCAGGGCTGCGGCCGCGAGCAGGCGTATGGGGCGGGACATGACTGAGCTGCCTCCTCCAGGGGATTTCCGCGTCCCCTGCGTCGTGGGAGAAGAAGGCGGCAGGTCAGTTCCTGACTGCCCCGCCCGCGGAGGGTGGGGTCACAGTGGCGGGACCGTGCCGGATTCGCACCGGCTTCCTGGGTCCTGCCGCCTCAAAGGTGAGCTCAGTATGCCTGGACGATCTCGACCTCTTCTTCGGTGACCTTGCCCTCGACGATCCGGAAGGAGCGGAACTGGAAGTCACCGGCGTCGTCGGTGTCGGCCGTGGAGACCAGGACGTAGTGGGCGCCCGGCTCGTTCGCGTACGAGATGTCGGTGCGCGAGGGGTATGCCTCGGTCGCCGTGTGCGAGTGGTAGACGATCACCGGCTCCTCGTCGCGGTCGTCCATCTCGCGGTACAGCTTGAGGAGGTCGGTCGAGTCGAACTCGTAGAACGTGGGCGAGCGGGCCGCGTTCAGCATCGGGATGAAGCGTTCCGGGCGGCCTGTGCCCTCCGGGCCCGCGACCACACCGCAGGCCTCGTCGGGGTGGTCCTGGCGCGCGTGCGCGACGATCTGGTCGTGGAGGGCCTGGGTGAGGGTCAGCATGGCAGCCAGGATAAGCAGAAGGGCCGGCCCGTACCGAGGAGTGGTACGAACCGGCCCACATGCTGGGATCAGCTGGAAGGTGGAGCTGTCGGGCCGCGGTCAGGACTTGATCGCGTCCTTCGGGCCCGCCTCACCGCCGCCCGTCGGCTGCGAGTCCTTGCGCTTCTGCATGACCAGGTAGCCGACGCCCAGGATCAGGGCCCAGACGGGGGCCGCGTAGAGCGAGATCCGCGCGTCCTTGTCGATGCCCATCATCACGATGACCATCGCGATGAAGGCGAGCGCGAACCAGCTCGTGTACGGGGCACCCGGCGCCCGGAAGGTGGACTGCGGCAGCTCGCCGCGGTCGGCCTTGCGGCGGTACTTGATCTGGCAGACCAGGATCATGATCCAGGCCCACATGCCGGAGATGGTGGCGAAGGAGACGACGTAGTTGAACGCCTCGCCCGGCCACTGGTAGTTGATCCAGACGCCGACCAGCATCAGCGCGGCGGAGAAGGTCGTGCCGACGAGCGGCAGGCCGTTCTTCGTGAGCTTGGTGAAGAACTTCGGTCCCTGGCCGTTGAGCGCCAGGTCCCGCAGCATGCGGCCGGTGGAGTACATGCCGGAGTTGCAGGAGGAGAGCGCGGCCGTCAGGACGACGAAGTTGACGATCGCGGCGCCGACGCCGAGGCCCATCTTGTCGAAGGCGGCGACGAACGGCGAGACGCCCGGCACGAACTCCGTCCACGGCACGACCGAGAGGATCATGATGAGCGCGCCGACGTAGAAGACGGCGATGCGCCACGGCACGGTGTTGATGGCCTTGGGCAGGACGGTCTTGGGGTCCTTGGACTCGCCCGCGGTGACGCCGACGAGCTCGACGGCGAGGAAGGCGAACATCACGATCTGCAGGGTCATCAGCGTGGAGCCGATGCCGTTCGGGAAGAAGCCGCCCTGGTCCCACAGGTGGGAGACGGACGCGGTGTCACCGGCGTCGGAGAAGCCGATGGTGAGGATGCCGGCGCAGATCAGGATCATGCCGATGATCGCGGTGACCTTCACCATCGAGAACCAGAACTCGAGCTCGCCGAAGAGCTTCACGGAGATCAGGTTGGCGCCGTAGAGGATGACCGTGAAGATCAGCGCGTAGCCCCATTGTGGAATGGAGTCGTGTGTCCAGTACTGCATGTACTGGGCGGCCGCCGTCACTTCCGTGATGCCGGTGACGACCCAGAAGAGCCAGTACGTCCAGCCGGTCACGTACCCGAAGAAGGGGCCGATGAATTCGCGCGCGTACTCCGAGAAGGAGCCCGACACGGCGCGGTACATGAGCAGCTCGCCCAGGGCCCGCATGATGAAGAAGATGACAAGGCCGGCGATGGCGTACGCCAGGATGAGGCTCGGACCGGCCTTGTGAATGGCCTTGCCCGCGCCGAGGAACAGGCCGGTGCCGATGGCACCGCCGATCGCGATCATCTGGATCTGCCGGGCCCCGAGCCCGCGCTGATAGCCCTCGCCTGACGAACCGGACGAACCGCCCGCTCCGTCGGCCTCATTGCCGTCGTGATGCTCTTCGACCTGCACTGAGGTCATGGTGACGCCTTTCTCCACGCTAGATCCGTGCCCGCGTCTGCGTATGGCCACGGATCAGGTCCTGATCCCCCCGGATATGGATGGAGTGCTACCGGCGGTCTGCCGGCCCGAGCGCCACCGGTGACATGGGTGGCGTCACCGAGTGGTCGTGAAGATTTATCACGGCCGCAACAGTGATCGGCCGGGGCGCGTGTGGCCCACGCCACGAGAAGAACCGGACAAAATTCCCTCGCGGCGTCAAACGCGGGCACGGCAGTAACGCGATCGTTATCCGGATTTGAGCGTCCGATGAGCGAACAGGGGGTAACCGCTGCTACATACAACGACTTTGCGGCGGCAACGGTGTGACTTCTAACCGATGAGCGTGCCCACCAGCGTCTCCTGGAGGCCGCCGAGCCAGAGATAGGCCATCACCATCGGCTTGCGCGGATCGGCGTCGGGCAGCCGGAAGAGGCGGTCCGTGTCGTCCTCGTCGGTCACTTCGAGGCGGGCGCCGATCGCCAGGCGCAGGTCGTTGAGCGCGCCGAGCCAGTGCCGCGACTCGTCGGCGGACAGCTTCAGGACGGCGCCGCCCTCGCCCTTGGACGCCGTGGCGTCGAGGCAGCGGATCACCACCAGGGCGTCGTCGCGCTTCTTGGCCCGCAGGTCGTTCTCGGTGAAGCGCCGGAACTCGGAGGAGTAGGCGCGCAGTTCGTCCTCATCGGCCTTCTCGCTGCCGGGGCCGCCGTACGCGTCCGGGAGCAGCCGCTGGAGGACCGGGTCGGTGGGCGGCTCGCTCGGGCCCTCCGCGAACAGCTCCGCGAGGGGGTCGTCGGAGGCGTCCTCGGCCGGGCCGGGACCGATCAGCTCCAGGAGCTGCACGGCGAGGGACCGGATGATCGAGATCTCGACCTCGTCGAGCGCGACGGCGGCGCCGCCCCCGGGGATGGCTTCGAATTGTCCTGGCATCAGATGCGTCGCTACTTCCGGTCCTGCTGGAGGGTGGCCCAAAGCCCGTACCCGTGCATGGCCTGCACGTCGCGCTCCATCTCCTCGCGGGAGCCGGTGGAGACGACGGCACGGCCCTTGTGATGCACGTCCATCATCAGCTTCGTGGCCTTCTCCTTCGAGTACCCGAAGTAGGACTGGAACACGTAAGCCACGTAACTCATCAAATTGACCGGGTCGTTGTGGACCAACGTGATCCATGGGACATCCGGCTCCGGAACGGCGAACGTTTCCTCTGCCGATTCCGGGCGGGTGATCTCTGCGGGAGCCGTACTCACCTGTCCCATGCTGCCACCCGCAGGGGGCCCTCGCACAAATGGGCTCAGGAAATCGTCAGAGTGACGAGATGCGGGGTAGCATCCTTCGTATGAACACAGCGGACCTTGGGCTGCCGGTGGATGTTCCGTCGACAGCGCTCTTCACGGATCACTACGAGCTCACGATGCTGCAGGCCGCACTGAAGGCCGGCACCGCCGACCGGCGCTCCGTCTTCGAGGTCTTCACGCGCAGACTGCCCGAGGGGCGCCGCTATGGAGTGGTGGCCGGTACCGGCCGGGTCCTGGACGCCGTGGAGAACTTCCGCTTCGACGCCGACGTCATCGGATTCCTCCGCGAACGGCGTGTCGTGGACGAGGCGACCCTGGAGTGGCTGGCCTCGTACCGCTTCAGCGGCGACATCTGGGGCTACCCCGAGGGCGAGGTCTACTTCCCCGGCTCGCCCATTCTGCGCGTCGAGGGCTCCTTCGCGGAGTGCGTGCTCCTGGAGACGGTGATCCTCTCCATCCTCAACCACGACTCGGCGATCGCGGCCGCCGCGTCCCGGATGGCCTCGGCCGCCGGGGAGCGCCCGCTGATCGAGATGGGCGCCCGGCGCACGCACGAGCTCGCGGCCGTCGCGGCGTCCCGCGCCGCGTACGTCGGCGGGTTCACCACCACGTCCGACCTGGCGGCCGGCTTCCGCTACGACATCCCCACCGTCGGCACGTCGGCCCACGCCTTCACTCTCCTGCACGACAACGAACGCGACGCCTTCCGGGCCCAGGTCGACTCGCTCGGCCCCGGCACGACCCTGCTCGTCGACACGTACGACGTGACCGCCGCCGTCCGCACCGCCGTCGAGGTCGCCGGGCCCGAGCTCGGTGCCGTGCGCATCGACTCCGGTGACCTGCTCCTTGTCGCGCACCGGGTGCGGCAGCAGCTGGACGAGCTCGGCGCCACGAAGACGAAGATCGTCGTGACCTCCGACCTGGACGAGTACGCCATCGCCTCGCTCGCGGCGGCGCCCGTGGACGCGTACGGCGTGGGCACGCAGCTCGTCACCGGGTCCGGGCACCCCACCTGCTCGATGGTCTACAAACTGGTGGCCCGCGCCCACTCGGCGGACCCGAAGGCTCCGCTCGAACCGGTGGCCAAGAAGTCGCTCGGCGCCAAGTCGTCGGTGGGCGGCCGCAAGTGGTCCGCCCGGCGCCCTGACGAGCACGGGGTCGCCGAGGCCGAGGTGATCGGCACGGGTGCGGTGCCTGCGGAGCTCGCCGACCACCAGCTCCTCGTCGAGCTGATCAAGGGCGGTGAGGTGCTTGCGCGCGAGCCGCTTGACACCGTGCGCGACCGGCACGCGGCGGCACGGGAGCGGCTTCCGCTGTCGGCGACGCAGCTGTCGAAGGGCGAGGCCGTCATCCCGACGGAATACATCTGAATGCGCACATCTGAAAACGCCTGAGGAACAGGCCCGAAGGCACAGGTCCGACGGAAACGTCTGACCAATACGTTCGATTGTGCGCCGGAGCGGAGAGCAGGGCGTTCGAACGCCCTCTCCCGCAACGCGTACGAAGTCTCTACGCTCGGTTCATCCGGCCGAGTCCCCGCCGCTGCGAGTTTTGCCCGACCGAAGGACACCCGATGCGCCGCGCTCTGATCGTCGTCGATGTGCAGAACGACTTCTGCGAGGGCGGCAGCCTCGCGGTCAGCGGGGGAGCCGACGTTGCCGCCGCGATCACCGACCTCACCGGGCAGGCACCCGCGGGCTACCGCCACGTGGTGGCCACCCGCGATCACCACATCGACCCCGGCGACCACTTCTCGGACCACCCGGACTACGTCGACTCCTGGCCCCCGCACTGCGTGGCGGGGACGGAGGGGGTCGGCTTCCACCCGAACTTCGCGCCGGTCGTCGCGTCCGGGGCGATCGACGCGGTCTTCGACAAGGGGGCCCACTCGGCCGCCTACAGCGGCTTCGAGGGCGCCGACGAGAACGGCGTCCCGCTCGCGGACTGGCTGCGGGCCCGGAAGATCACCGAGGTGGACGTGGTGGGAATCGCCACGGACCACTGCGTCCGCGCCACGGCCCTCGACGCGGCACGAGAGGGCTTCGCCACGACGGTCCTCCTGGACCTGACGGCCGGCGTCTCCAAGGAAACGACGGAGCGGGCTCTGGAGGAGCTCCGCGAGGCGGGGGTAGAACTGACGGGCAAGCCGGTGGTCTGACAAAGATCCCGCAGGGGCAGCGCCCCTTCAGGGGCGCGGGGAACTGCGCGATCAGCCCCCACCGGCCCGCAGAGGCAACTCACACGCCCGAAGGTCTGGCCTCCGGCCGGCCGGGTCTCTGCCCCTGCAGCGCCTGCCGCTTAAGGGCGCGAATGGGATGCCAAAGCTCAGCCGCAGCGTCCGGCGCCGCCCGCCATATCAACCCGTCCGGATGATGCAGCACCGCCGTGATCTCATCCGGCGTAGGCGGCTCCGCGTTACCCCGCAGATACACCGCCCGCATGCCCAGATTCCGCAGCCGCGTCAACGCCCTCGCGCGGTTCATCGAGTGGACGATCATCCTGACGTTGCCGCCGCCCGCGTACGGGCTGGGCAGGGTCAGGGCCACCACCACGCTGCCGTTCGGCAGCTTGCTGAAACCTCCTGCGGACATGGCTGGTCACACCCCCGTGAGACGTCGCACGAAGCCCCTGGCCGGGCTCCGTGTCAATAAGAAATCCACAGGACGCACCTAAACACGATCGGCCGCCGCCCGCTAGAGGGCGACGGCCGATCATGGCTTGACCTGCGAAAACGCTAATTACTTCTTGGAGGGGCCGACCTGGACCGTGATCGAGGAGCCATCCTTCGGCTGCTTGATGATCTTGATCTGGGTGTTGGTGTCAGTGACCTTGACACTTCCCGTGCCGTTCTCCTTGTACCAGTAGGTGCCCTTGTGGTCGTCGAAGACCGGAACACCCTTCTGGGACTTGATCTTCAGCGCGACGTCCGCGTTGTGGAGCGTGAACTTGTCCGTCGCGTACTTGCTGAAGGGCGCGTCGAACGGCTGGATCTTGTTCCGCAGCAGGGTGCCGTCCGCCCACTTGAGCGGCTTGGCGTGCGCGTCCACCGGAAGGATCAGACCCTCGCCCGGGTGGGCGCTGGTGTTGTTGTCCTTCTGCGAGGTGTCCCACTGCCAGACCATCAGGCCGGTCTGGTACGCGTAGTGCTCGACCCAGTCCGGACGGGACTTGGAGAAGCCGAAGTTGTACGGGCCGTTCTCCAGGGTCTTGTCGTACGACACGTACTGGCGGTTCTCGGCGAGGTAGTACTGGTCGTACTTCTTGGTGAAGGACTCGCCGATGCGCGAAAAGCCCTTCGCCGTCCAGCCGTTGTCGTCGCCCTCGGCGCCGTCCTCGAAGACCTTGGCGCCGTCCGCGGTGACCGCGAGGGCGTCGGCCGCGAAGCCCTTGCCGCCCGCGCCGCCGTCCGTCGAGTAGCGGAAGCGGAGGTCGATCTTCTTGCCCGCGTACGCGTCGAGCGGGAACGCGAGCTTCTTGTACGCACCCGACGCACCGGTCAACGCGGGCTTGTCACCGGCGTCGCGCGGGATGGCCTTGCCGTCCGCGGTGCCGTCCACCGGCGTCCAGTTGGCGCCGCCGTCCGTCGACACCTCGGTGTAGAGGTAGTCGTAGTTGGCCTCGATGTCCCACCAGCCGTCGAGCGAGAGCGCGGCCTTGGACTTGCCGGTCAGGTCGACCGAGCGCGTCAGGGTGTTCTTGAGGTCGTCTCCCTGGTCGCTCCACCACTGCTTGGAGCCCTCGGTGGGCTTGGTGACCGTGGTGGTGACGGCCTTCTTGGGGAGGTCCACGACGAGCGCCTGGCGGTGCCGCGTGTTGTACTCCGAGACGCCCAGCTTGTGCTCGGACGTCGTCGCGGCCTTGGCCTTGGCGTAGTCGAGCCAGCCCAGCTGGAACTTGTCCCAGGCGGTCATGTCGCCGGGCAGGTCACCGATGGCGTTCTTGCCGGTGCCGAGCCAGGACCCCGCCGACATCAGCGACCAGAAGCCGACCGAGTTCTCGCCCTTGCCCGAGGTGTCGTACAGGTCGGGCAGGCCCAGGTCATGGCCGTACTCGTGGGCGAAGACACCGAGGCCGCCGTTCTCCGGCTGCATCGTGTAGTCGCCGACCCAGATGCCCGAGTCGCCGATCTGCGTGCCACCGGCCTTGTTGTTGCCGGGGCCGGTGTTGCCCGCGTCGTTGCCGTACGCGTACCAGCGGTGCGCCCACAGGGCGTTGGTGCCCTCGGCGCCGCCGCCGGCCGACTCGTCCTCGCCCGCGTGCACGAGCTGGAAGTGGTCGATGTAGCCGTCCGGCTCGTTGAAGTCGCCGTCGCCGTCGAAGTCGTAGCGGTCCCAGAGGTCGTACTTGGCGAGGTCCGCCTTGATCTGGGCGTCCGTGCGGCCCTGCGCCTTCTGGTCCTTGGTCCAGGCGGTCACGCCGTCCTTGACCGCGTCCCAGACGTTGGGGCAGTTGGTGTCGCCGCAGTAGTTCGAGCCGTAACGGGCCTCGTTGTAGTCGACCTTGACCCAGTCGGAGACCTCGCCGTCGACCGAGTAACGGCCGGAGGAGGTCTTCTCGTAGTAGGTCTTCAGGGACTCCTTCTGCTTGCCCTTGGAGTCCTTGCCCTCACCGAAGTAGAGGTCCTGGAAGTGCTTCTGGTTGTAGTCCTTCTGCCAGGCCGTGCTGTTGTCCTTCGCACGGTCCGGCTCGGCTATCTTGTTGTGCGCCGGGCCGGGCTTACCGCCGTACTTCTTGACCGGCGGCTCGGGGCCGTCCGCACCGTCGGGGTCGTACATGGTGGTGTCGTCCACCTTGTCCCCGAACTCGACCAGGATCGTGAAGATCTTGTCGGTCTTCTCCCGGCCGAGCTCGACGTACTTCTTGTCGTCGAGCTTCACGACCTGGGAGCCGCCGCGCTTCTGCACCTTGGCGTCGCCCGCGACGACCTGCTGGAGCGCCGCCTTGCGCTGCTGCGCCTGCTGCTTGCTGAAGGGCCCGTCGAGGTCGTGGTCGACCTGCGCCTTGGCCCTGCCCGGGTCCTGCCGATCGATGGCGGGAGCTCCGGTGGACCCACTGTCATCGGCCGCTGCGGCGGCTGCCGAGAACGTGGCGGCTGCGGTGGCCATCGCCACGGCAGCCGCGGTGGCTCTGAACGTCCGTCTTCTGACTGTCACTTGATGCTGTCCTCCCCCGCGTCCGCGCGGAGGCGGGCCGAGGTCCCGGTCGGAGGAGGTCCGCGCGCGATACGCGTCACAAGTGACGACATTCGACCGGAGATACGGGAGAAAAGACAGACCTTGACTTGAACAGGCCAAGTGCACTATGCAGATCTGGAGATCCGCTATTCGGACATGTGCGCCCACCCGTCGGCATGGTCAACAGGCGCGTCCAGTCGTCCACTTGCTGGACATCATGAACCAGTGCGCCCCCTGTGCTGCCGCACCGTGGGTTAGGTCACGCTTACTGGCTGTTCCCGTCGGGCATGCAGCGGATTAGAGTCATTCGTCGGTGCGTCATGGCGCGTGGCGACAATCTCAAGTCGTCGCAGCCGGGCACCCTTTGATTCGTATACACAGCTTCACATTGGGCACGACCACCCCCGCATCCGCTGTCCCGAGGACGGATTACGCCATGCCTCGTCCCATGCCGCTGCCTCGTCCGACTCCCGCCCAGATCACCTACGGCACGCTGACGGTCGTCTTCTCGACGCTCGCCATGCTGCTGCTCTCCCAGACGAGTTCGGGGATCGGTGTCGCGGTGATATCAGCCGCCGCGCTCGGTCTCGGCTTACTCGTGGCCATGACTGTTCCCCAGCCCCAATCCCAATCCCAATCCCAACCCGAACCCGCGGCCTCTCCTGCCGCACGGGTCGCCCCCGCCGCCAGGACCGCCGACGAGCGCGTTCCGGCCCAGCGGGCCGCCGCGCCCGTCCTTGCCGAGTCCGTGAGCGAGCCGGCGGGCCCGTAAGGATCACGAGCCCGCCCGGTCTGCCGCTTGTCGCCGCCGCACCTGTTGCCGCCGCGGTGGCCGTGTCCAGTGCCGTCAGCCGGTGCTGACCACCACCGTCTTGGCAGCCTTGTCGTGCAGGCCCTGCTTGTAGGGCTTGTCGAAGAAGCTCCAGCCGCCGCAGATCGCCGTCCAGATGCAGGCGCAGCAGAAGGCGAACGGCAGCCAGAGGACGGCCGCGCGGACGAGTGCGGTCTGCAGGGTGGGCGTCGCCCCGTCGTTGAGGTTCGCGACCCGCAGCCCCAGCCACTTCTTGCCCAGGGTCTGGCCCGTCTTGGAGATCATGAAGCTGTCGTACGCGATGTAGAGCACGGCGGCGAGCAGGGACTGCCCGAAGCTCTTGCCGTACTGGACCTTGTCCGGGTCGACGTCGAACTCATTGGTGCCGAAGCCCCACGAGAGCAGCCAGACGACCACGCCGACCAGGATCATGTCGAGGATGCGGGCGAGTACGCGCTTGCCGCTCTCCGCGAGCGGCGGCATACCGGCCAGCGGGTCCCCGGCTCCGCCGTAGGGATCCCCGCCACCTGCGCCTCCGCCGTACGGCGGCGGTGGCGGGGGCGTGCCGTAAGGGGAGCCGCCGCCGTCCTGCGGGGGCCTGTCGTAAGGAGAGCCACCGCCGCTGTCCTGCGGGGGCTGCTTCCTGAAGGGGTCGTTGTCGTCCGGGGGCGGCGGGTATTGCGGCGGTTCGGTACTCATGGGCCGAGTGGACCGCGGGGGCGGCGGAGGCGCATCCGGCGCGCGGCTGTCCGGGTTAAGGACGGCCTCGAACGCCGGCCGGGCCGGATCCGTGCCCGGCGGAGAACTAACCCGCCACGAACGTTCCCGCGGCCTTGTCGTGCCAGCACTGGCGCCACGGGCGGTCGAACACGCACCACAGGACGCCGACGACGCCGATCACCAGGACCCCCGGCACCGCGTAGACGAGCCACCGCTTCAACGCCGCTCCGAACGTCGGCGCATCGTGCTCCTCCATGTCCCGCACCTGCAGCCCGAGCACCCGCTTGCCCAGCGTCCGACCCCACTTGGCGGTGGGCAGGACTTCGTAGACGACGCCGAAGAGGAGCAGCACGGCGAGGACCATCCCCAGATAGCCCGCCGTGGTGCCGTCGAGCAGCCACACGGTGACCTTCTCGCCGGACAGCTTCGCCGCGTCGATCTTGCTGTCGACGTGATCAGCGGCCTTCGTGCCGAGCGGCAGCGCCGCGGCGCTGGTCACGGCGACGAGGACGATCGTGTCGATGAGCCGCGCCGCGAACCGCTTGCCGAGCCCCGCGGGCCGCCCCGACGCCTGGTTCTGCGCCATCGCGAGGAACGGGTCGTTGGCCACCGGCTTCCACGGCACGACGGGCTGCTGCTGGCCGTCCCCCTCGGCGAGCTGGTGCACCTGCTGTGCCCACGAGGGCGAGCCGCCACCGGGCCCCGAGGTCACGGGCGAGGCCGCACCGCCCTGCTGCGGAACGGACGGCTGTACGGGCGTGGGAGCGGGGGCAGGCGCGGGCGCAGGTGCCGGCGCAGGGGCGGGCGCTGCGGCCTGCGGCGGAACGGCGGCCTGCGGAGGCGCCGGGGTCTGCGCCCCCGCGCCGGAGGATTTCGGACGGAGCGCCCGGATCGCCATGGTGCCTTCGGTGGCGGGCGCGGCCGCGGTGGGCCGCACCGGCCCCGTGGGCCTGCGGAACGTCACCGTGCCGTCCGTCGGAGGCTGCTGCTGCTGCTGCTGCTGCTGCTGCTGCTGCTGCTGCTGCTGCGAGGGCGTACCGGAGCCGCTCGCCCCGCCCGGCTTGATCGCACGGATCTGCACCGTGCCGGGATTGTGCGTCTCCGGAACAGCGGGAGACGCAGGAGACACAGAGGACGCAGGAGATGCCGGAGACGCAGGCGCGGGAGAGGGGGAAGAGGAAGCGGACGGGGCGTCCCCGGGGGTCGATCCGCTCGGCACCCGTGGATCCGCGGTCCTCGCCGCGCTCTGCTGCTCGGGTCCGCCCCAGGAAATTCGCTGATCCTGTTCGCCCCCGAGCCCCGCCTGCCGAGCCGCGTCCGCTTGCCACGCCGATGCGGGTTCGGGCCTCGTCCCATGCTGTGAGACATCGGCGTCAACCGCACCGCCCGTCACGCCGGGAGCCGGGTCCTGCGTCGACGTGGACGTCGGTTCCTCGTCGAAAAAGTGCGGTCCGGTCTCCTCCGCGGAGGGCGCGGACACGGGCCCGGACACAGGCGCGGCCGAGGGCGCGGACCCGGACCCGGGAGGCGCCGGCAGCGATTCGCCGTCGGTCGGTGCGGGACGGCTTGTTCCGGGTACCCAGGCCGCGCCGTTCCAGTACCGGACATATCCGGGAATGGACGGATCGGGGTAGTAGCCTTCGCGGGGCCTGTCGTCGCCTGGGGCCGGAGTTGGGGCGCTCATGTCCGTCGTCCCGTATCTGCTCGGGGGTCTTTTTGAGGCTCCACATCTATCAGACCTCCGCGCCTCACAGTGCGGGTCCTGCCTCACAGACCACTTTCCGGGCACAGTTCAACCACATACGGAACTCACGCGAAACTCGTTCCGAACTCGTACGGAGAAACTTTCCGAAACCCGCGTAACGCTCCGCCGTGGGCGCGCTCTCTCCTTGCACGGACCCGCTCCAGGGTTCCGAACGAGGAAGGAACAGCACCGACATGCACACCGTGGTGGAACGCGAGCTAGAGCTCAAACTCGTCATCTCGCCGGAACGCGCCGTCCCCGTCCCGGCCCGCCTGTCCTACCGGACCGACGACCCCTACGCCGTCCACATCTCCTTCCACATCGGCTCCGACCACCCCGTGGACTGGACGTTCGCCCGCGAGCTCCTGGTCGAGGGGGTGTTCAGGCCCTGCGGGCACGGCGATGTCCGGGTGTGGCCCACGAAGGTCGAAGGGCGCAGCGTCGTACTGATGGCGCTGACCTCACCCGACGGTGACGCCCTCCTGGAGGCGCCGGCGCCCGCCGTGTCCGCCTGGCTCGAGCGCACTCTGCGGGTGGTCCCTCCGGGTTCCGAGGCTGAGCGGCTCGGCATCGACGACGGCCTCGCCGAGCTGCTCATGCCGACCACGGGCCGCGTCGACGAGCTCTGGCTGCGCGACCCGTGGCCCTCGGACGAGTCCAAGGACGGTGAGTGAACCGCGCGGCCACGGGGGTACGCGCGGGGTCAGAACAGCTTGCCGGGGTTGAGGAGGGAGAGCGGGTCGAACGCCGTCTTGATGGCGCGCTGCATCTCCACGCCCACCGGGCCGATCTCGCGCGCCAGCCATTCCTTCTTCAGGACGCCCACGCCGTGCTCGCCGGTGATCGTGCCGCCGAGTTCCAGGCCCAAGGCCATGATCTCGTCGAAGGATTCGCGGGCTCGGCGGCCTTCGTCGGCGTCCGCGGCGTCGAAGCAGACGGTGGGGTGGGTGTTGCCGTCGCCCGCGTGCGCGCAGACCCCGATCGTGAGGCTGTATTTCTCGGCGATGCGCTCCACGCCTTCGAGCATGTCGGCGAGCTTCGAGCGCGGCACGCACACGTCGTCGATCATCGTCGTGCCCTTGACCGCTTCGAGCGCGGTGAGCGACAACCGCCGCGCCTGGAGGAGGAGTTCGGACTCCGCCGCGTCCTCGGCCGGGACCACCTGGGTGGCGCCCGCGGCCTCGCACAGCGCGCCGACGGCCGCGAGGTCCGCGGCCGGATCCGAGGTGTCGAAGGCGGCGAGGAGCAGCGCCTCGGTGGTCTCCGGGAGGCCCATGTGGGCCAGGGCGTTCACGGCCCTGATGGTCGTACGGTCCATCAGTTCAAGGAGTGAGGGGACGTGCCCCCCTTCCATGATCTTGCAGACGGCGTCGCAGGCGGCCTGCGCCGAGCCGAACTCCGCTGCCAGGACGAGCTGTTGCGGCGGCTGCGGCTTCAGGGCGAGGGTCGCGCGCACGACGATGCCGAGGCTGCCCTCGGAGCCGACGAAGAGCCGGGTGAGGTCGTATCCCGCGACGCCCTTGGCCGTGCGGCGTCCGGTGCTCATGAGCCGCCCGTCGGCGAGGACGACGTCGAGCCCGAGTACGTACTCCGCCGTCACGCCGTACTTCACGCAGCACAGGCCGCCCGAGGCCGTGCCGATGTTCCCGCCGATGGTGCAGGTCTCCCAACTGGACGGGTCCGGCGGGTAGTAGAGACCTTGTTCGTTCACTGCGCGGGAGAGCGTGGCGTTGACGACGCCGGGTTCGACGACCGCGATCCGGTCGACGGGGTTGATCTCCAGGATGCGGTCCATCTTGACCAGCGAAAGGACGATGCAGCCCTCGCTGGCGTTCGCGCCGCCCGAGAGACCCGTGCGGGCGCCCTGCGGGACCACGGGGAGCCGTAGCTCGGTGGCCGTGCGCATGACGTGCTGGACCTGCTCGACGGTGCGGGGCAGGACGACGACGGCCGGGGTGCCCGCGTCGCAGAAGCTCGCCATGTCGTTCGCGTACGAGGACGTGATGTCGGGGTCCGTGAGGACGGCCTCGGCGGGGAGGCCGTCCTGGCCCTCCCGGAGGAGTTCGATGAGTGTGCGGCTCATGATCACAGCCTCGCACCCGGGGCCATCGGTGTGAACCCGTGTGCGACGCCGGTCCGCATGCCGGGATGTGCTCTTCGTATTGACGCACAGTGAACGCCATGGAGATCGAGAGCCGGTCGGAGACCGTGACGGCGAAGGAACAGGGGCCGCCGGCCGCGCCCCGCGTCTGGAGCGAGTCGCCACGGGGTTCGCGCCGGTCCCCCCTCCTGCGGCGCGCCCTGATCGCCTCCGTCGCCGGGTGCGTGGTGCTCGGCGGCGTCCTCGTGCTGCTGCCCGAGGACGAGAAGGCGCCGCCGCCCGCCCTCGGGCCCGCCGGGCGGGCGATGGCGGCGGCGGGGGCCGGTGCGCCTGCCGCGCTGCCCGATCTCACGGTCCTGATCGGGGAGCGGGAGGCGCACGTGCGCAAGCATCCCGGTGACGACGAGTCGTGGGCGGTGCTCGGGGCCGCCTACGTCGAGCGTGGGCTGCGGACCGCGGACTCCGCGTACTACCCCAAGGCCGAGCAGGCGCTGCGCACGTCGCTGAAGACCAGGCCGCAGGGGAACACGCAGGCGCTGACCGGCATGGCGGTGCTCGCGAACGCGCGGCACGACTTCCGCGGGGCGAAGAAGTGGGCCGGGGCCGCGGTCGCCCTCGCGCCGAAGCGGTGGTCGACGTATCCCGTCCTGATCGACGCGTACAGCGGCCTCGGCGACGCGAAGGGCGTGGAGAAGGCCCTGGAGACGCTCAAGGAGCTGAAGTCGGGCGCCGCGGTGAAGGCCAGGTCCGGGCAGGTCTACCGGGACCGCGGCTGGCGCGAGGACGCGGCCACGTCGCTGATGGACGCGGCGTCGCTCGCGGAGAGTCCCGCGCAGAAGGCGGTCTGTCTGTACCGGGTGGGCGAGCTGTCGTGGGAACGCGGCGAGCCCGCGGAGGCCCTTCGCTACTACGACACGGCGCTGGTCGCGGACCCGGACCATCACCCTTCCCTCGCCGGGAAGGGCCGCGCGCTGGCGGCGCTCGGCCGTACGGCGGACGCGCTGCGTTCCTATCAGAACGCGCTGAGAAGGCAGCCCAACCCGGAGTACGCCCTGGCGCTCGGCGAGCTGTACGAGTCGCTGCGGCTCGCTCCGGCATCCCGCGCCCAGTACGACGTGCTGCGGGCCCGCGTGAAGCAGGAGGGGGTCAACGGCGTCAACGACGAGCGGATCCTCGGCCTCTACGAAGCCGACCACGGGGACCCGGAAGCGGCGGTGGACCGGCTGCGGGCGGAGTTCAAGCGCCACCCGAGTCCGGAGGTGGCGGACGCGCTCGGCTGGGCGCTGCACCGGGACGGTGAGAGCAAGGAGGGCCTGAAGTTCGCGACGCGGGCGACGGAGAAGGGGCCGATCAGCGCGCTGTTCGCCTATCACCGGGGCGAGATCGAGCGGGAGATCGGCAAGTACGGGGCCGCGCGGCGGCACATCGGCGAGGCCCTGCGCATCAACCCGTACTTCTCGCCCCTGCTGGCCCCCGCAGCCAAGGAGGCGATGGAGGCCCTGGGCGATCCCCCGGACGGCGGCCCGGACCAGATGTACGCGCCTCCGGGGTCGACCCCCGACCCCATTCCGACGTCGAAGCCCAAACCCAAGCCGAAGCCGACGCAGCAGAGCTGACCCCGCTCGCCCGCGGTTACAGCGCCGCCGTGCCGATCAGGGCGTTGCGGGTGACGAGGTCGGTGAGGGCCTGCTCCGTGAGGTCTTCCGTGCCCTCGGGGCGGCGCGGCAGGACCATGTAGCGGGTCTCCGCGCTGGAGTCCCAGACGGTGATCTCCGTGTCGTCGGGCACCGCGCAGCCGAACTCCTCGAGGACCGCCCGCGGCTCCCGCACCACCCGGGACCGGTAGGCCTCGCTCTTGTACCAGCTGGGGGAAGGGCCGAGCAGCCGTACCGGATAGCAGGAGCAGAGGGTGCAGACGACGACGTTGTGGGTGCGGGCGGTGTTCTCCACGACCCGCAGGCGCTGCGGCTGTACGCCGCCCGCGGCGTAGCCGAGCTCGGCCACCGCCGACGTACCGTCCGCGAGCAGGCGCTCCCTGAATGCCGGGTCCGTCCACGCCCTGGCCACGACGCGGGCCCCGTTCAGTGGGGACGATCCGGCGAGGAACGCGTCCAGTGCCTCGTCGAGGGCTGCCCCTGCGACGATCCCGCGCTCCTCCAACAGGGCTTCCAGCTTGCGTACTTGGCGGGAGATCGCCGCATCCGAGTGCGTGCCGGACATCAGTTCCGTACCTCCGGTTCCGGCTCCAGGTAGCTCTCCCACAGGTCGAGCACCACCCCGTGGTCGCCCTCGCCCCACAGCTCACGGGCGGCGAACCGCACCGCGTACACCTGCTCCAGGGGCGCGTCGCCACGCCCCTGCGAGCTGACGTCCGCCAGCGGGTGCCTGCCCTCGGGTTCGACCACCACGCCCCGCTTGCCGCGGGCGTACCGGGGCAGGCGGGTGTGGTGCGTCGGGTCGTGGTGGGCGGTGCGGACGCGGGCGCCCGGCGCGAACCGGTCAGTCATCAAGATCACCCGCCGCCACGACGCCCTTGCGTTCGAGCAGCACGCGGATCGCGTGGAACCACCGCTCGTAGTACGACGCCGCCAGGTACTCCCCCGGCGGCATCGTCTCCACGGCGTCCCTGAACTCGTCCAGGTTGTAGACGCCTTCGCGCACCAGCGCACTGTTGAGCGCGAACACCCGCGCCTCCCAGTCCGCGTGGAAGGGCTCCGTGTCGTCGGTGGTGTCGACGGGCCCGAAGCCCGTCATCCCGCCGACGTCGTTGATCCTGGCCATGCCCGCACTCTAGCCAGTGATCCCCGGGTCGCCCTAGAGGTTGCCGCGCTTCTCCTGCTCGCGCTCGATCGCCTCGAAGAGGGCCTTGAAGTTGCCCTTGCCGAAGCCCATGGAGCCGTGCCGCTCGATCATCTCGAAGAAGACCGTCGGGCGGTCCTGGACCGGCTTGGTGAAGATCTGCAGGAGGTAGCCGTCCTCGTCGCGGTCGACCAGGATCTTCAGCTCGCGCAGGGTCTCGACGGGGACGCGGGTCTCGCCGGCCCACTCGCCGAGGGTGTCGTAGTACGAGTCGGGGGTGTCGAGGAACTGGACGCCGGCCGCGCGCATGGTGCGTACGGACTCCACGATGTCGTTCGTGGCGAGCGCGATGTGCTGGACGCCCGCGCCGCCGTAGAACTCCAGGTACTCGTCGATCTGCGACTTCTTCTTGGCGATGGCGGGTTCGTTGATGGGGAACTTCACCTTGAGGGTGCCGTCCGCGACCACCTTCGACATCAGCGCGCTGTACTCGGTGGCGATGTCGTCGCCCACGAACTCCTTCATGTTCGTGAAGCCCATGACCTTGTTGTAGAAGGCGACCCACTCGTTCATCTTGCCGAGTTCGACGTTGCCGACGCAGTGGTCGATCGCCTGGAAGGTGCGCTTGGCGGGCGGCTCGACGATCGGGGCCGCCGTGGTGTAGCCGGGCAGGTAGGGGCCGTCGTATCCGGTGCGGTCGACCAGCGTGTGGCGGGTCTTGCCGTACGTCGCGATGGCGGCGAGGACGACCGTGCCGTTCTCGTCCTTGACCTCGTAGGGCTCGGTGAGGCCGCGGGCGCCGTGCTCGACGGCGTACGCGTACGCGGCGCGCGCGTCCGGCACCTCGATGGCGAGGTCGACGACGCCGTCACCGTGCTCGGCGACGTGGCCCTCGATGAAGTGGCCCCAGTCCGTGGATGCCTTGATGACGGAGGTGAGGACGAAGCGGGCGCCGCCGTTCGTGAGGACGTACGACGCGGTCTCGCGGCTGCCCGTCTCAGGTCCGGCGTACGCCACGAGTTTCATGCCGAACGCCGTGGAGTAGTAGTGCGCCGCCTGCTTGGCGTTGCCCACGGCGAAGACGACCGCGTCCATTCCCTTGACCGGGAAGGGATCGGCCTCGCGCGCGGTGTGGGGGGTGGTGGCCGTGTGCTGGGTGTTCGCGGTAGCTGCCATGCCCGCAGGCTCCCGCCGTATCGCAAGGTGCGCAATAGTTTGCGTACTCAGTGGGCAATCTGCACAGCGACAGGGCAGAGTGAGCGGACCATCTGTACACGATGACCACTTCTGAAGCGGAGAAGAACACCCCATGACGATCGATCATCTGGACGGCAGGCTCATCGTGCTGCTCGCGCGCGAGCCCCGCATCGGTGTCCTGGAGGCGTCGCGCCGGCTCGGCGTCGCGCGCGGGACCGTGCAGGCCCGGATGGACCGTCTTCAGTCGAACGGAGTCATCCGCGGCTTCGGCCCGGAGGTCGACCCCGCCGCCCTCGGCTACCCCGTCACCGCCTTCGCCACGCTGGAGATCAAACAGGGCCAGGGCGCGGACGTACGGGCGCATTTGGCGACCGTGGCCGAGGTCCTGGAACTGCACACCATCACCGGCCACGGGGACATGCTCTGCCGTCTCGTCGCCCGTTCGAACGCCGATCTCCAACGTGTGATCGACCGGGTCCTGGGTTTTGATGGCATCGTCCGGGCCTCCACGGCGATCGTCATGGAGAACCCTGTTCCGCTGCGGATCATCCCGCTGGTCGAACAGGCGTCAGAGGGCACCTGATGCGGGTAAGTAGGAGAACGGACGGCCGGACGGACACAGGGCGGTACGGCCCCACTACGTACGCAGCACGCGGGCTGCGGGAGACTCCCGGAGCCGTCTGAACCGCGCCCGGACGAGGTGAGCAGTTCAGTGAACTTCTGGGACTACCTCGGCAACCGCCACCAGCAATTGCTGGCGGACGCCTACCAGCACGCGAGCGCGGTCTTCCAGTGCATGGTCGTGGCGACCGTCATCGGAGTACTGATCGGCGTCATCACGTACCGGAGCGAGTGGGCGGGCAGCCTGGCAACGACCGCGACCTCCACCATCCTGACGATCCCCTCGCTCGCCATGATCGGTCTGCTGATCCCCGTCGTCGGCCTCGGTGTCGCCCCGACAGTCATCGCCCTGACCCTCTACGGCCTGCTCCCCATCGTGCGCAACGCCATCGTCGGCCTGCGCGGCGTCGACCCCTCGCTGGTCGACGCGGCGAAAGGCATCGGGATGTCGCGGGCCGCCCGCCTCCTGCGGGTGGAGCTGCCGCTCGCCTGGCCGCCGATCCTGACCGGCATCCGCGTCTCCACGCAGATGCTGATGGGCATCGCGGCCATCGCCGCGTACGCGTCGGGGCCCGGCCTCGGCAACGAGATCTTCCGCGGCATCGGCTCGCTCGGCAGCAAGAACGCGCTCAACCAGGTACTCGCGGGCACGCTCGGGATCATCGTCCTTGCCCTGCTCTTCGACGCCGCGTACATCCTGATCGGCCGGCTGACCATCCCGAGGGGGATCCGTGTCTGAGACCACCGCGACTTCCACCGACGGGGCGACGGCCGAGGGCGCGGCGGCCCCCGGCGACACCACGGGCGCGACGATCGAGCTGGAGAACCTCACCAAGCGGTACGCGGGCAGCGGCGACCCCGCGGTGGACAGCGTCAGCATGGAGATCAAGGCGGGCGAGATCGTCATCCTCGTCGGCCCCTCGGGCTGCGGTAAGTCGACCACGCTGAAGATGATCAACCGCCTCATCGAGCCGACGAGCGGCCGTATCCGCATCGGCGGCGAGGACGTCACCGACATGGACCCGGTCAAGCTGCGCCGCAAGATCGGGTACGCGATCCAGTCGTCCGGGCTCTTCCCGCACATGACCGTGGCCCAGAACATCGCTCTCGTGCCGAAGATGATCGGCTGGGGCAAGACGAAGACCAAGAACCGGGTCGAGGAGATGCTCGACCTGGTCGGGCTCGACCCCGCCGAGTTCCACGGCCGCTATCCGCGCCAGCTCTCCGGCGGCCAGCAGCAGCGCGTGGGCGTGGCGCGGGCCCTGGCGGCCGACCCGCCCGTCCTCCTGATGGACGAGCCGTTCGGCGCGGTCGACCCGATCACCCGCGACCACCTCCAGGACGAGCTGATCCGACTCCAGCACGAACTGCACAAGACGATCGTCTTCGTCACGCACGACTTCGACGAGGCGATCAAGCTCGGCGACCGCATCGCCGTCCTCCGGGAGCGCTCGCACATCGCGCAGTTCGACACCCCGGAAGCCATCCTCACCAACCCCGCCGACGACTTCGTCTCCGGTTTCGTGGGCGCGGGCGCGGCCCTGAAGCGGCTCAACCTCACCCGCGTACGGGACGTGGAGATCGCCGACTTCGCGACGGTGACCGTCGACGACCCGCTCCAGGACATCTTCGACAAGCTGCGTGACAGCGGCACGAACGAACTGCTGCTCCTGGACAAGCGCCGCCGCCCCTACAAGTGGCTGCGGCGCGGCGACCTGATGCGCGCCGAGGGATCCCTTGCCCGCGCGGGCACCCTCGTCCACGACACGGTCACCCGTGACGCCACCCTGCGCGACGCGCTCGAAGCGGTCCTGACCGACAACGCAGGGCGGGTCGCGGTCACCGGGCGGCGCGGCGAGTTCACCGGCGTCGTGGACATGCAGACCCTGATGAACTCCGTCCACGAAATGCTGGAGGCCGACCGCCTCGACGCCGTGGAGCACCAGCACGAACTCCAGGAGCAGCGGGCTCTGCTGACCCACCACGAGCAGGAGGGTGACGGAGGGGCGGCGAAGGCGTGAGCGGCATCCCCGGGAACAACCCCCGGATCCCCGAGCACAAGCCCTCGCCCCTGGACGCCCCCGAACCACGTCCCGAGGGCGAGCACGAGGTCAAGGGCCATCTCTTCCGCGACACGGGCGAGGGCGAGCCGGAGCCCCCTCCCCCGGCGGCCACGGGCAGGCCGCGGCGGATCAGCTGGCTGAAGCTGACCGTGCTGCCCGCGTTCCTCGTCCTGCTCCTGCTGCTCACCTGGCTGTGGTTCCAGCAGGCCGACCTGGACTCGATCTCGAAGAACGCCCTGGCGGACGGCAACGTCTGGCTCAGGCTCCGCCAGCACATCCAGCTGACGGTGATCTCCACGTTCTTCGTGCTGATCATCGCGATCCCGCTGGGCATCCTGCTGACCCGCAGAAGGCTCCGCAAAGGGGCTCCCGTCGCGATGGCCCTGGCCAACATCGGCCAGGCGACCCCGGCGATCGGTCTCCTCGCCCTCCTGGTGATCTGGATCGGCATCGGCGAGAAGTCCGCCCTGATCGGCATCATCATCTACGCCGTCCTGCCGGTCCTCTCCAACACGATCGCGGGCCTGAACGCCAACGACCCGACCCTCCTGGAGGCCGCGCGCGGCATCGGCATGTCGCCGCTGGGCGTCCTCGGCAAGGTCGAACTCCCGCTGGCCGTACCGCTGATCCTCGCCGGTGTGCGCACCGCGCTCGTCCTGAACGTCGGGACGGCGACGCTCGCCACCTTCGGCGGTGGCGGCGGGCTCGGCGACCTCATCACCACCGGGATCACCAACCAGCGGATGCCGGTGCTCATGCTCGGCTCGATCCTGACGATCGCGCTCGCGCTGCTCGTGGACTGGCTGGCCTCCCTGGCCGAACTGGTCCTGCGTCCGCGCGGCTTGGAGGCCGGGTCATGAGGATGAGGATGACGATGACGCTGCGTACGGCGGTCGCCGGTGTCATGGGCGGGGCGCTGCTCGTGAGCTGCGGCCTCACCAGCGGCAGCCCGATGGTGGACGACGTCAAGCCGGGCACGGTCGGCAAGGGGCTGCCCCTGAAGGGCGCCGACCTCACCGTGGCGTCCAAGGAGTTCACCGAGCAGCTGATCCTCGGCGCGATCATGGGCATCGCCTTCGAGGCGGCCGGCGCGGACGTCCTGGACCGGACGGGCATCCAGGGCTCGATCGGCGCCCGCGAGGCCGTCAAGAGCGGTGACGCGGACGCCATGTACGAGTACACGGGCACCGCCTGGATCACGTACCTCGGCAACTCCGAACCCATCGACGACCCGCAGAAGCAGTGGCAGGCGGTGCGCAAGGCGGACGCGGAGAACGGCGTCAGCTGGCTGCCGCCCGCCGAGCTCAACAACACCTACGCCCTGGCCCTCAACGAAAAGAACAAGGCCAAGTACAAAACAAAGACGCTCTCCGACGTGGCGGCGCTGTCGAAGTCGGACCCCAAGGCGGTCACGCTGTGCGTGGAGAGCGAGTTCTCCTCGCGCGAGGACGGCCTGCCCGGCATGCAGAAGGAGTACGGGATGAAGGTCCCCAACTCCAACATCACCAAGATGGACACCGGGATCATCTACACCCAGGCCGCCAAGGGATCGTGCGTGTACGGCGAGGTGTTCACCACCGACGGGCGCATCAAGGCGATGAACCTGACGCCGATGGAGGACGACAAGCACTTCTTCCCCAACTACAACGTCGCCCCGGAGATCAACAGCAAGTCCCTGAAGGAGCACCCGGAGATGGCGGAGGTCCTGGCCCCCATCACGAAGAAACTGAACAACAAGGTGGCCCAGGAGCTGAACTCCAAGGTGGACGTGGACGGCCAGGACCCGCATGAGGTCGCGAAGGAGTGGCTGATCCAGGAGGGGTTCGTCAAGGAGTAGCTCTGGCGGGGGCGCCTGACCTGGCGGGGCGCCCAACGGAAGTGCAGCTTCCGGAAGTTACAAAGACTCCGTTGCAAAGAAAGGGTTGCAACGGAGTCTTTGCATGCTTACCTTCTAGGCATGACGGACGGCACGGCAGAGCCACAGACGGCAGAGCCAGAGACCCGGAAGATCCACAACCTCACCCCTCGCTCGCTGCGGGGGCTCGCGCATCCGCTGCGCATGCAGTTGCTCGTCTCACTGCGCAAGGACGGACCGGCGACCGCTTCCCAACTGGCGGACCGCCTGGGCGAGTCCAGCGGGGCGACCAGCTATCACCTGCGACAGCTCGCGGCCCACGGCTTCGTCGAGGACGCACCGGAGCGCGGCAAGGGACGCGAGCGCTGGTGGCAGTCGGCGCACCAGGGAATGCGCCTGAACGACTCGCTCATGAGCGACCCGGACCCGGCGGTGCGCGGCGCGGTCTCCCTCTACCTCCACGAGGTCGCGACGTTCCACGCCACGGAACTCTCCACCTGGATCGGCACCCAGCACGAGTGGTCCACGGAGTGGATCGAGAGCTCCGACATGAGTGACTACACACTGCGCCTGACGCCCGAGCTCACCACCGAACTGGAGGGAAAGATCGAGGAACTCATCGAGAGCTACCGCGCGCTGACGGTCGACGAGACGCATCCGGGCTCCGCCAGGGTGCGCCTGCACACGCACATCTTCCCGACGAACTACACCGAGTGAAAGGGCTCAGCCAGTCATGCACTCCGACGTACACCTGCTGCTGCACCACGCCAGGGCCGCGGAACTGCACCAGGCCGCTCCCCCACGCCCCCGGCGCCCGCCTCTGCGTACGCAACTGGGCTGGACCATGGTCGAGTTGGGGTTAAAGCTGGTCAGCAGCTCGGAACTTTCCCGCCCTTGTCCAGCGCCCGCAGCGACTCGACCGTTTCCTTCAGTGTCTTGACCGGGATCAGCCGCAGGCCCTTCGGCAGCTCCGCCTGCGCGTCCGAGCACTCCGCCTGAGGGACCAGGAAGACACTCGCCCCGTCACGCTTCGCGGCCTGCGTCTTCATCGAGACACCGCCGACCGGGCCGACCTTGCCGTCGGCGGCGATCGTGCCGGTGCCCGCGATCTTCCGGCCGCCCGTGAGGTCCCCGCCGCTGCCGTTCCCGTCGATCAGGTCGATGATGCCGAGCGAGAGGAAGAGGCCCGCGCTGGGGCCGCCGATCTTGCCGAGGTCGACCTTCACCTTCACCTTGTCGGTGCCGTCCACGCCGTTCTCCTTGAGATAGGAGAGCGCGGCCTCCGTGGCCGTGTCCTGCGACTTCTTCATGTCGCCGAGGTTGTGCTTCTCGACTTCCTCGTCGTTGTCGCCGGTGGGGTACACCGAGTCCTTGGGCATCACGGAACGGTCCGTACGGAACCAGCCGTCCACCACGTCGCCCAGGCTCACGTCCATCTCGGGCCCCGTCGCCACGATCGTCGTCATGCGCAGCTGCCCGCTCGTCTCGCGGGTGGGCGCACCGGTGATCGTGATGACCGGCTTGCCCTCGCTCATGCCGAGCACGTTCGCCGTCGACCCCGGCTGGGCCACCGCGAAGGGCAGCGGCGCCAGCGCGGTGACGGCGAGCAGGGCGACCACGGGGACGGCACAGACAGCGAGGGCCTTGGGGCGCGTGAGGCTGGAGAGGGAGAACACGGGATCAATCTAACGCGACCGGCGCGACGGGCAGGAGTCAGCGCAACGCATCGGCTACCTCACGGGCCGCGTCGACGACCCGCGGCCCCACCCGCTCCGGCACCGAGTCCGACAGCATGACGACCCCCACGCTGCCCTCTATGCCGGTGACGCCCACCAGCGGTGCCGCGGCCCCGCTCGCGCCCGCCTCGAGCTCGCCGTGCGTGAGCGCGTAGCCGGGGTCGGTGGCGAGGCCCTGCCTGGCGGCGAGGATCGCCCGGCCCGCGGCGCCCCTGTCCAGGGGGTGCCGGAAGCCGGTGCGGTAGGCCACGTGGTAATCCGTCCAGGTCGGCTCGACGACGGCGACGGCGAGGGCCTCGGTGCCGTCGACCAGCGTCAGATGCGCCGTGGCCCCTATGTCCTCCGCCAGCGAGCGGAGAGCGGGCAGTGCCGCCTCCCGCACCAGCGGATGCACCTGGCGGCCCAGGCGCAGCACCCCGAGGCCGACCCTGGCGCGGCCGCCCAGGTCGCGGCGGACCAGGGCATGCTGCTCAAGGGTGGCGAGAAGGCGGTACACCACGGTGCGGTTCACACCGAGCTTGTTCGAGAGCTCGGTGACGGTGAGCCCGTGATCGGTGTCGGCCAACAACTTGAGGACACGCAGCCCTCTGTCGAGGGTCTGGGAAGTCTCCGCGGTCACGACGCCCACTCCTTAGGTGAGGGTCGACGGCCCCTTTACGCGGCGGTTGCGTCGCCGGTCCCGTGGGCGACGCGCGTCAGAGGCCGCCGGTCGGAACTCCGGCTGCGCTCCGCGGCGGCGCTGCCACGGGGCGTGTACGTTTCGGGGACATTAGCGAGACCGTCCCGCTCAGCGGAAGACTCCGTCCAGAATCCGGGCATGCAGCCGACTGTTAGGGGCGCAATGCCCTATACGCGGGGCCTGCGGGCAGGAGTACGCACGACTCCCCCACACACGGAACACACCCCTCCTCCCCCGACCGCCGGGAGAAGGGCCCCCGGTCACCAGGAGAGGGGCCCTACTTCATGCGGGTGGCCCACTCCCCGACCTTCGCGATGCGCTGCCGCAGCTGCCCCGCGGTGGCCTCCGCGCTGGGCGGCCCGCCGCAGGTGCGCCGCAGCTCGGTGTGGATCACGCCGTGCGGCTTCCCGCTCTGGTGGGAGTACGCGCCGACCATGGTGTTGAGCTGCTTCCTCAGCTCCAGCATCTCCTTGTGGGAGACGACGGGCCGCCGCTCGGCGGGCAGTTCGAGAAGATCGGCCTCGTCGTCGGGCCGCTTCTTGCTGTGCGCGATCTGCCGGGCCTGCCGCTTCTGGAGCAGCATCTGCACCTGGTCGGGTTCGAGGAGACCCGGGATGCCCAGGTAGTCCTGCTCCTCCTCGCTTCCCGGGTGAGCCTGCATGCCGAATTCGGCGCCGTCGAAGAGAACCCGGTCGAAGACGGCATCGGACTCAAGGGCCTCGAAGGAGAACTGCTCCTGCTCCCCGGTGTCCTCGTCCTCCTCCTTGTTCGCCTCGTCCATCTCCTTCTCGGACTCGGCGTAGGGGTCCTCTTCGCCTTCCTTCTTCGGCTTGTCGAGCACGTGGTCGCGCTCGACCTCCATTTCATTGGCGTGGCCGAGGAGGTCGGGGACGGTCGGCAGGAAGACGGACGCGGTCTCGCCGCGCCGCCGGGAACGTACGAAACGGCCCACTGCCTGCGCGAAGAAGAGCGGCGTGGAGATCGTGGTCGCGTACACGCCCACCGCCAGGCGCGGCACGTCGACGCCCTCGGAGACCATGCGGACCGCGACCATCCACCGGTCGTTGCTCGCGGTGAAGTCGTCGATCCGCTTCGAGGCGCCGGTGTCGTCGGAGAGGACGACGGTGGCCTTCTCCCCGGTGAGCTCGCGGATGAGCTTGGCGTACGAGCGTGCGGAGTCCTGGTCCGAGGCGATCACGAGCCCGCCCGCGTCCGGGATGGCCTTCCTGACCTCGGTGAGCCGCTGGTCGGCGGCCTTCAGCACGTTCGGCATCCACTCGCCGCGCGCGTCCAGGGCGGTGCGCCAGGCCTGCGAGATGGCGTCCTTGGTCATCGGCTCGCCGAGCCGCGCCGCGATCTCGTCACCGGCCTTGGTGCGCCAGCGCATGTTGCCGGAGTAGGAGAGGAAGATGACGGGCCGGACGACGCCGTCGCCGAGCGCGCTGCCGTATCCGTACGTGTAGTCGGCGGCCGAGCGCCGGATGCCGTCGTTCCCCTCCTCGTACGCGACGAAGGGGATCGGGTTGGTGTCGGAGCGGAAGGGCGTACCGGTGAGCGCGAGCCGCCGGGTCGCGGGCTCGAAGGCTTCCAGGCAGGCCTCGCCCCACGACTTCGAGTCACCGGCGTGGTGGATCTCGTCGAGGATCACCAGGGTCTTGCGCTGCTCGACGCGGTTGCGGTGCAGCATGGGCCGCACGCCGACACCCGCGTACGTGATGGCGACGCCCTGGTACTCCTTGCTGAGCGGCCCCGCGCTGTACTCGGGGTCCAGCTTGATCCCTATCTTCGCCGCGGCCTCCGCCCACTGCTTCTTCAGGTGCTCGGTAGGCGCGACCACCGTCACCTGCTGCACGACATGGTGGTGCAGCAGCCAGGACGCGAGCGTCAGCGCGAACGTCGTCTTGCCGGCGCCGGGTGTCGCGACGGCGAGGAAGTCACGCGGCTGCTCCTGGAGGTACCGCTCCATCGCGCCCTGCTGCCAGGCACGCAGCTTGTTGGCGGTGCCCCAGGGGGCGCGGCCGGGGAAGGCGGGAGAGAGGTGGTGGGACGAGGCGGAGTTGGCGGCGGTGGTAGTCACGGTCTCCGGTTTTGGCGCTCGGGTACGGACGACAGGCGAGTACGACGGATACGGCGGGTACGTACGACAACCGGGCCACCCTACCGGTGATGTGTTGACGCGAGTCCGATGACAATGCGGGGCCGGGGGCAGGTGCGACGGGTGTCACACGGCTTGCTCAGGGCGTGCGTTCCTTCAGGCGCGTCCCCACCCAGGCCCCGACCAGGGCAACCACCGCCATGGGCAGGAAGACCGCGACGAAGGCCCCCGGATGGGACCCGCTCGCCTCGCCCGCCACGTGTCCGGCGCCCACCATGCCGCCGCCGAGTGCGGCGAAGGCCGCGCCGCCCACGGCCAGGAGCAGGGCGTTGGAGAGGCCGTCCGAGATCTGGAGGGCGGCGGAGTTGGCGCCCGCGTCCTTCGGGGGCGAGAGGCGCAGGAGCAGGACGCTGGTGGACCCGATGACCGTGCCCATGCCGAGGCAGCCGAAGGCCCAGGCCACCGCGACGATCCATACCGGGACGGCGTCGATCAGGACTGTGGGCGCGGTGGCGATGGCGGCGGCGACCAGGATCATCCCGACGACCGTGAGCCGGGTCCGGTGCGGCTCCATGGCCGGGCGCGACTGCACGAACGACCCGAACGCCCAGGTCGCACCGCCCACGGCCAGCGAGAGCCCCGCCATGGTCGGGGTGAGTCCGCGCTCGGTGACCAGCATCAGCGGCACGAAGGACTCGGCGGCGATGAAGGACCCGGCGGCGACGCCCCGCAGCAGCACGACGGAGGGCAGGCCCCGCACGGCCCGGTACGTGCCGCGCGGCAGCAGCCCGAGCACGGCGGGCACGAGCACGGCGGCGCCGACGGCCGCGGGGAGCAGCGAGAGCCAGCGCAGATCCTGGCCGGCGTACTGGAGGAGCCCCGCCCCCAGCGAGATCCCGAGCGCGAGCCGTACGCGCCGCCGGTCGAAGGCCTCGGCGGGCGCGGAGGGGTCGACGGGCCCGGACGCGGTGCGCCGGATGGCGGGCAGCGCGAGGGCGAGCGGCCCCACGACGAGGACAGGAATCCCGACGAAGACCCAGCGCCACCCCAGGTGCTCGGTGACCGTCCCGGCGACCAGCGGCCCCACCACGGACGGCACGACCCAGCTGGCCGCGAACGCCGCGAGGATGGACGGGCGCAGATGCTCCGGGTAGGCCCGGCTGACGACGACGTAGAGGGCGACGATGACAAGACCGCCCCCAAGCCCCTGCACGGCCCGCCCCAGGATGAACATCCACATGGCCCCGGCGGTCCCGGAGAGCAGCAGCCCCGCCGCGAAGGCGGCGATCCCGGTGGCGAGCGGCCCGAGGGGCCCGCGCCGGTCGGCCCACTGCCCGGAGAGCACCATGCCGAAGAGGCTGGTGGTGAAGTACGCGGAGAAGGCGAAGGCGTAGAGCGAGATGCCGTCCAGCTCACGGGCGGCAACCGGCATCGCGGTCCCGACGGCGGTCGCTTCGAAGGCGATGAGCAGCACCACGGAGACGATGCCGAGGCTGAGCGCGCGATAGGGGGCGCGCAGCACTCCGCCCTCGAGCTCGGAGGGCGGGGCTATCGGGGCGGCTGCGACTTCGGCGTCGCGGGGTTCGAGGGCGCTCATGCTGGCCAGCGTAAGGGGCGTACTACGAGATGGCCCCTGTCCGGAGGCGGGACGGTACTGGTCCCTTGGTCGTACGACCACTCGCCCCGTCGGAGCCCGTTCATGAACGGGGTGTGGCAGTCCCGTTGCGGGGGCGGCGATTTCCTTGAGCGGCCGGTTCCGGGCGCTTAGGTTCAAGGAGTCGAGTTCGAACTCGGCCGTGTGCCCGAGTGGTTTAGGGACTCGCCTGCAAAGCGAGTTACGTGGGTTCGATTCCCGCCACGGCCTCAAAGAGCGCCCCGAAGGGGCGCGGGGAACTGCGCGACCAGCCCCCACCGGGCCCGCACGCGACCGGTCCGACGGGCCCGATGGCGCGCGCAGAAGTCGGACCCCCTGCCCCTAGATCCGCGCCCCTTCGAGCCCCGCGAGAATCGCGTCCACCGTCTCGTCGACCGTCAGGTCGGAGCTGTCCAGCCAGAGGCCGAGCCTCGGGGTCGTGGCGCGGAACCCCGAGTCCAGGGCCTCCACGGTCCACGCGCCGTAGCCGGTCTTGCCGCGGCCGGCCTCCCGCGCGGTGACCGCGTCCGGGCGCGGGGCCAGGACGACGACGTGCACGGGACGCGTACGCAGCAGATCCACGTACGTCTTCAATTCCTCGCCCAGGATGACGTCCTGGACCACCGCGACGAAGCCCGCGGCGGCGTAGGCGTCGGCTGTCGCCGCCGACAGGCCGTAACGCAGGCGGAGTTGGGCCGCAGCCTCCTCCGACGCCCCGGGCTCGTACTCCTCGCCGCCCGACACGATCATCCGGCGGAAGACATCGCCCCGCACGTGCGCCGCGCGCGGAAGGCGTTCGGCGAGCGCCTGCGCCACCGTGGACTTGCCCGAGGCCATGATCCCGGTGATGACGACGACACCGGCCAAGGGCTCCGTCACGTCGCGACCGCCGCCTGCGGGCGGATCGGGAGGCGGTTCACCGGGCGCCCGGTGGCCGCACGCACCGCCGACGCCACCGCCGCCGGAGTCGTCACGACCGGCACCGCGCTCGCCGCCTTCGCGCCGAAAGGAGCCACCACGTCCCGCTCCTCCACCAGCTTCACGATGCGGATGTCGGGGGTGTCCAGGGCGGTCGGGAGGGCGTAACCCGTGAGGTCGGGGTGGCGGACCAGGCCGCGCGGCGTGCGGAGGTTCTCCGTGAGGGCCGCGCCGACACCCTGCGTTACGCCGGCCTCGATACGCACCTTCAGCTGGGTCGGGTTCAGGATGCGGCCCACGTCCTGGGCGACCGCGAGCTCCACGACCCGTACCGAACCGATCTCGATGTCCACGTCCACGACCGCGCGGATCGCGCAGAAGGCCATCCCGACGAACGCGTCGCCCTGGCCCGCCTCGTCGAGGGGCTCCGTGGGGTGCGGGCGGCACTGGGCCGTGGCCCACAGTTCCTTGCCGTCCATCGCCTCCGTGACGGTCGTGCTCAGCACGCCGTCGTACGAGGTGATCTTGCCGTCGGTGATCTGGAGCAGCTCCGTGGACATCCCGAACTTGTGGGCCAGGGGCTGCAGGAGCTGCGTGCGGACCATCTTCGCCGCGCGCTCCACCGCACCGCCCGACACCCACGTGTGGCGGCCGTGGCAGCTCGGTCCCGCCGGGGGCTGGTCCGTGTCGACGGGGGCCACGCGGACGTCGTCGATGCCGAGCGTCTCCTGGACGATCTGGCGGGCGAGCGTGGAGAAGCCCTGGCCCGTCTCGACCGCCGCGCAGATGACGGTCGCGACGCCGTCGTGGACCTTCACCGTGGCCGTGGAGACCTCGTCCGTGCCTTCGGCGCCCAGGAGTTGGACCATGCCGAGGCCGTAGCCGACGCCGCGGCGCACCGCGGCCGGCTCGCCCGCGCCCTCGGGGCCGCCGGGCAGCAGCCACTCGTCCTCGGGGGTGTCCTTGGGCAGCTCGGGGAGGGGGAAGTCCCGTACGGCGGCGAGGAGTTCGGCGACCGGCGCCGGGCAGGTCACCGTCTGGCCCGTGGGCAGGATGTCGCCCGTCGCCATCGCGTTGCGCAGCCGCAGCTCGGCCGGGTCGATGCCCAGCTTCTTGGCGATCTTGTCCATCTGCGCCTCGTACGCGGCACAGACCTGCATGGCGCCCTCGCCCCGGACGTGTCCGGAGGGCGGGTTGTTCGTGCGGACCGCCCAGCCCTCGATGAAGGCGTTGGGGACCACGTACGGACCGCAGGCGAAGGAGACGGCCGCGGCGAGCGCGTCCGACGAGGTGTCCGCGTACGCGCCCGCGTCGAGCAGGACCTGCGCCTCCACCTTCACCAACTTGCCCTCGGCGTCCGCGTGGTGGCGGTAGCGGAGCAGGGTCGGGTGGCGGTGGGCGTGGCCGAGGAAGGACTCCTCGCGGGTCGCCGTCAGCTTCACCGGGCAGCCGGTGGTGAGGGCAAGCAGGCCGAGCGGGAGGTGGAAGCTGGCGTCCTCGCGGTCGGCGGTCGCACCGGGCACGCCGGTCACGACGACCTTCACGATGTCCGGGTCGATGCCGTAGCAGGACGCGGCCATGTCGCGGTCGGTGTGCGGGTCGGTGGAGGCGATGTACAGCTCCACGCCCCCGTCCGGACGCGGTACGGCAAGACCCGCCTCGGCGCCGATCGGCGCCGGGTCCTGCCGGCCGATGCGGTAGAGCCCCTCGACGACGAGCTCGCCCGCCGCCTCCGGGTCGCCGTGCCGCAGCGGGATGTGCCGGATCAGGTTGCCGTCGGGGTGCAGGGGTTCGGCCGCGAACGCCTTCTCGGGGTCGGTGACCGGCTCGAGCACCTCGTACTCGACGAAGATGGCGGCGGCGGCCATCCGCGCCGTGTCGGGGTGATCGGCGGCCACTGCGGCGATGGGCTCGCCGTGGTGGCGTACGACGTCGGAGGCGAAGACCGGGCGGTCCGCGGTCTTGCGGCCGTGCAGCGCCTCGCCGGGCACGTCCTCGTGCGTGACGACGGAGCGCACGCCGGGCATCTCGCGCGCCTGGGACGTGTCGATGGAGACGATGCGCGCGTGCGCGTGCGGCGAGCGCAGGACGGCCGCCCACAGCAGCCCCTCCGCCCACAGGTCGGCCGCGTAGGGGAACGTGCCCTCCGTCTTGGCGCGGGACTCGGCGGACGGCAGCGAGGCGCCGATGCCGTGCGGCAGCGGCTCGGGTCCTGGCTGCGTCTCCACGGCGGTCGCGGTGTGCGCCGCGGCTTCGTTGCTCACGCCTGGCCTCCGTCCTGGCCGTAGGGACCTTCGTACGTGCCGTCCTGCGCCGTCGGGTTGACCCCTCCGTCGCCGGGTCCCGCCTGGTGCGGGATGCGCGCCTCGCCCGACTGGTCGCCGCGGGCCGACGGCTCGGCGGCGGACGCGGACGCCTCGCGTTCGGCGACCACCTCCTGCACGGCGTCGAGCACACCGCGGTAGCCGGAGCAGCGGCACAGGTTGCCGCACAGGGCGCGGCGGGTCTCCAGGTCGGTCGGGGCGGGGTTGCCCTCCAGCAGGTCGTGCACGGTCATCGCCATGCCCGGTACGCAGAAGCCGCACTGGACGGCACCGCAGGCGCCGAGCGCCCGCTGCACGTCGGAGGGTCTGCCGTCGACGGCGAGGCCCTCGACGGTGCGGACCTCGCTGCCGGCGGCGGTGGCCGCGGGCACCAGGCAGGAGGCGACGAGGCGGCCGTCCACCTGGACGTTGCAGGCCCCGCACTCGCCCTGCGAGCAGCCGTCCTTGGCGCCCGCGAGGCCGAGGCGCTCGCGCAGGACGTAGAGCAGGGACTCGCCGATCCAGGCGTCCGTGACGGGGCGGTCGGTGCCGTTGACGCGCAGGACGTACGAGCAGAGGGGGTGTTCGTCGCCGAGGACGGTGGTGGTGACCGCCGTTGCCTCTTCGTCGGTTTCGGGGGCTTCGGGGGCGGCCTCGGTTTCGCCCTCTCCCTCGGCCTCGGCCTCGACCTCGGCCTCAGCTTCGGCTTCCGCTTCGGCCGGGGTGTCCGGCTCCGGCTCGGGCTCGGCTTCGGGCGCGGGCGCCGCTTCGGCTTCGGGCTCCGGATCGGGCACGAGTTCCGGTTCCGGCTCCGGCTCCGGGTGGACGGCAGGCGCCTCGGGCACCACCACGTGCATCTCCGGAGCGACCGGCGCCTCGGGAACGAACGGCTCCGGGGGCACAACGGGCTCGTGGTGCTGCGGCTCGACGTATTGCTGGTGCTGGTGCTGGTGGTCGTACGGATCCGGCTGGGCGTACGGCTCGGGCCCGGCATGCGGGTGCGGGTTCAGATGCGGATGCGGCTCGGCGTACTGCTGCGGCTCCACGTGCGGCTGCTGCACCGGCTCCGACCACGGCGCGCCCGCGTCCGCGCCGCCGGTCGCCCACGGCGCCGCGGCACCGCCAGGCAGCGTCGCGGGCGGCGTGCCGCCCCACTGCGCGGCGAGCGAAGACGCGGTGAACTCGCCCGATTCATCCGGAAGATCACCATTGGCGACAGGAATTGACCACTGGCCGGTGACATCGGCCGGGGCGGGGGCGGCGGGCGCGTGCTCCTCCGCCTCGTGGAAGCTCCACTGCCCGGTGGCCCGCGGGTCGTACGCGTGCTCCTGCACGTCGTGACCGGCCGGCTCGGGCACCCCGCCGGCCCCGCCCGCGGCGGGCCACTGCACGTTCTGGACGCCGGTCACCTCGGGCGGCATCGCCCAGACGCCCGTGGCCGCCGGGTCCGTCGCGTCGGCGGTCGTCGGGGTGACCGTTATCTGCGGCGGCACGTAGCCGTGTCCGGGCGCGGCGAGCGGCGAGTGGTCGAAGGAGTCGAGCGCGCCTTCCGGCAGCTGCACGAAGGCCGTGGCGTCCGAGTCGTACTCGCCCTGCGGATGCGGCTGCCAGCCGCCGTTGTTGTTGTTCTGGTCGTCGCTCACGACAGCGCCCTCCCCAGTGCTCGTCGGGCCAGCGCGGCGACGGTGCGCCGCAGATGCAGTACGGCGGGCGGCAGCGGCTGCGGGGAGCCGTCCTCCGCCGGGGGCTGGTCGGGGATGCACGCGGCGGCGACGTACTCACCGAAGGCGGTGAGCGCCTCCGGCACGATCGTCCGGCCGCCGTCCCAGTCGATCAGCGAGGCCACCCACTGCTCGGCCTCAAGGGGCCGCAGCGGCATCGGCGCGACGGCGCCGACCGCACAGCGCACCCCGCGCCGCGCGGGGTCGAGGACCAGCGCGACGGACGCGGTGGCGCGGCCGGGTCCGGTCCGCCCCGTGGCCTTCAGGAAGACCTGCGGGGCGTGCAGGAGCGGCAGCCGTACGAAACCGATGAGCTCGCCGGGGCGGAGCATGTCCATCCCCGCGAGCAGGTGCGAGACGGGCACCTCGCGGCGCGCGCCGCCGGGTCCCGCGATGATGAGGACGGCTTCCAGGGCGGCCAGGACGGGCAGGGTGTCGCCGGTCGGCCCCGCGGTGGCGATGTTGCCGCCGAGGGTGCCCGCGTTGCGGATCTGCGGGGGTCCCGCCGCGCGCGCGGCAGCGGCGAGCGCCGGGATCAGGGCGGCGAAGTCGGGCCGTCCGACGCGTGCGTGGGTGAGGCCCGCGCCGAGCAGCGCGTGGCCGTCCTGGTACTGCCAGCCGCGGATCTCGCTGATGCGGCCGAGGCCGACGAGCGCGGCGGGGCGCAGGAGGCCCGCGTTGACGGAGGCCATGAGGTCGGTGCCGCCGGCCACGGGCACGGCGGCGGGCATCGCGGCGAGCGCCTCGACGGCCTCGTCCAACGTCCCAGGCAGCTTCGCCGTCTGCGCGTTCTGCGCCGCCTGCGGTGCGTGCGTGGTCAAACCGGCTGCCCCTTCCCGATGCCCGGCGGCCTTCTCGCCGTTCTCACCGTTACGCCTGTTCCGCCGTACGGTACGTGTTCACAGCCCGGACGTGGCAACTCTGGCACATCTTCCCCGGCCCCCGGCGCGGGGGTCCGCTAGGAGCCATTCGTCCGCAGTCCTGGGAGATGAACCGTTTTCGCACTCCCTTGCCGGTCAGCGGGAATTGCCACTCTTCGGTGATCATTGTCCGCCTTTGGTCCGGCTGCCCACGCTCCCAGCGCGGGCAGCCCGACACGCGGACTACGGGGTGTGCCTCACCTGTTCGGGGGCGCCCCCTCGATCGGGCGTCCGAGCACGCCCGGGCGCTTCTGCCACGGCAACGGGCCGCCGGGCGGGCGGTAGTCGACGCCGAGTGCGTCAAGTCGCGCGTAGTGCTCGGTCATTCGCCGCTCGAAGTCCGCGTAGTCCCGCTCGGCGGGCGCGGGCAGCGTGCTCCAGGCGACCTCGGCGAAGGCGGCCAGACGCGGGAACACCTGGTAGTCCACGCGTGCGTGGTACTCCATCACCTCGGTCCAGACGTTGGCCTGGGTGCCGAGGACGTGCCGGGCCTCCTCCTCGGTGAGCTGAGGCGGCACCGGCTCGAAGCGGTACACGTCCTCCAGGGTGCGGACGAAGCCGATGGGCACGGGCTCGTCGGGCCCGCCGTGCTGCCGGTGGTCCAAGTACACCTGCTGCTCCGGACACATGACGACGTCGTGCCCGGCCTTGGCCGCCGCGATGCCACCGCCGTACCCGCGCCAGGAGGAAACGGTGGCCCCTTCGGCAAGACCACCCTCCAGGATCTCGTCCCAGCCGATGAGACGACGGCCGCGCTCGGTCAGCCAGGTGTCGAAGTGCCGGATGAACCAGCTCTGAAGGCCGTCCTCGTCACCGACTCCGAGCTCCTTGATGCGGGCCTGCGCGGTGGCCGATGCCTTCCACTGGTCCTTGGGACATTCATCCCCACCCACGTGAATGAAGGTGGAGGGAAAAAGCTCAAGGAGCTCCTCGAACACCCCCTCGTAGAAACGGAGGGTGTTCTCGGTCGGTGCGAGGACGTTCGGGGTGATGCCCCAGCTGTCCCAGACGCCGAGCGATGCGGTGTCGACGACGTCGGTGTTGCCGAGTTCCGGATAGGCGTGGATGGCGGCCTGCGAGTGCCCGGGGATGTCGATCTCCGGTACGACGGCGATGTGCCGCTCATGGGCGTACGCGACGATCTCGCGGATGTCGTCCTGCGTGTAGTAGCCGCCGTGCGGGGTGTCGTTCCACAGCTCGGACGCGCGGTGCCCCCACTTCGAGCGCGGCCGCCACGAGGACTCCTCCGTCAGCTTCGGGTAGCGCTTGATCTCGACGCGCCAGCCCTGATCGTCGGAGAGATGAAAGTGAAAGACGTTCAACTTATGCGCGGCAAGAAGATCGAGATACCGCAGAACCCCGTCCTTGGGCATGAAATGCCGGGCCACGTCGAGCATCATGCCGCGCCACCCGAAGCGCGGGCTGTCCTCGATGAGGCACCCCGCGACGGCGTGCCTCTCGGCGGCCCGCAGCGGGGCCCGCCGGAACGCCTGCGGCCCCACGAGCTGGCGCAGGGTCTGCGCGCCCCAGAAGACGCCGGGGGCGGCGCCACCGGCGATCTCGATACCGTTCTCCGTCACTCCGAGCCGGTACGCCTCGGCGGCGAGGGAGTCGTCGATCGTGAGCGACACTCCCTTGCCCTCCCCCGGGGCGAGGGGCAGCCCGAGCGCGCCGCCGAGGGTGGCGCGCAGCCAGCGCTCGGTGGACTCGGTGCCGGGTCCGGCCCGCAGCGCGGTCGAGGAGTCGAGGATGAAGCCTTCGGAATGCGGTCCCTCGGCGCGTGCGGGCGCCGGGATGAGTTGCTCAAAGGTCATGCGGCGAGGCTGCCATGCCATTGCACAACGCAAAAGGGGCGTTGCGGTACACGCAACGCCCCTACGCGAGGAGGTTCGGATCAGCTCCGGGCTTCAGCTCCGGGCGGGCTACTTCTTGCCGCCGCCCTTACCGTCATTGCCACCCTTGTCCTTGTCGCCGCCGGCGCTCATGGACTCGTAGATCTCCTTGCACATGGGGCATACGGGGTACTTCTTCGGGTCACGACCCGGCACCCACACCTTGCCGCAGAGCGCGACGACGGGCGTACCGTCGAGCGCGCTCGCCATGATCTTGTCCTTCTGGACATAGTGCGCGAAGCGCTCGTGGTCACCGTCACCGCTCGACACCTGCGGCGTCGGCTCAACGAGGGTCCCCGTACCTGCCCCGCGCTCGGGCTCGGGCTCAAGAGTGCTCATGGCATCCAAGGGTACCTACGGCGGGCGCGTCCGGGCATCGTCCGGACGCGGGCATCGTGTGTGCCGGGTGCTGCACTCGGTGACCGCCACGCACCGAGTCTCCCGTCTATTGTCGCCGTCAGGTGCGTGCCACCCGCGCGCGAGCTTCAGGGAACCACCCAGATCTTGAGCGACCGTGCCAGGTCCTCGAGGTCATCGGCGGCACGCAGGAGATGGCCGACATCGGTGGTGGCCGTCCATACGACGACATCCGCCTCGTACTCCTCCACCTGCCAGCCGTAACGGACGCAGGCCAACAGGTGGGGCGAGTCCTCCTGCGGCACATAGCGGAACGTGGTCAGCCCTTCGCCCAGCTTCTCGGACTTGACACTCTTCACGACCGCAGGCTCGACGACTGTCGGATCGTCCGCCTCAGTGAGGCCACGCAGGGTCGCCTCACGAGCACCCGACGCGGGCCCGATCGCCACGCAGACCGGGAGCGGCAGATCGGTGGGGTCATCGAGATGGAGGAAGACCCAGTGGTCCGATCCAGGGGGCGCAAAGGCCTCGGCGCAGCGTTGCAAGGTGCCCGCGACGAAGTCCACACCGTTCGGTCCGGGGTCGAGATCGTGGTCCTCCCACAGTTCTTCGGCGACCTCCCGCGACCAGGCGCGGATGTCCTCCCACACGGACCAGGGAGCCGTCAGCCCGGACCGCGGCGGCACCATGACCCAGGGCGTGGGGTCGACGTCCTCGATGTCGATGACGGCCCGGAAGTACTCGCTCATCCCCGCACCCAGCGGAAATTCGCCATAAGGGCGTCGAACCATTCGACGAGGACCTCGGCCAGCTCGTCCTGGGGGCTGCTGCCACCCACGGTCGAGAAGGCAGCCACGAACCATCGATCCGGGTCATCCAGCACGGAGATCATGTATTCGACGCGCCGGGAGGCGAGTTCCACTCCTTGACCGCGGTCGGCCTCGACCACATGCTCGCGGCGGACCGCGAGGGCCCCGTCGACCTCCCCCGAACTCAGGTCGGCGCCCTCTACACCGTCCCTGGAGAGGAGCTGAACCGCCGCCTCGGTCGGCTCGACCCCACTCTGCGACAGCCCCGAACGTCGGGGCAGAAGGCTTTCGGAGACGAGGATCGAGGCCCCGATGCTGACTCCGCCCATCGGCTTGACCGGCAGGTAGAGGTCCAGAGCCTTGCTCTTCGCAGCCTGCCCGACGGCTTCCCGGAAGCGGCGCTCCAGCTCACGCTTGTAGGGACCGATCTTGTCGTGCGGCGCATCGTCGGGAATGCGGGCGCAGGCGTCGTCGAGGATCCGGCGGACGGCGTCCTCCGTGCCCTGGCGCAGGGGGACTTGGGCCCACTCATCAGGGATGATGACGCGGTAGCCGGTGACCGGACGGCCCGCATCCTCGGCCTGCAGGGTCGGCCTGCTTTGGTCAGTGAGCACGAAGTCGCTCCTCGCGGTTGAGATGCCACATTCCCGCGAAGCCGGCGAGACAGATACCCACAGCGAGCCAGAGAACCCAAAAGCCTCTGCCCACGGCTCCCATCAATGCGTAGAAGAGATACAGAATGAGTGCCCACTTGATGAGGCTGCGCTCGCCTCGCAGGTCCTTCCAATCATCCGAGCGCCGGGACAGATAGATCAGGAGAACGGGCACCACCGCGCATAGGGCCCAGTCCCACGTCGGCCACGGCACCAGTTCCCTGCCAAAGAAGTCCTTGCTCGCGGGTGTGGCGAACATGCGCAGCATGGACAGCAGGAAGAACCATTTGAAGAAGCCAAGGTGCAACGCCAATCGCCGCTCACTGCGGGCTGCCCGGTCGGAACTTTCCGCGGTCATCGACCCACTCTTCCTCACCACTGCGAGCCAACCGGCCTCGTCATGCGATCCTTCATTCTGCTGTACTCACCATCCGAGACCACGTCGCCGCCCTTGTCTCCGCTATCGAGAACCGTGCTGGCTCCCCACGATCCTACGAGCGCGTCCTTATGACGATCGGCCTCGCGGGCGTTGTCCGCGAGCTGCGTGTTGCGGGGAAACTCGTCCCGCCACTTCTTGATGTCCTTCATCTGACGGCCGAGCTGGGCGTCTCCCAGCACACCCGCCTTCTCCTGCGCGGTAATCTGCGGCATCTCGGCATCGCGCACCTCGCCGGCCGCCTTCTTCCCGTCTGCCTGGCTTTTGGTCAATTGGCGCATGTTACGGGCTCTGGCGTTCTTGCGCGCATTACCCGACCTGCCACCCCCCTTCTTGGACTTCGCCACCGAGCTGGCCCGCGACCCCGCGGTTCTCGACGCGCTCTGCACCCGCTGGGCAGTACCGGCCGATTTGGCAGCGACTTGACGTGAGCTCTCCTGCAGGAGCTTCATCCCCTTGGCCGCCTTCACGCCAATACGCGCCAGCTTCAACGCCCCGATGTCCATGACAACGTCGAACCATGACCCGTTCCCTGTTGCCGCCTGCACGACGTGGGCAGCCAGCACGGCTACGGTCAGGGCGGCCGCAATCCAGCCGATACCAGGGAAGAGCATGGCGGCCACGCCTACTGCCGTCGCAACCCAGCTCAGCCTGTCTGCCCATTCGCCGATCCATTCCGCGTCAGCAACGGCCCCCTTGGCGTCGTTCCACAAGCTGTCCTTCATGTCATCGTCGATGGAGTACCGGATCTTGCCGGCGAAATGACCGGAGCGTTCGTCGTATTCGCCGACCGCCACGGCAAGTCGCCCTCGAGCGTTCTCCAAGTCTTCCTTGGCGCGCTTGAGCGCGGGGTCCTTCGCATCAGGACCCTTTTCACTCTCGCCGGAACCGGGCTTGTCGTCTGCCTTGCCCTCACGGGTGTCGATCACGTGTTGGGCGTCCTTGGCGTCACCAAGCGCCTTGTCCGCCCTCCTCTGGAACTCTTCGAGCTCGTTGCCCCAGCAGGACAGGTGACCTTTTACCTCGCGGTACCGGTCTTCCGCCTCATCGAGCTTTCGGCCCAAACCACGCGCGTCCTCAGCGAGTTTCTCCGCGTACTTTCCCTTGAGATTGTCGGCGTCAGCCATCGCATTGAGCGCCGCCGCCTGGGTGCGCAGATACTCGGCGATCTTCTTCATGTGCTTGACCTGGTCACGAATCCCGTCGGGATCACCCGGTACAGGATCAACTTCGCACAGAGGATGCCAATCCTTTGGTCGCGCCACTTTCCCCCCGAAGCCAGCTAGCAGGCCGACGTGCTTGACGCATCACTATTTCTTCTTCCTGCCGGACTCCGACAACTTGTCATCGAGTCCGCAAAACGCATTCCGGGTTCCCTCGACCATCGCCCCGACAGCGTCCAGCGACTCAAGAAGACGCTTGCGATTGTCGTCCCAGTTGTCGATAAAATCAGACATGGCCCCTTTAATTCCGGAAGCCCCGACGACCGCCTTAATGTCATCTTTCCACTCACCCAGGTTCTTGAACTCCCTTTGAATGGCTCCCAGCTGCTTCGCCGACTTATTGAGCAACTCATAGTCGACAGTCAAATCAGACACTTATCCGGACTCCCCTTTCCCAGACGGTCAATTCGGTTGAACTCGCAGCGTGCGGACGAACCGCCTTCAGCGGTTGACGGATTGGATCTCCTGGACGTTCATGTTCTGGGTGGTCTCGAACGTGCCGTCCGGGAGGTCACCCTTTGCGCCACCGGTGCCGGACCATTCGATCGCCCAGGTCACTGACGCTTTCAAGTGGTAGGGCTGACCGCTGGTGGCCCGCAGATAATTGATCCCGCACGGCGGTTTCCGCCGAGAAGCGCCCTTGGTGTACGGAATTCCGATACTGCCGTCCTTGTTGAACTCGCACTCACCGGATACCGGGTACGTCTCCGCGTCCGCCGTACCCGGCTCCAGGTGGAGGCTGATCGGCTCCGCGGTGGTCTGCGCCCACAACCCGGTGCCGGGCAGCACGGCGCGGACCTTGACCGCCCTGAACGTGCCCTTGTCCAGCCAGGCCCAAGTAGGCAGATTCACCGTCGACTTGGCCTCGGGCTTCAGCTCGATCTCGGTGTCCGGCACCCTGGTCTGCTGGTAGGCGAGGGCGGCGAGTGTCTCTGGGTCGATGGCCTGAGGGACGTTCGAAGGCTCGCCGTTGTTCACCCAGAAGGGCTGGCGCCCACAAGCGCCGGTGGCCGGGTCCTCCCCCATGTCCGGGTTCTTGACGCCCACCCACCACATACCTTTGCCGTTCTTGTCGGCATTGAAGTCCTTATACGGCTTGCCACCCTTGTAGCGCGCCTTGTCCCCCGCGATGCTCGCGGCGTCTCCGCCGACCGATTCGTAGATGGACCACTGAGCCTCCACGAAGGTCTTGAAGTCCTTGGCCTTCCAGTACGGCTCGTACCAGCAGGCAGGGGACTTCCAGTCCGTCACGGCGGGGGTCAGAGCGCCGGAGCCCTCAGCTTCGGCGGAGCCGCCCTCCACCTTGAAGAGGACCCGCGACACCAGGTCTCTCCCGTAGGACTGGCCCGACGACGCCGACTCCTGAGATCCGGAGTCGGCACGGCCTCCGGCCAGGGCCTCATGGGTTCCGAAAACGCACACCACGGCGGCGAACACAGTCACCGTCCCGCCCCGATGCAAGATCACGGCTGGCACTTCTGCGACCCGCGGTCCTCGCCGAGGTCCCGGGTCTGCCAAACGCCGTCCTTGTTCTTCTTCATCGCGGTGTTGTAGAAGACGTAGCTGTCGGGCGACGTCTCCGCCTTGGTCACCTTGTTCGTCTTGCGGTCCTTGAGGTTCGCCCGGCTCTCGTCCACGCAGTACGTCACCGCCGCCGACGTCTTGCTGAACACCGTTACCCGCCGGTCGAAATAGCGGACCGTTCCCGCCCAACTCGTGTTCTTGTCGATGTTGCCCTTGGCGTACTCGTAGAGGCCGGTCAATGCCCGGTCCGTGGCGTAGAAGGCGAGGGCGGAATGCGTCAGGTCCCCCGTCGCGAGCGCCGCGTCCGTCGCGTTGATGCGGCGCTCGTTGTCCGCCAGGATCGCGTTCTTCACCGCGTCACCGGCCTCCTGGCCATCGAAGACGTTCTCCATGTCCGAAGCCAGTTTGATCTCCGGCCTGTCGATCCCGTCCGCCGACGGCGATGCCGATGCCGACTCCGTGCCGCCTTCGTCAGTACCGGCAATTTTGTCGTTGCCCATGTCGTCGGCCGACCCACCACAGGCGGTCAACAGCAGGGCCGTACACAGGGCCGCACATGCGGCGAACACGGCTGCTACGAGCCGGGCGGGGCGGTTCACTCTGGTCTCCGGGGGTGCGGTTAGCGTAAGCACGCGAACACTATCCGTGACATCGCAGGTGACAACAGAGCGGATTCCGCTAGCGGCCGGGGCGAGTGAGGCACGCCGCGGCGCGCAGTCAGCTCCGCACTCCGGGCTCGTGGGGCCCGCATGCCGGTTGCGACACTGCGTAGCAGTCAACGCAGGGCGCCCAGCCACATTTGCATGCGCACCTCAAGCGGCACACTCCGGCATATGCCAATCTGGCGCCGATCGCCTCACCCGGGCCACGCCACGCGCCACCCCAAATCCTGCGAACCGCCGCTCAGTTCAGCGAAGCATCATCCGGATAAGTAGCCACCATCGCCAACTCACTCCGCTGCCGCCGCAACACCGCCCGCCACAACCTCTCCGGCGACGGGGAGGAAACGTCGCCGGGTTCCGACTCGACCACGTACCAGGCGCCCTCCGTCAGTTCGTCCTCTAGTTGGCCCGGGCCCCAGCCCGCGTATCCGGCGAAGATCCGCAGCGAGCCGAGTGCGGGGGCCAGGAGTTCGGGGGGTGTGTCCAGGTCGACCAGGCCGATCGCGCCGTGCACCCGGCGCCAGCCGATCGGCTCGCCTCTGGCCGGGCGCGGCCGGGTGCCGGGCGACGAAGGGGCAGGAGTGGAAGGTGAGGAAGGAGAGGAAAGAGAAGAAGGGGGTGCGGTCTCTTCGCCGGGGATCACCGCCACGCCGAGCGCGGAATCGAGCGAGACGGGGCCGCCCTGGAAGACGACCCCCGGAGTGCCGGCCAGATCGCCCCAGCCGTCCAGGATGTCGGCGACGTCCACCGGCGTGGGCCTGTTGAGGACCACGCCGAGCGAGCCCTCCTCGTCGTGGTCGAGGAGCAGCACCACCGCGCGGTCGAAGTTCGGGTCCGCCAGGGCAGGCGTGGCCACGAGCAGCCGCCCTGTGAGCGAGGACACCTCCGTCATGAACGACATGATCCCGCATCTTTGCCCCGCGGGGGGAGGCAATGCCCGTACAGGAGTGAATGCAGCTCAGGGGCGCATCGGGGCGTCCGGAGCGCACGCTTTCGATGGTGACCCGGAGTGTCCGGTTCCGAACGGTTCGTGTTGTCACGAACTCATGACGCGTTCTGGACGCCCTTGGCCTTACGGGAAGGGGGTACACGCCCATTACGCTTGCCCTTTGGTCCACCCGTCCATCCAATCGGAACGCGAGATTCATGACCGTCACCGACGATGTACTGCTTGTCCACGGCGGAACCCCGCTGGAGGGCGAGATCCGTGTCCGCGGCGCGAAGAACCTCGTGCCCAAGGCCATGGTCGCCGCGCTGCTCGGCAGCGCTCCGAGCAGGCTGCGCAATGTCCCCGACATCCGCGACGTCCGCGTCGTACGCGGACTCCTGCAGCTGCATGGCGTGACGGTCCGCCCCGGTGAGGAGCCGGGCGAGCTGGTCATGGACCCCTCGCACGTGGAGAGCGCCAACGTCGCGGACATCGACGCCCACGCCGGGTCGTCGCGTATCCCGATCCTCTTCTGCGGGCCGCTCCTGCACCGCCTCGGGCACGCCTTCATCCCCGGCCTCGGCGGCTGCGACATCGGCGGCCGGCCCATCGACTTCCACTTCGAGGTGCTCCGCCAGTTCGGCGCGACCATCGAGAAGCGCGAGGGCGGCCAGTACCTGGAGGCCCCGCAGCGGCTGCGCGGCACGAAGATCAAGCTGCCGTACCCCTCCGTCGGCGCCACCGAGCAGGTTCTGCTGACCGCCGTGCTGGCCGAGGGCGTCACCGAGCTCTCGAACGCCGCCGTCGAGCCCGAGATCGAAGACCTCATCTGCGTCCTGCAGAAAATGGGCGCGATCATCGCGATGGACACCGACCGGACCATAAGGGTCACCGGCGTCGACAGCCTGGGCGGCTACAACCACCACGCCCTCTCGGACCGCCTGGAGGCCGCCTCGTGGGCTTCCGCGGCCCTGGCGACCGAAGGCAACATCTACGTCCGCGGCGCCCAGCAGCGGTCGATGATGACGTTCCTGAACACCTACCGGAAGGTGGGCGGTGCCTTCGAGATCGACGACGAGGGCATCCGCTTCTGGCACCCGGGCGGCTCGCTCAACGCGATCGCCCTGGAGACGGACGTGCACCCCGGCTTCCAGACCGACTGGCAGCAGCCCCTGGTGGTGGCGCTCACGCAGGCCGCGGGCCTCTCCATCGTCCACGAGACGGTCTACGAGTCCCGGCTCGGCTTCACCTCCGCGCTCAACCAGATGGGCGCACACATCCAGCTCTACCGGGAGTGCCTGGGCGGCTCGGACTGCCGCTTCGGCCAGCGCAACTTCCTCCACTCGGCGGTCGTCAGCGGCCCCACGAAGCTCCAGGGCGCCGATCTGGTCATCCCCGACCTGCGCGGCGGCTTCTCGTACCTGATCGCGGCTCTGGCGGCGCAGGGCACGTCCCGCGTGCACGGCATCGACCTGATCAACCGCGGCTACGAGAACTTCATGGACAAGCTCGTGGAGCTCGGCGCGAAGGTGGAGCTGCCGGGCAGGGCGACGCTCGGCTGACGCGCACGAAGACATAGAAGGGGCGGTCACCCACCGGGTGAC